>NZ_CP050192.1:2229300-2584890 GCF_011694515.1 Mycobacterium sp. DL592 | reverse complement strand
GCCGATGGCCACGCCCAGTCCGGTGACGGCACCCCAGACGCCGATGGCGGCCGCCCGGTGGCGCGGGTCGCGGAAGGTGTCGGTGATGATGGCCAGCGTGGTGGGGTAGATGAGCGCTGAGGCGATGCCCATTACCAGGCGCATGACGATCAGTTCGCCGGTGGTGGAGCACAGGGCGGCGCCCACGCTGCTGATCGCGAACAGGACCAGTCCGGCGATCAGCGTCCCGCGGCGGCCGAACTTGTCACCGACGGTGCCGCCGGCCAGTACGAGTGCGGCGAAGGCCAGGTTGTAGGCGTCGACTATCCATTGCAGTCCGCGGGTGGAGGCGTTCAGTGCCGAATTCAGGGTGGGCAGAGCGACATTGACGATCGTTGTTTCCACGTTGATGGCCAGGGCCGCGATGAGGACGACGGCGAGGATCGCGATTGGCCGGATGCGCGGTGGTGCGGCGTGCGCCCCGGTGCCGTAGGTCCGGGGGGCGGTGCCAGTGGTCATGAGCGCCGACTTTCATGTTGACAGCGTTAACATCGGCAAGCATGGCAGCTCAAGTTGACACTGTCAACATGTGGGGGTCTAACGGATTCCTTCGCCGATGAGGTCGAACAGGCGATCGGCGATCAGCTGCTTGCGCTGGGCATCTGCCTGGGCGAGCGGTCCGTCCAGGAACAACGTGGCCAGGCCGTGCACCGCGGCCCACGCCGCTTCATCCACGCCATCGCGACGGCTCGCCGTGAGTACGCCGGCGGTGACAAGATCGTCGACGCAGGCGCTGAGAATCTGATACGGATGCCGCCCCGGCTGCACGGCCTCGTTGCTCGGATGGGGTCCCTCGGGAGCGAACGCGGTACGAAACAGGCCCGGCTCGGCCAGCGCGAAATCGATGTAGGCCTGCCCGGTGGCGCGGAAGCGGGCCAGCGCGCGGCGATCCCGCGGTCCCCGGTTGGGAACGGCGGCAAGCGATTCCAGCATCGCGTCACCGAGCTGGCCCATCCCGTAGACCTGCACCGCGGCCAGCAGGGCGTGGCGGTCGGCGTAATGCCGGTAGGCCGCCGAGTTGCTGACCCCTGCCAGCCGCTGCACGTCACGCAGCACCACCGCATCCGGGCCGCCGGTGCGGGCCAGTTCGACGCCGTGCTCGAGCAGCGCTTGGCGCAGGTTGCCATGGTGGTACGACGCGGTCGCCATGTTGACAAGTCTTACATCGTCGAGCGCGCGCACGAAAGGTAATGTCCACCGCGCAGATGGTTTTCCGTGGCGGATTCGTCGCGGAATCGAGCGATGTGTGCAGGTGGCGCGTCGTGAGAGGGAACCCGGTGTGAATCCGGGACTGTCCCGCAGCGGTATGCAGGAACGACCGCCGTCATCGGCACTGGCCCGCAGCAGTCATGCGGCCGGGAAGCGACGGCCAGTAGATGCATCGTCACGATGCGCGCCTGTGAGTCCGAAGACCTGCCAGCTGTGCCGGGTGCGCCGCACCCGGCGGGCATCGCCCCGTGGAATCGGGCGATGGCCATTGCTGCGTCGCGAAGGGATCATCCATGCATATCGAGCCGGGGATTGTCGAAGGCCCGAAGATCATCTTGAGCTATGTCAGTGCCGGCGGCGTCGGTGCGTACAGCGCCTACACGGCCTGGCAGCTGATCAAAGAGCGCGGCGTCGGCGCCCTGCTGCTGCGCAGTGCGGCGACCACGGCGCTGGTGTTCACCTTCTTCCAGGTGTTTCCGCACTATCCGGTCGGGGTCTCCGAAGTGCACCTGATCCTGGGTTCGACTCTGTTCCTGCTGTTCGGGATGGCGCCGGCGGCGATCGGATTGGCCGCGGGCCTGCTGCTGCAGGGGCTGTTCTTCGCTCCGTTCGACCTGCCGCAGTACGGCATGAACGTCACCACGCTGCTGGTGCCGTTGTTCGCCCTGCACCTGGTGGCCACGCGCGTCATCGCGCCGCACACGCCCTACGTGCAGCTGAAGTACCGCCAGGCACTCGCCTTGTCGACCACCTACCAGGCCGGCATCGTGTCGTGGGTGGCGTTCTGGGCGCTCTACGGCGAAGGATTCAGCGGCCAGACCGTGGCGAGCATCGCGACCTTCGGCGCGGCCTATATGACGGTCATCATCGTCGAGCCGCTGGCCGATCTCGGTGTGCTGGCAGCCGCGAAGGGTCTGCATCGTATGAAGGATTCGATGCTGTTCGAGTCCAGACTGCTCAACCCGGCCTGACCAGCTTCGGGCTCGCCCCGATTCACTGATTTAGCGGGGTTGGTGGGACCATTGTTCGGTGACCGCCGAACTGAGCCAGAGCCGATTGTCGGGACCGCTGACCGCGGCTGACATCGACGAGGCTGCCCGGCGAATTTCCGGCGTGGTCTCCACCAGCCCGCTGCAGCACAGTGACCGGCTGTCGGCCGCCACCGGCGCCGAGGTGTACCTCAAACGCGAGGACCTACAGGTGGTGCGCTCCTACAAGCTGCGCGGCGCCTACAACCTGCTGATGCAGCTCTCCGAGGATGAGCTCGCCGCGGGTGTGGTGTGCGCTTCGGCAGGCAACCATGCACAGGGTTTCGCGCTGGCCTGCCGTTCGATGGGGGTGCACGGCCGGGTGTACGTGCCCGGCAAGACACCGAAGCAGAAGCGTGACCGCATCCGCTACCACGGCGGCGAGTTCATCGAGCTCATCGTCGGCGGCGCCACCTACGACCTGGCCGCCGCCGCAGCGTTCGACGACGTCGCCCGCACCGGCGCGACGCTGGTGCCGCCCTATGACGACCCGCGCACCATGGCCGGCCAGGGCACCATCGCCGTCGAGATCCTCGACCAACTGGACTCCGAGCCCGACCTGGTCGTGGTTCCCGTCGGTGGCGGTGGCTGCATCGCCGGCATCACCACCTACCTGGCCGAGCGCACCACCAACACCTCGGTGCTGGGCATCGAGCCCGCCGGGGCGCCGTCGATGATGGCCGCACTGGCCGCAGGTGAGCCGGTGGACCTCGATCACGTCGATCAGTTCGTCGACGGCGCGGCGGTCAAGCGCGCCGGAGCGCTGACCTACCGGGCGCTGGCGACGGCCGGCGACATGGTGTCGGTGGCCGCGGTCGACGAAGGCGCGGTGTGCACCGCAATGCTCGAGCTGTACCAGAACGAAGGCATCATCGCCGAGCCCGCCGGTGCCCTGTCGGTGGCCGGCCTGCTGGAGGCCGACGTGACGCCCGGCTCCACGGTGGTGTGCCTTATCTCGGGCGGCAACAACGACGTGTCACGCTACGGCGAGGTGCTCGAACGCTCGCTAGTCCACCTGGGCCTCAAGCACTACTTCCTGGTGGACTTCCCGCAGGAGCCGGGCGCGCTGCGCCGCTTCCTCGACGAGGTCCTCGGGCCCAACGACGACATCACCCTGTTCGAGTACGTCAAGCGCAACAACCGGGAGACCGGCGAGGCGCTGGTCGGCATCGAGTTGGGCTCGGCGGCCGGGCTCGAGGGCCTGCGCGAACGGATGAGCGTCTCGGGTCTGCATGTCGAAGCGCTGGAGCCGGGCTCACCGGCCTACCGCTACCTGACGTAGCTCAGGCCGTGCGGACCACCGCCACCGAGTGACCCGGCAGCGTCGTCCCCTGGCCGTCGACGGCGACATCGCCCCACCCGAGCAGCACCTCACCAGTGGCCGCGACGGTGACCGCCTGCTCACCGAGGTTGCAGGCGATCGCGATGCGGCCGCGGCGCATCACGATCCAGCGCTGGTCTTCGTCGTAGTCGACAGCCAGATGGGTCAGCCATGGGTCGGCCATGTCGGTGTCGTTGCGGCGCAGCGCAATCAGGCTCCGGTAGAACGCCAGCAGGTCGGTGTGCTCGGGCTTGCCTACCTCGTCCCAGTCGAGTTTCGAGCGCAGGAACGTCGCGGGGTCCTGCGGGTCGGGGATGTCGTCGGCGTCCCAGCCGTGGTCGGCGAACTCGGCCTTGCGCCCCTCGGCGGTCGCGATCGCCAGTTCGGGCTCGGTGTGCGAGCTGAAGAACTGGAACGGCTGCGAAGAAGCCCACTCCTCGCCCATGAAAAGCATTGCCGTATAGGGTGATCCGAGCACGAGCGCGGCCTTGATGGCCAGCTGGCCGCAGTCGAGGTTCTGCGAGGGGCGATCACCGGTGGCCCGGTTGCCCACCTGGTCGTGGGTACATGTGTAAGCCATCAACCGGGTCGCCGGGATCGTCGCGGTGTCCAGCGGCCTGCCATGCCGCCGGTGCCGGAACGACGAGTACGTGCCGGCATGGAAGTACCCGTGGAGCAGCGTGGTGGCCAGGGCCGCCATCGAACCGAAATCGGCGTAATAGCCTTGACGTTCGCCGCTGACGGCAGTGTGGATCGCGTGGTGGATGTCGTCGTCCCACTGCGCCGTCAGCCCGTAGCCGCCCCGCTCACGTGGCGTGATCAGCCTCGGGTCGTTGAGATCGCTCTCGGCGATCAGCGACAGCGGCCTGCCCACCTGTGCTGCCAGCGCATCGGTTTCGGCGGCCAGTTCCTCGAGGAGGTGGATGGCGGTGTTGTCGACGAGGGCATGCACGGCGTCCAGTCGCAGTCCGTCGGCGTGGAAGTCGCGCATCCAGCGCAACGCGCATTCGATGATGTAGCCGCGCACCTCATCGGCCTCCGGCCCGGCCAGGTTGACACCCTCGCCCCACGGATTACTCACCGACGACAGGTACGGCCCGAACCTGGGCAGGTAGTTGCCCGACGGTCCGAAGTGGTTGAACACCGCGTCGATCAGCACACCCAGCCCACGGGTGTGGCAGGCGTCGATCAGCCGCACCAGAGCGTCCGGACCGCCATACGGTTCATGCACCGCGTACCACAGCACACCGTCGTAACCCCAGCCGTGCGTACCGTTGAACGCGTTGACCGGCATCAACTCCACGAAGTCGACGCCCAGGTCCACCAGGTAGTCCAGCTTGTCGATCGCCGCGTCGAAAGTCCCTGCCTCGGTGAATGTTCCGGTGTGCAGCTCGTAGATCACCGCGCCTTCGATCGAGCGGCCAGCCCACTGCTGGTCGCTCCACCGAGCCGCGTGCGGATCCCACAGCTGGGACCGTTCGTGGACCCCGTCGGGCTGGCGAGCCGACCGCGGATCGGGCAGCACTGTCGGATCCTCGTCGAGGACGAAGCCGTACCGGGCATCAGGTGCGCAGTCCACCTCGGCGCGCCACCAGTCGTCGGCACCCCGCGTCATAGCGTGCACGGCGCCCTCGACGTCGAGCCGGACCGTGGTAGGCAGCGGCGCCCACACTGCGAACTCAGCCATCTGATCTCTCCAGTAGGACCACGGGCAGCTCGGTGAACAGGTCGGCGGCGGCTGCGGTACCAGTCCATGACGTGCCGGTGATCCGGTCCCGCCACGTCCCGTCCGGCAGTGTCAGAGCTGTGTCGCCCCAGCCTCTTTCATCCAGCCGTACCGTCCAGCGGGAGACCGCGACCAGGACGTCGTCGCCGCGCAGGAAGGCGATGACGTGCTCAGCGGCCTCGCCGTGCGGCAACACGGGAAGGTAGCGGCCCTCGAGGAACGTGGCGGGCCGCTCGCGGCGGGCCTGCAGGGCTGCGGTGACCACCCGGATCTTGGGGTGCGTCGCCGAGTCCAGGTCGGCGCGCCGTGCGCTGTAGTCGACGAGTCGACGGTTGTCAGGGTCGACCAGGCTGTCTTCCCACACTTCGGTGCCCTGGTACACGTCCGGCACCCCGGGCACCGTCAGGGCCAGCAGCTTCTGTCCCAGGGCGTCGTTATGCGTGTGCGGGAGCAGCTGGGTCACCAACTCGGTCAGCTGGCCGGCCACCGGGCCGTCGAAGACGGTGTCGAGCCAGGCGTGGACGGCGTCTTCGAACTCGGTGTCGGGATCGGTCCAGGTGGTGCGCCAAGCGGCTTCTCTGATGGCCTTCTCGGTGTAGCGGTGGAGTCGGTCACGCAGCTCGGGGGTGACGTTGCCGTCGACCGGCCACACTCCGAAGATGTTCTGCCACAGGAACAATCCGGTCGCCAAGTCGGGCGAAGGGGTCATCTGCTCCCAGCGGTCGAGGAGCTGTGCCCACAGCGACGGCACCTGAGAGAGCACCCCGATCCGGGCGCGCACGTCCTCGCCGCGTTTGGTGTCATGGGTGGACAGTGTGGTCATGGTGCTCGGCCACAGCCGGGACCGCACCGTCGCGCTGCGGTGGAACTCTGCGGCGCTGACGCCGAAGTGCTGTGGCTCGCCGCCCACTTCGTTCAGCGACACCAACCGTGCATCGCGGTAGAAGTAGCAGTCCTCGACGGCCTTGGCCGTCATCGCCCCACACAGCTGCTGGAAGCGGGCCCCCGCTTCGGTGCCGTTGGCCAGCGCCGTGGCCGCCAGTTGCAGGGCGCCGGCCAGGTCGGGTTGTTCATGGACGGTACGGGCGATCGCCGCCGCCAGTAGCTGCGAGAGATTCTGGTAGTCACACCGGTACACCCCGATGTTGGTCAACAAAGCGGCTACCGCGTCGGCCAGCCGGGGATCGTCGGCACCCGCGGCCGCCGACATCGCGCGGCACACGCGGGCGAGTTCGCTGGCCAGGGTCTGGGTTGCCGCGCCGATCTTCAACTCGCGCAGCAGTTCCGGCGCAGCTGCGTAGTCGAAGCCGGCCGCGTCGACGAGCTCGGTGAGTGCCTGCGCACCAGCGGGGTCGACGAACACCCCGCCGACCTCACGCAACACGTCATAGCCGGTGGTGCCGTCGATCGGCAGCGACGGGTCCAGCGGCTCTCCGGCGGCAAGGATCTTCTCGATGACGATCCACGCCCGCGGCCCGAGCATGTCCCGAAGGCGGACCAGGTAGCCCGACGGGTCGGTCAGCCCATCGGGATGGTCGATCCGCACCCCGTCGACCAGACCCTCGGCGAACCAGCGGGCCACCTCGGCGTGGCTGGCGTCGAACACCGCGGGGTCCTCCTGGCGCAGACCAGCCAGTGAGGTGATCGAGAAGAACCGGCGGTAGCCGCACACGCCGTTGCGCCAGCCCGTCAGCCTGTAGTGCTGCCGGTCGTGGATCTCGGCGCCGCTGCCGCCTGCGGTTCCCGGTGCGATCGGGAACACCAGATCGCCGAGCCGCAACGTATCGCCCTCGACGGCAAGGTGCTCGGCGTCGTCATCAGAACCCAAGACCGGCAACACGATTCGGCCATCTGGATCGACGGTCCAGTCGATGTCGAAGAAGCTCGCGTAGTCCGACTCGGGGCCGTTGCGCAGCACGTCCCACCACCACGGATTGTCCTCGGGGCGGGCGACGCCGAGGTGGTTGGGGACGATGTCGACCACCAAGCCCAGACCGCGGGCCTTGGCGGCCGCGGCCAGACTCGCCAGCCCGTCGGCGCCGCCGAGTTCCTCGGACACGGTGGTCGGGTCGGTGACGTCGTAGCCGTGCTCGGATCCGGGTGCGGCGGTCAGGATGGGCGACAGGTAGACGTGTGTGACGCCGAGGTCGTCGAGATAATCGACGATCTTCTCCGCATCGGCGAGGGTGAACCCGTCGCGAAGCTGGAGGCGGTAGGTGGACAGCACCGGGTAGGCCATAGCTGTCCCTGTTCCCGCTAGGCCGTCTTTTGAAGCACGAGAACAGAACGCGGCTCGACGGTAATAGTCTCACCCGCCTTCACCACGACATCCGTGCTGCCGGTGGGATGTGCGGTGTCCAGCACGGCAGTCCACTGCGTGGCGTAGTCGCCGTCTGGGGTGACGAAGTCGACCGGCTTGCTGTGGGCGTTGAACGACAGCAGGAACGAGTCGTCGACCACCCGTTCGCCGCGAGAGTTCGGGGCGGTGATGGCTTCGCCGTTGAGGAAGACCGCGACGCACTTGAATCCCGAGCCCCAGTCGTCATGGGTCATCTCGGTGCCGGTCGCGGTGAGCCAGGCGATATCGCGAACCTGATCGCCGACGCGGATCAGCTCGCCCTCGAAGAACCGCCGGCGCCGGAACACCGGGTGATTCTTGCGCAGCGCGGTGACCTTACGGGTGAAGTCCAGCAGGTCGCCGTTGGCCTCGCGCAGGCTCCAGTCGATCCAGGAGATCGGTGAGTCCTGACAGTAGACGTTGTTGTTGCCCAACTGGGTTCGGCCGATCTCGTCACCGTGAGAGATCATCGGCGTGCCCTGCGAGAGCAGCAGCGTGACCAGGATGTTGCGCATCTGCCGATGCCGTAGCGCCAGGATCTCGGGATCGTCGGTGGGCCCCTCGACACCGCAGTTCCATGACCGGTTGTGACTCTCGCCGTCGCGGTTGTCCTCGCCGTTGGCCTCGTTGTGCTTCTCGTTGTAGGACACCAGGTCGGCCAGGGTGAATCCGTCGTGACAGGTGACGAAGTTGATGCTGGCCGACGGGCGGCGGCCGGTGGCTTCGTAGAGGTCGGAGGAGCCGGTCAGCCGGGAGGCGAACTCGCCGAGGGTGGCCGGCTCCCCGCGCCAGTAGTCACGCACCGTGTCGCGGTACTTGCCGTTCCACTCGGTCCACAGGCCGGGGAAGTTTCCGACCTGGTAGCCGCCCTCGCCGACGTCCCACGGTTCGGCGATGAGCTTGACCTGGCTGACCACCGGATCCTGCTGGACCAGGTCGAAGAACGCCGACAGGCGGTCGACGTCGTAGAACTCCCGTGCCAGGGTCGATGCCAGGTCGAAGCGGAAGCCGTCGACGTGCATGTCGAGCACCCAGTAGCGCAGCGAGTCCATGATCAGCTGCAGGGTGTGCGGATGCCGCGCGTTGAGGCTGTTGCCGGTGCCGGTGAAATCCTTGTAGAAGCGTTTGTCGTCGTCGAGCAGCCGGTAGTAGGCCGCGTTGTCGATCCCGCGGAAGTTGATCGTCGGGCCGAGGTGGTTCCCTTCTGCGGTGTGGTTGTAGACCACGTCGAGGATCACCTCGATACCGGCCTCATGGAACGAGCGCACCATGGTCTTGAACTCGGCCACCGCCGCACCCGCGTGCTGGGTGGCGGCGTACTGGTAATGCGGTGCGAAGAACCCGAAGGTGTTGTAGCCCCAGTAGTTTCGCAGTCCGAGGTCGAGCAGCCGGTGGTCGTGCAGGAACTGGTGCACCGGCATCAGTTCGATGGCGGTGACGTTGAGCGACTTGAGGTGATCGATCACCGCCGGATGCCCCAGCCCGGCGTAGGTTCCGCGCAGTTCCTCGGGCACGCCTGGATGGGTTTGCGTCATCCCCTTGACGTGGGCTTCGTAAATGATCGTCTCGTGGTAGGGCGTTCGCGGCGGATGGTCGGATCCCCAGTGGAAGAACGGGTTGATCACGACGCTGGTCATGGTGTGGCCCAGAGAGTCCACCATGGGCGGGGTGCCGCCCGTGGCGAGGTCCTGGGCCGCCATGTCGTAGGAGTAGAGCGCCTGGGTGAACTCGAAGTCACCGTGGAAGGACTTGCCGTAGGGGTCGAGCAACAGCTTGCTGGGGTCGCAGCGGTGCCCGTTTGCGGGGTCCCAGGGGCCGTACACCCGGAAGCCGTAGCGCTGCCCAGGCGTGATGGTGGGCAGGTAGGCGTGCCAGACGAAGCCGTCGACTTCGTCGAGATTGATACGGGTTTCGGTGCCGTCCTTGGCGATCAGGCACAGCTCGACTTTCTCGGCGACTTCGGAGAACACCGAGAAGTTCGTCCCCGCTCCGTCGTAGGTGGCGCCCAGTGGGTAGGGAGTGCCAGGCCACACCGCGGTCACGCTCGGTTTGGCGGGAGCTGAGCCTGCTGGTTCGCTCGACGACATGTTCTGACCTTATCGGCGCGGACGCCGGCACGCGCGGGTAGTCACCACCAGCCCGTCGCCGCCCGCAATTGACGTCCCAGTTCCGGAATCAGGGTGCGCATATACGTTGCTGACAGGTGATGAGAATCGTGGTAGAGCAGCACATTTCCCTCCACGGCGCGACACCAGTCCGGTCGGCACACCGCGTCGCTGAGGTCGAGGACCCTCATCAACGGGAACTGGCCGAGGAAGTCCAGGGTTTGGTTGCGGTCGGAGAGCACCTCGGAGCGCTTGATCCCGCACGACACCGCGTCACCGCCGCTCGCCAGGCAATCCGACGGGAAGAACGGCTTTCCGTCGCGCACCATCCACGGTGTGTCGCGCATCGCGAGGATCGGAATGTTGTTGTCCGACAACGTCTGCCAGATACCGATGTACGTAGCGGGCATCACATCGCCAGGCTTGATGTTCCACGGCCGGGTCGAGGTGGTGAACACGTAGTCGGGGTGATCTTTGATCAGCTTGGCCATCACCCGTTCGTTCCAGGTGTGACACTGCGGGTAGGGCCGGTTGTCGCCCATCACCAGCGGGGTCTCCTCGGTGGTCAGCGGGCAGCCCATCTTGAGGTAGGTCACGATCTTGAAGTGGTGCATCTTGCCCAGGGCGTCGAGGGCGGTGATCCAGTGCTCGGCGTGTGATCCGCCGGCCAGTGCGATGGTGCGGGTGGCCGACTCGTCGCCGTAGGTGCAGTTGATGATCCCGACGTTGTCGAAATCACTGATGCAACCGTCGTTGGTCGACTCGGGCAGGTCGTTCTCCGCTTCCAGCACCGTAGGCCGCATCGGCAGCTGGGGCACCCGCGCATGCTCGGTGAGGGCGCGAGCACCGGGATAGCTATCTGACGAAAGGGCGGCGAGCTCCTTGCCGCTGGCGCGTTGGACGGTGACGTGCTCGCGCCAGGTGAACGACGTTGCGGTGAGCGCCACGCCCAGCAGCGCCACGGCGGTACCCAGCGCGATCGTGGGACGGCGCAGCCGGGTCCGCCAGGGGATGACGTTGGCCTGCGGAGCGTTCGTGACTGCCGGGCGGCGGTAGCGCAGCGGCTCTTCGACGAACCGCATCGTCAGGTAGGCGAGTACGCCCGAGATGGCCAGGATGACGGCACCGTCGAGCAGGCCGGCGTGGCCCTCACCGGTGTAGGCCAGCCAGAAGATCAGCAGCGGCCAATGCCACAGATAAAGCGAGTACGCCATGGAGCCGAGCGTCACCAGCGGTCCGGTCGCCAGCAGTCGACTGGGCAGCGGCATGCGCTCGGCGGTCGAGGGCCGTGATTGCCGGTTGGCCGCCGCCAGAATCATCAGCACGGCTGCCCCGACGGGCACCAGCGCCCACGGCCCGGGGAACTCCTTGACGCCGTCGATCAGAGCGCCGCAGGACACGATCACCGCCAGGCCGATGCAGGCCGCCGCCGTCCGCAGCCACATCGGCCACCTGACATAGGGGACCGCAGCGCCGATGAGCGCGCCCAGCAGCAACTCCCAGGCCCGGGCGAAGCTGTTGTAGTAGGCGGTGGTCTGGTTGGCCTGGTGGGCGTAGATGGCAAAGATGAACGACGCGATCGTCAGGACGCTCAGCAACCCGACGAACGTCGCGCGCAGCCGTTTGCCGAGCGGGCGGCGCAGCGCGTAGGCAAACAGGAAGACAAGTATCAGGAACGCGATGTAGAACTGCCCCTGAACAGACATCGACCAGATGTGCTGCAGCGGAGAGACCGCCTCACCGGCGCGCAAGTAGTTCGAGGCCGTCGCTGCCAGCTCCCAGTTCTGGTAGTACCCGAGGCTCGCCAGGCTCTGGTCGGCAAACGTCTCCCACCGCGTTTCCGGCTGCACGAGGATCGTGAGTACGGCGGCCGCGGCAAGCACGACCACGAGTGCGGGGAGTAGTCGGCGCACCAGCCGCTTGATCTCCGGCCACGGCGACAGCGACGCCTCCGGTTTCAGCGCGGTCCGCAACAGCGAACCGCCGAAGAAGAATCCGGACAGCACCAGGAACACGTCGACCCCGCCGGAAACCCGCCCGAACCACACGTGGAACACGGCCACGAGCGCGATCGCGACACCGCGGAGGCCGTCGAGATCGTGCCGGTAGAACCCGGACTGCCGGGTCCCCATGGCGGCGGTCGGCGGGGCCGGAGTCAGGGTCATCATGATCGAGGGATAATCTACCGAACCCCGTGCTGCGGCTCATCTCCAGCGAACCGCCCTGCCGGGCGCCAGTCGGCGAGGAGCAAAGGCCGCCGAGAGGCGGACGGCGCCGCCGCCGTCCTGCACTAGGCTTCCACAGCGTGTCGGCGTTGACCCCTGAGCAGATCAGCGCGATCGACGCCGCGCATATCTGGCACCCCTACAGCACGATCGGGGCCGAGGCGATGCCGCCGGTGGTTGCGGTTGCAGCCCGCGGCGCCTGGCTCACCCTGGTCCGCGACGGCACCGAGGTGCAGGCGCTCGACGCGATGGCCTCCTGGTGGACCGCCGTGCACGGTCACGGTCACCCGGTTCTCGACGAGGCGCTGCGCCGCCAGCTGGCGGTGATGAACCACGTCATGTTCGGCGGTCTCACCCATGAGCCGGCCGCCCGGCTGGCGCAACTGCTCGTCGACATCACCCCGGCGGGCCTGGATACGGTGTTCTTCTCCGACTCGGGGTCGGTGGCCGTGGAGGTCGCAGCCAAGATGGCGCTGCAGTACTGGCGCAGCCTGGGCCGATTCGGCAAGAACCGGATGATGACGTGGCGTGGCGGCTACCACGGCGACACCTTTACCCCGATGAGCGTGTGCGACCCCGACGGCGGCATGCATTCGCTGTGGACGGATGTGTTGTTCCCGCAGCTGTTCGCCCCGCCGGTGCCCGCCGGCTATGACCCCGGCTACGTCGGGGCCTTCGAGGCGCAGCTTCGGGAGCACGCCGACGAGGTTGCCGCGGTGATCGTCGAGCCGGTGGTGCAGGGCGCGGGTGGCATGCGCTTCCACGACCCGCGCTACCTCACGGATCTGCGGGCCATCTGCGACCGCCACAACGTGCTGCTGATCTTCGACGAGATCGCCACCGGCTTCGGGCGCACGGGGGAGATGTTCGCCGCAGACCACGCCGGTGTCAGCCCCGACATCATGTGCGTGGGCAAGGCACTGACGGGTGGTTACGTCACGCTGGCCGCGACGCTGTGCACGCTCGATATCGCCCGCACCATCAGTGGCAGCGACGCCGGAGCGCTCATGCACGGCCCGACGTTCATGGCCAACGCGCTGGCCTGCGCGGTGTCGGTGGCCTCGGTGGAGTTGCTGCTCGCCCAGGACTGGCGGGCCCGGGTGGCCGAGATCAGCGCCGGGCTGGCCGCCGGCCTGGAGCCGGCCCGCACACTGCCCGCGGTGGCCGACGTCCGGGTTCTCGGGGCTATCGGCGTCATCGAGACCCGCGAACCCGTCGACGTGAAGACCGTCACCCGTGTCGCACTGGACCACGGGGTGTGGCTGCGGCCGTTCCGCAATCTCATCTACGCGATGCCGCCGTTCATCTGCACCCCCGACGAGGTCGCCCAGATCACCTCGGCGATAGTCTCGGCCGCCCGTGCTCTGGCCTGATGGCGCGGCTCTTCACCCCTCGTGCCTCGGCGCTTGTCGTCGCGCTGGGTTTGATGGCGCGATTCCTCACCCCTCGTTCCTCGGCGCTTGTCGTCGCGCTAACCTGAACGGTGTTCAAGTCCTGCCCCGAGGAGCGCCTGTGACCCGTGTCGGTCTTTCACCGCTGGCCTGGCTCGACACCGTCGAGCAGCAGCGCCGGCAGGCGGGGCTGCGCAGGTCGCTGCGTCAGCGTCCCGCGGTCGCGTGCGAACTCGACCTGGCCTCCAACGACTACCTCGGCCTGTCCCAGCACCCGGCCGTCATCGACGGCGGCGTGGCGGCGCTGCGCACCTGGGGTGCGGGCTCGACCGGCTCCCGGCTCGTCACGGGCAACACCGAGCTGCACGAGCAGTTCGAAACCGCCCTGGCGGCATTCGTCGGAGCCGAGGCCGCGCTGGTGTTCTCCTCCGGCTACGCCGCCAACCTCGGTGCGGTGGCCGCGCTGTCGGGTCCGGGGTCCCTGGTGGTCTCCGATGCGCTCGCGCACGCCTCACTGGTCGACGCCTGCCGCCTTTCGCGTGCGCGGGTGGCCGTCACGCCGCACAACGATGTCGAGGCCGTCGAGGCCGCACTGGCCGGCCGCGACGAGGAACGGGCACTGGTGATCACCGATTCGGTGTTCAGTACCGACGGCGCCTTGGCGCCCCTGCGCCGTCTGCACGACGTCTGCCGCACCCACCGCGCCCTGCTGCTCGTCGACGAGGCGCACGGGCTGGGGGTGCGTGGTGCCGGTGGTCGCGGGCTGCTGCACGAGGCAGGCCTGGCCGGTGAGCCCGACATCGTGATGACGACGACGATGTCGAAATCGCTTGGCAGCCAAGGCGGTGTGGTGCTCGGCCCGGCGGCCGTACGCGACCATCTGATCGACGCGGCCCGCACGTTCATCTTTGACACCGGGCTGACCCCGGCCGCGGTGGGTGCTGCCGCGGCCGCCCTGGATGTCCTCATCGACGAACCGTGGCGGGCCGAGGACGTCGTCACCCGGGCGCGCGAACTGGCGGCCATGTGCGATGTCGCCGAGGCCCCGGAATCGGCGGTGGTGTCGGTCATCCTGGGTGACCCGGAAGTGGCGGTCGCCACTGCGGCCGCGTGTCTGGATGCCGGTGTGCGGGTCGGCTGCTTCCGGCCGCCCACCGTTCCGGCGGGTACGTCTCGGCTGCGACTGACCGCGCGGGCCTCGCTGACCGACGAGGACATGGAGCTGGCTCGCCAGGTTTTCACCACGGTGCTGGGCGCGCAGCGCTCATGAGCATCGTCGTCATCACCGGAACCGGAACGGGCGTCGGCAAGACCGTCGCTACCGCTGCCCTGGCCTGTCACGCCAGGGTCGTCGGGCGCGACATCGCGGTGTGCAAACCGGTTCAGACCGGGACCGCCAACGGCGACGACGACTTGGCCGAGATCCGCCGGCTGGCCGGTGTCACCGAACTGGTCGGGGTGGCCCGCTATCCGGAGCCACTGGCTCCGGTGGCCGCCGCCGAGCGCGCCGGCATGCCGCTTCCGTCGGCCGCCGATCTGCTGACCGCCATCCGCGCCCTGGACCGTCCCGGGCGGCTGACGCTGGTCGAGGGTGCCGGCGGGTTGCTGGTCGAGCTGGCCGACGGTGGTACCACGCTGCGCGACCTGGCCGTCGAGCTCGCAGCGCCGGTCCTCATCGTCACCGAGGCCGGGCTGGGCACGCTCAACAACACCGTCCTGAACCTGGAAGCGCTTGGTAACAAAGGACTTTCGACTGCCGGATTGGTGATCGGCTCATGGCCGGCGCAGCCCGGCACCGCCGAGAAATCCAATCGCGATGCGCTGGCCCGGCTGGCGCCGGTGCGCGCGGCGCTGCCCGCAGGCGCGCCGACGTTGTCGCCCAAGGACTTCGAGTTGCTGAGCGCCCGAGCGTTCGACCCGGACTGGTTCGCCGGTCTGTAGAGCCCGATGGCGCACTCGATCGAGTTGACGCTCGATGCTCACAGCGACGCGGCGATCAGGCAGCTGTGGCAGGCGCTCGACGATGCGGGACTGCCCAGCCAGACGCGGGTGACCTCGGCCACCAACCGTCCGCATATCACCCTGCTGGCGGCCCAGCGGATCTCCCCGGATGTCGATGCCGCGTGGACGGCACTGGCGCAACGGATTCCGCTGCCCGTCCTGGTGGGTGCGCCGCTGGTCTTCGGTGGTGGGCGCCTCGTGCTGGCCCGGTTGATCGTCGCCTCGGCGGCGCTGTTGGAACTGCATCGTGAGGTCTACGACCGTTGTTTGCCGCATCTGGCGGGCGAGCCGTACGGGCACACTGCGCCCGGTCAGTGGACCCCGCATGTCACGTTGGGACGCCGCTTGACCGCCGAGCAGCTCGGCGATGCCTTCGCGGCAATCGACGGGCTGTCTGCAGACATCGCGGCGAACGCGGTCGGGTTGCGCCGCTGGGATGGCGACGCGCGGGTCGAGCAGGTGCTGATCTAGCTGAGGTCTGCGGTATTGGTGCGCTGCGCGGCCAGCCCGTCGGTGAGCAACCGAAGCCCGAACGCGAAGCCGGCGGACGGGTCGGCGGTCAGTACCGACTGCCCTTCCGGCAGGGCGCCTGCGGCATCCCATTGCAACCGGGACTGCTCGTCGGCGGTGGCGCCGAGCACGTAGTGCAGCACGGTGCGCGCGGCCTGCACTCGGTGACCGCCGTCGACTCCGGCTTCGCCGGCAGCCTTGGCCAGCACGCCCAGAATCTGGTCGACGGCGCGGGACTGTCCGGCCGCGAAGCTCGCTGAGACCAGTTCTGCGCCGTCGGTGTGCGACAGCAGGGCATCACGCAGTGCGCGGCACACCACTTCGATGCGCTCCCGCCAGCTGGCGGCGGCGAGGTCTGCACAGGCCGGTGCCAGCACCTGGTCGGCTACCGCGCCGAGCAGTTCCTGTTTGTTGGCGAAATGCCAGTAGAGCGCGCCGGGGGACACGTCGAGCTCACGGGCGAGCCGGCGCATGGTGAGGTCGGCGATACCGTAGTTGTCCAGGATGGCGGCGGCCTTGGCCACCACGTCGCGTTTGTGCAGCTGCACGCGACTAGCCTAGCCTGAACACTGTTCAAGTTCGACACATGCACGAAGAGGAGCGCCGGTGACGCAGGCAGCTGTGGACGTATTGGCATCAGCCCGTGAGCAGGTCCTCGAACGCGGTGAGGGTCTGAGCCAGGAGCAGATCCTCGAAGTCCTGCAACTGCCCGACGATCACCTCGAGGAGCTGCTCGCGCTGGCCCACGAGGTCCGGATGCGCTGGTGCGGCCCGGAGGTCGAGGTCGAGGGCATCATCAGCCTGAAAACCGGTGGGTGCCCCGAGGATTGCCACTTCTGCTCGCAGTCGGGCCTGTTCTCCTCGCCGGTGCGCAGCGCCTGGCTGGACATCCCGAGCCTGGTCGAGGCCGCCAAGCAGACCGCCAAGACCGGGGCAACCGAGTTCTGCATCGTCGCGGCAGTCCGCGGGCCCGACGAGCGGCTGATGGCTCAGGTCGCTGCCGGCATCGAGGCGATCCGCAACGAGGTCGAGATCCAGGTCGCGTGCTCACTGGGCATGCTCAACCAGGAGCAGGTGGACCGCCTCGCCGAGATGGGCGTGCACCGCTACAACCACAACCTGGAGACGGCGAAGTCCTTCTTCCCCAACGTGGTGACCACCCATACCTGGGAGGAGCGCTGGGAGACGCTGCAAATGGTGCGCGACGCCGGCATGGAGGTCTGCTGCGGCGGCATCCTGGGCATGGGGGAGACGCTCGAGCAGCGCGCCGAGTTCGCCGCCAATCTGGCCGAACTTGATCCGCATGAGGTGCCGCTGAACTTCCTCAACCCGCGTCCGGGCACCCCGTTCGGCGATCTGGAGGTGCTGCCCGCCGCCGAGGCGCTCAAGGCGGTCGCGGCGTTCCGACTGGCACTGCCGCGCACCATGCTGCGTTTCGCCGGCGGCCGCGAGATCACCCTCGGCGACTTGGGCGCCAAGCAGGGCATCCTGGGCGGTGTCAACGCCGTGATCGTCGGCAACTACCTGACCACACTGGGCAGGCCCGCCGAGGCCGACCTGGAGTTGCTCAACGATCTGCAGATGCCGATCAAGGCACTGAACGCCAGCCTGTAGTGGTCATGGTCGAACAGCTGCCCACACCGGTCGCTGCCGGCGTCTATAACGTCTACACCGGGGCGCCGGCGGGCAGCGCGGTGCCAACAGCGGCCCAGCTCGGGCTCGAACCGCCGCGATTCTGTGCCGACTGCGGTCGACGCATGGTCGTGCAGGTCCGCCCGGACGGCTGGTGGGCCAAGTGTTCGCGGCACGGCCAGGTCGATTCCAAGGATCTCGAGGGGCAGCGATGAGCCTCTCGGGCGAAGAGCATCAGGCGGCGATGAGCCTCTCGGGCGAAGAGCATCAGGCGGCGATGAGCCTCTCGGGCGAAGAGCATCAGGCAGCCAAGAGCCCCCGCCACTCTCGCCGGTCGGCGGCGCTGATCGTCGTCGTCGGTCTGGCACTGTCCGGCGGGTTGGTCGGTGCGCTGTGGGCGTGGCTGGCTCCGCCGGCGCACGGCGTGGTGGCTCTCACCCGCTCAGGTCAGCGCATCCACACCTATCTGGGCAGCGAGTCCGATCACCTGTTCGTCGCGGCTGCGATGCTCATCGGAATGCTCACACCGCTGGCGATCGTGGCTGCGGTTCTGGTGTGGCAATGGCGCGCGCATCGCGGCCCGGTGCTGGTGTCGGCATTGTGGATCGGTTCGGTCGCAGGCGCGGCCGTGGCGGCGGGAGTCGGTGCGGCACTGGCGCATTGGCGTTACGGCGCTGTCCCGTTCGAGACGGCCCCGGTAACTCCGGAGAACCGCGTCTACTACTTCACCGAAGCCCCGCCGGTGTTCTTCGCGCACGGCCCGCTGCAGATTGCGACCACGTTGTTGTTCCCCGCTGCGATCGCCGCGTTGACCTACGCGCTCATCGCGGTGGCCACACCGCGGGACGACCTCGGGGCGTGGCCCGAGGAGAAGCTCCCGCCGCTACCAGTTGCCGCCCAGCCGTAGCCGCGGCCCGCGACCTAGAGCGGACGGAAGGGCACCCGGCCGCCGGACATCACCCGGGCCACGATGCCGCCGAGACGCCACATCCCGGCATAGGTCATCGGGTTGAGCAGTGTCGGCCAGTGCGTGCGGATGATGTGGGCGTCCAGCGGTCGCTCTGCGAAGCGATCGGTGAGCCAGCGCAACGTCATCGGCGCGGACATCGGGTGCAGCAGCATGTGCTCGCTGAACATGTCCCGGTGGTAGGTCACCTGGGCGCCACCGGCGTAGTAGGTCTGCGCGAGATCGTCGATGTCCTCGACGGCGATCACCGAGTCGTGTACCGCCTGCACGATCAGCACGGGCAGGCTGGGGGCGGTCCCGCCCAGCCTGATGCTCTCGAACACGTCCTGGACCGCGGGCATCTCCAGCACCTCGTCCAGGGGCGGGTGCACCATCTCGTCCATGTCCTTCCTGAAGAACCGGATGACGGCCTCCAGGGTGGTCATGTGATCCAGGCTGGCCAGCAGGGCACGGCCGTCTTCGGTGGCATGCTCCTCGATCACGCGATTGAGGTCCGGGAAGGTCTTGGCCAGGGCGGCGACGACCAGGGCGGGCAACGCCGCCAGGTAGGAGCCGTTGAGTCTGCGGAAGGTATTGCCCAGGTCGCCGACCGGCGAGCCGAGCACCGCACCGACCACGTTGAGTTCGGGGGCGTACTCGGCGTGCACCTCGGCGGCCCATGCGGTGGCAAGCCCACCGCCGGAATAGCCCCACAGGCCGACCCGGCTGTCTCTGGCCAGTCCGAAGCGCTCGAAGTTCAGGGTGGCGCGCAATCCGTCGAGCACCCGGTAGCCGGGCTCGCGGGGAGCGCCCCACATGCCGTCGGGGCCCTCGTGGTCGGGGACCGAGACCACCCAGCCCTCGGCCAAGGCCGCGGCCACCAGCAGATATTCCAGTTGGGCCAGGGAGCCGACAGCCTTGGCGCGCCGCCGCATCGCGTACGACGGGAAGCACCGCGCGGAGACGGCGTCGATGGCGCACTGGTAGGACACCACGTGTCGGGGATGCGCGGGCGAATGCCCGGCGGGCACCAGCACGGTCGTGACCGCCGCCTGCGGGTTGTCGTACATGTCGCTGGAGCGGAACAGCAGTTGGGTCGCTTTCACCCGCTGCGGGATCAGTCCGAGGAATCCGAGTTCGATATCGCGAGAGCGCAGCACAGTGCCCGGCGCGGCGTGTTCGAAGCCGGCCGGCGGGTCGTAGAACGGGTCGTTGCCGGGCAGCACAGGGCGGCCACCACGCTCGAGCTCCTCGTGCGGTGCGCGGCCGATCCATTCGGGGTTCACGGCCCCGGCAGCAAATGTCATCGCCACCCTTCATACCTTAAGAAGGGTCTAAGAAGCCAGTCGACTCACCCGGGTGGGCGCAGGGCAGCGAACTCGTCGGTGACCCGCAATCGGGAGTCGGTGAACCGGTAGAGCGCGGCCGGCCGGCCGCCGCTGCGGCCCGGGTGGGCGGTGGTTCCGGTCGGAGTGATCACCCCGCGCCGGGCCAGCACTCGTTGCAGGTTCGTCGCGTCGACCTGGTACCCGAGCGCGGCCCCGTAGATGTCCCGCAGCGTCGACAGGGCGAATTCCTTTGGCGCAAGCGCAAATCCGATGTTGGTGTAGGACAGCTTGGCGACCAGCCGGGCTCGGGCGTAGGCCACCATCGGGCCGTGGTCGAAGGCCATCGGGGGCAGCGCGTTCACGGGGTGCCAGCGGGTGTCGGACGGGAGCTCGGGGGTGGCGGGGGAGGGCACCAGTCCGAGGAATGTAGAGGCGATCGTGCGGACGCCGGGGACGCGGGCCGGGTCGGAGAAGACGGCGAGCTGTTCCAAGTGGGCGATCTCACGCACGTCGACCTTCTCGGCGAGCTGCCGGCGAACCGAGGTGGTGAGGTCTTCGTCCTCCCGCAGCCGTCCGCCCGGCAAAGCCCATCTGCCGCGCTCGGGTTGTAAGGCGCGCTGCCATAACAGCACGTTGAGGGCGGGTTTCCGGGAGGCGACATCGCCAACCTGGAATACGACGGCGAGCACCTCGTGTTCAGTGCTAGTATGACTCACGTTTTCGATTATAAGTCGAAAACCCCGGACACCAGACAGGAGGCGGCCATGACCGTCCTGGATCGTGCGGATACGGCCCCCGGTGGACTGGCCGCACACATCACCAACGGACCCGGCGGATACGCCGGTGTGATCGGTGACGAGGAATGGGCGGCCGAGGTGCGCCGCTTGGCCACCCTGCGCGGCGCGACTATTTTGGCGCACAACTACCAGATGCCGGCCATTCAGGACGTCGCCGACCACGTCGGTGACTCGTTGGCGCTGTCCCGCATCGCGGCCGCGGCACCCGAGGACACCATTGTGTTCTGCGGTGTGCATTTCATGGCCGAGACGGCGAAGATCCTCAGCCCGGACAAGACGGTGCTGATCCCCGATCAGCGGGCAGGCTGCTCGTTGGCCGACTCGATCACCGCCGACGACCTGCGGGCGTGGAAAGACGAATACCCCGACGCCGTGGTGGTGTCATACGTCAACACCACCGCAGCGGTGAAGGCCCTGACCGACATCTGCTGCACCTCGTCCAATGCCGTCGAGGTGGTCAACTCCATCCCGGCCGACCGTGAGGTGTTGTTCTGCCCGGATCAGTTTCTCGGCGCGCACGTCCGGCGGATGACCGGCCGGGAAAACCTGCACATCTGGGCCGGCGAATGCCACGTCCACGCCGGCATCAACGGTGACGAACTGGCCGCGCAGGCCCGCAGCCATCCCGACGCCGAGCTCTACGTACATCCCGAGTGCGGCTGCGCCACCTCGGCGCTGTACCTCGCCGGCGAGGGCGCCTTCCCTGCCGACCGGGTAAAGATCTTGTCCACCGGAGGCATGCTCGACGCCGCGAAGGCCTCGGACGCCAAACAGGTTCTGGTCGCCACCGAGGTCGGCATGCTGCACCAGTTGCGCCGTGCCGCACCGGGGATCGACTTCCAGGCGGTCAACGACCGGGCGTCCTGCAAGTACATGAAGATGATCACCCCCGCCGCCGTGTTGCGCTCCCTGGTCGAAGGCGCCGATGAGGTCGACGTCGATCCCGAAACCGCCCGACTGGCTCGCGCCAGCGTGCAGCGGATGATCGAGATCGGCCAGCCCGGCGGCGGAGAATGACGCGCGAGTTCGGCTGCGGTGCAAGCACTGCGGGCGTGGATTGGCAGCAGCGTGCCGATGTGGTGGTGATCGGCACCGGCGTCGCAGGATTGGCGGCGGCCCTGGCCGCACACCGAAGGGGCAGCCGCACCGTCATTTTGAGCAAGGCCGATGACACGGCGACGTTCCATGCCCAGGGCGGGATCGCGGTGGTGCTGCCGCACACCGACGACTCCGTCGACGCCCACGTGCGCGACACCCTGACAGCCGGCGCCGGCCTGTGCGATCCGGATGCGGTGCGCTCCATCGTCGCTGACGGCTACCGCGCCGTGGCCGAGCTGGTCGACGATGGCGCCCGGTTCGACGAGAGCGCGCCGGGCCAGTGGGCGCTCACCCGGGAGGGTGGGCATTCGGTCCGCCGCATCATCCACGCCGGCGGCGACGCCACCGGCGCCGAGGTGCAGCGCGCGCTCAACCACGCGGCCGCCACCCTGGACATCCGGCGCAACCATGTCGCGCTGGAGATCCTGCACGACGGCTCGGCCGTCACCGGTGTGCTGGTACGCAACCCCGACGGCCTCGGTGTGGTCCATGCCCCGTCGGTCATCCTGGCCACTGGCGGTGCGGGCCACCTCTACAGCGCCACAACCAATCCCGAAGGGTCCACCGGCGACGGGATCGCGCTGGCGCTGTGGGCCGGTGTCGGGGTCAGTGACGTCGAGTTCATCCAGTTCCATCCGACGATGCTGTTCACTCGCGACGCCGGTGGCCGCAGGCCGCTGATCACCGAGGCGTTGCGCGGCGAGGGTGCGGTGCTGCGCGACGCCAGGGGTGAGTCGGTGACCGCGGGTGTGCACCCGATGGGCGATCTGGCCCCCCGCGACGTGGTGGCTGCCGCCATCGAGACGCGGCTGCGGGAGACCGGCGACGAGTGCGTGTTCCTCGACGCACGCTCCATCGACCACTTCGAGCGGCGCTTCCCGACAGTGACCGCGGCCTGCCATGCAGCGGGCATCGACCCGACGGCACAGCCGATTCCGGTGGTCCCCGGCGCCCACTACAGCTGCGGCGGGGTCAGCACCGACGTGTACGGCCGCACCGAACTGCCCGGGCTCTACGCCGCCGGCGAGGTGGCCCGCACCGGAATGCACGGGGCGAACAGGTTGGCGTCCAATAGCCTGCTGGAAGGTCTGGTCGTCGGTGGCCGCGCTGGGCGCGCTGCTGCCGGGCACGCGGCAACAGCCGCTGCGCCGCTGGCGAAAGTTCAACCAGTGCAACGCGATTCACTGGATCGGAAGCTGCTCCAGTCGGCCATGACGCGCTACGCATCGGTCGACCGCGACGCTGAGGGACTCGGCAAGCTCACCGAGACGCTGGCCGCGGCGACGCCACGGCCGCTGAGCAGTCGCGCCGCGTTCGAGGACGTCGCGCTGACGGCCACCGCTCGTATCGTGGCCGCGGCCGCGCTGGCGCGCACCGAAACCCGCGGGTGCCACCACCGAGGTGACTACCCGCAGACCGACCCGGCGCAGGCCTACAGCCGCGTCTTGCATGCCGAAAGGGCCGCCGCATGCCTGCCATGACCCTCAGCGCAGACGAACTGACCGACGCGCTGATCACGATCCGGCGCGGCCTCGACGAAGACCTGCGCTACGGCCCCGACGTCACCACCTTGGCCACCGTGCCCGAAGACGCCACGACGCTGGCCGCACTGGTCACCAGGGAACCGGGCGTCGCCGCAGGCGTGGACGTGGCACTGCTGGTGCTCGACGAGGTCCTCGGTCCAGACTCCTATCGCGTCGTCGACCGGGTCGCGGACGGCACCCGCCTGGAGCCGGGAGCGGCGCTGTTGCGGGTCCAGGCGCCGACGCGCGGGCTGCTGACCGCCGAACGCACCCTGCTCAACCTGGTCTGTCACCTGTCGGGGATCGCCACGGCCACGGCGGCCTGGGTGGACGCCGTCGAGGGCACCGCAGCCAAGATCCGGGACACCCGCAAGACCTTGCCGGGCCTGCGTGCCCTGCAGAAGTACGCGGTGCGGGTCGGCGGCGGGGTGAATCACCGGATGGGACTCGGCGATGCCGCCCTGATCAAGGACAACCACGTGGCCGCAGCCGGCTCGGTGGTCGCCGCATTGCGCGCGGTCCGCGCGGCCGCGCCTGATATGCCGTGTGAGGTCGAAGTCGACACCCTCGAACAACTCGACGAGGTACTCGCCGAGGACGTTCAGCTCATCCTGCTGGACAACTTCCCGGTCTGGCAGACCCAGATCGCGGCGCAGCGCCGCGACGCGCGCGCTCCTGGCGTGCTGCTGGAGTCCTCGGGCGGGCTGAGCCTGGACTCGGCGGCCGAGTACGCCGGGACCGGTGTCGACTACCTGTCCGTGGGCGCGCTGACGCACTCGGTGCGGGTGCTCGACGTCGGCCTCGACCTTTGAGCTTTTACTCAGGCGATGTCGGCGACGAAGGCGCCCACGCCGCGCCGCAGTCCCGACTGCGCCACCCGCGGCAGGCCCGGATCGTCGGTGCCCGCGGGCAATACCCGCGGGTTGACGAGGTGTAGGTCTTTGCCCTTGAAGTGGATGTCGGCCTCGCCGGCCGCCAGGATGTTCTTCACCCAGTTGGTCTTGCCGTGGGCCAGCAGCACCGCCAGGGTGTTGCCCTTGCGGTACGGCGTGACGACGGTTTCGTAGGCGGTACCGGAGGTCCGGCCGCGATGCTTGATGACGGCCATACCCGGCAGATACTTGGCGATCGGCTGGATGAGCGGGTTGAAGTACTTGATCTGGAAGTTCTCGATCCAGACCGGGAACTTCATCGGCACGCCGGGGGCGTTGTTCGGATGATCCTTGGTCGACATGCGCCCCATCTTGCCCCCTGCGGCTTCAGGCTGTCGCACCGCGGCGCACCAGCGACAGCACCACGGCAGCGGTGGCGAACAGACCGGAGAAGGTCCGGTTCATGATCGTCTGTTGCCGGGGCGTGCGCAGCCAGGCCAGCAGCCGCACCGCGAGCCCGCTGTAGGCGCCCATCACCACCAGGTCGACGGCGACCATCGTCGCTGCGATCGTCAGATACTGGGGCAGCAGCGGCGCCGTCGGCACCACGAACTGAGGCAGCACGGCGAGCAGGAACACCAGGCCCTTCGGGTTGGTCACGTTGACCAGGAATCCGCGCACCAGCAGGTTCAACCGGCCGCCGTCGGCGCTGGCGATCAGTTGCTCGCCCAGGTCACCCGCGCGGGTACGCCACTGCCGAACGGCCAGGTAGATCAGGTACACCACACCGATCCACTTGATGACCGTGAAGGCGACCACGGACTTGGCCACGGCCGCGCCCAGGCCGACCGCTACCGCCGCCAGCTGCAACATCAGCCCGATTTCCAGGCCGGTAATGCTCCAGTAACCGCGCCGCACCCCATGGCTGAGACCGGTGGAAATGGACTGGATCGCACCGGCGCCAGGGGAGACGCTGATCGCGATCGAGGCGCCGACGAACGCCAGCCACAGGTCCCATTGCATGAGCGCAGTATCCAGCCCGGCCCCGCCCGCGCCCAATCGATTTTTAATCGGGTGCACCGATACGGGACAATTGCGGTAATGACCAGCTTCGAGATGTCCCGGATCGACCTGCGCGGCCGAAACCTCACCGCCGCCCAGTTGCGCTCTGCGCTGCCGCGCGGCGGGGTGGACGTGGACGCCGTCATGCCCACGGTGCGTCCCATCGTCGACGACGTGGCAGCCCGCGGTGCGGTCGCCGCCCTCGAATACGGCAAGAAGTTCGACGGCGTGCGGCCCCCGGCGGTGCGGGTGCCCGCCGCCGCCCTGGCCGAGGCGCTCGCCGCGCTGGATCCCGCGGTGCGCGCGGCACTGGAGGTGGCGATCGACCGCACCCGCGCCGTGCACGCCGATCAGCGTCGCACCGACACCACGACGTTGTTCGACTCCGGTGCCGCTGTCACCGAGCGCTGGGTGCCCGTCGAACGGGTCGGACTCTATGTGCCCGGCGGCAACGCCGTGTATCCGTCGAGCGTCGTGATGAACGTGGTCCCCGCCCAGGCGGCCGGTGTCGAGTCTCTAGTCGTGGCCAGCCCGCCGCAGGCTCAGTTCGGTGGACTGCCGCACCCGACCATCCTGGCCGCCGCAGCCCTGCTCGGCGTCGACGAGGTGTGGGCCGTGGGCGGCGCGCAGTCGGTGGCGCTGCTCGCGTTCGGCGGTACCGACACCGACGGTGCGGAGTTGGCCCCGGTCGACATGATCACCGGCCCCGGCAACATCTATGTCACCGCCGCCAAGCGGATCTGCCGCTCCCAGGTCGGTATCGACGCTGAGGCGGGTCCCACCGAGATCGCGATCCTGGCCGACCACACCGCCGATCCAATACACGTCGCCGCCGACATGATCAGCCAGGCCGAGCACGACGTGATGGCGGCCAGCGTGCTGGTGACCGACAGTGTCGAGCTGGCCGATGCCACCGACGCCGAACTGGCCACCCAGCTGGAGACGACGGTGCACCGCGAGCGGGTCACCGCGGCACTGTCGGGCAAGCAGTCGGCCATCGTGCTGGTCGACGACGTCGACACCGGTGTGCGTGTCGTGAACGCCTATGCCGCAGAACATCTCGAGATCCAGACCGCTGAGGCCGCCGAGGTGGCGAGCCGAGTGCGGGCGGCGGGCGCGATCTTCGTCGGGCCGTGGTCGCCGGTGAGCCTGGGGGATTACTGCGCCGGTTCCAACCATGTGCTGCCCACCGCCGGCTGTGCACGCCACTCCAGCGGATTGTCGGTGCAGACCTTCCTGCGCGGAATCCATGTCGTCGACTACACCGAGGCTGCGCTCAAAGACGTCGCGGGCCATGTAATCACGTTGGCCAAGGCCGAGGACTTGCCCGCCCACGGCGAAGCGGTACGCCGAAGGTTCGAAAAATGACCCCCGGCAGCAAGGTGACGTTGGCCGATCTGCCACTGCGCGATGACCTGCGTGGCAAGTCGCCGTACGGTGCGCCGCAACTCGAGGTTCCGGTGCGGCTGAACACCAACGAAAACCCGCACCCGCCCAGCCGCGCGCTCGTCGACGACGTCGCGCGTTCGGTCGAGGCGGCGGCCGCCGAGTTGCACCGCTATCCAGACCGCGACGCCGTCGAACTGCGCAGCGATCTGGCCGCCTATCTACGCAAGCAGACCGGTGTCGAGGTGGGCACCGAGAATCTCTGGGCGGCAAACGGATCCAACGAGATCCTGCAACAGCTGTTGCAGGCCTTCGGCGGGCCGGGTCGCAGCGCGATCGGGTTCGTGCCGTCGTACTCGATGCACCCGATCATCTCCAATGGCACCCAGACCGAATGGATCGAGTCGGTGCGGGCCGCCGACTTCAGCCTCGACGTCGCGACCGCGGTGGCCGCGATCGCCGAGCGTCAGCCCGACGTGGTGTTCGTCGCCAGCCCGAACAATCCGTCCGGGCAGAGCATCCCGCTGGATGACCTTCGCCGTCTGTTGGACGCGATGACGACCGGCATTCTGATCGTCGACGAGGCCTACGGTGAGTTCTCCAGCCAGCCCAGCGCCATCGCCCTGATCGACGACTACCCGGCCCGCTTGATCGTGTCTCGCACCATGAGCAAGGCGTTCGCCTTCGCCGGCGGGCGGCTGGGGTATCTGGTTGCGGCGCCGGCGATCATCGACGCGGTGCTGCTGGTGCGCCTGCCCTATCACCTGTCCGTGCTCACCCAGGCTGCTGCACGCGCCGCCCTGCGCCACGCGGACGACACCCTGGGCAGCGTCGCCGAACTCATTGCAGAACGGGAACGTGTCAGTGCCGCACTGCAGCAGCAGGGCTTTCGCGTCATCCCCAGTGATGCCAACTTCGTGCTGTTCGGCGAGTTCTCGGATGCGGCGGCCGCCTGGCAGCACTACCTGGACGACGGTGTCCTCATCCGCGACGTCGGGATACCCGGATATCTGCGCACCACAATAGGTTTGGCCGACGAGAACGACGCCTTCCTGGCCGCCAGTGCCCGGCTGGCTGCCTCCGAACTGGCTCACTTAGGAGCGAGATGACTGCTGTGTCCAACTCGACGGCCGCGCCCACCCGCCGGGCCAAAGTCGAACGCAAGACCAAAGAGTCCGACATCGTCGTCGAACTCGACCTGGACGGCACCGGCGACGTGCGCGTCGACACCGGTGTGCCGTTCTTCGACCACATGCTGACCTCGCTGGGCACCCACGCCAGCTTCGATTTGACCGTGACCGCCCGCGGCGACGTCGACATCGAGGGGCACCACACCATCGAGGACACCGCGATCGTGCTGGGTACCGCGCTGGGGCAGGCCCTCGGCGACAAGAAGGGCATCCGCCGCTTCGGTGACGCGTTCATCCCGATGGACGAGACCCTGGCCCATGCCGCCGTTGATCTTTCGGGCCGGCCGTACTTCGTGCACACCGGCGAACCGGAGTTCATGGTCGAGTTCACCATTGCCGGATCCAGCGTGCCCTACCACACCGTGGTCAACCGGCACGTGTTCGAGTCGATCGCCTTCAATGCCCGCATCGCACTGCATGTGCGCACCCTCTACGGCCGCGACCCGCACCACATCACCGAAGCGCAGTACAAGGCGGTGGCGCGTGCCCTGCGTCAGGCTGTCGAGCCCGATCCCCGGGTGGCTGGCGTGCCGTCCACCAAAGGCGCCCTGTGACAGCAAAATCCGTGGTGGTGCTCGACTACGGCTCGGGCAATCTACGTTCGGCGCAACGCGCGCTGGAGCGTGTCGGCGCCGATGTCGAAGTCACCGCTGACGCCCGACGGGCGCAGCAGGCCGACGGCCTGGTGGTTCCCGGCGTCGGGGCTTACGAAGCCTGTATGACGGGTTTGCGCGGTATCGGCGGCGACCGCATCATCGCCGACCGGGTGGCGGCCGGGCGGCCGGTGCTCGGCGTATGTGTGGGTATGCAGATCCTGTTCGCCCGTGGCGTGGAGTTCGGGGTGGAGTCGGTGGGCTGCGGGCAGTGGCCGGGTTCGGTCACCCGGCTGGACGCGCCGGTGATCCCGCACATGGGCTGGAACGTGGTCGAGGCGGCGCCGGGCAGTGCGTTGTTCAAGGGCATTGACGCCGACACTCGGTTCTACTTCGTGCATTCGTATGCGGCGCAGAAGTGGGAGGGCACCCCTGACGCGCTGCTGACGTGGGCCACCCACCACGTGCGATTCCTGGCCGCCGTCGAAGACGGACCGTTGTCGGCCACACAGTTTCATCCGGAGAAGAGCGGCGACGCCGGTGCGGCGCTACTCGCGAATTGGGTTAAGGGGCTATAAGCGTGCCACTGATTCTTCTTCCTGCCGTCGACGTGGTCGACGGCAAGGCGGTCCGCCTGGTACAGGGCAAGGCCGGCAGCGAGACCGAGTACGGTTCGGCGCTCGACGCCGCCCTGACCTGGCAGCGCGACGGCGCCGAATGGATACATCTGGTCGACCTGGACGCGGCGTTCGGCCGCGGCTCTAATCGTGAGCTGCTCGCCGAGCTCGTCGGCCAGCTCGACGTCAAAGTCGAACTATCCGGTGGAATCCGGGACGACGAGTCGCTCAAAGCTGCACTGGCCACCGGTTGCGCGCGGGTCAACGTCGGCACTGCGGCGCTGGAGAATCCGCTGTGGTGCGCTGCGGCCATCGCCGAGTACGGCGACAAGGTCGCGGTCGGCCTCGACGTGCAGATCGTTGACGGGGAGCACCGGCTGCGTGGCCGCGGCTGGGAGACCGACGGTGGCGACCTGTGGCACGTGCTGGAACGCCTTGACAGCGAAGGGTGCTCGCGGTTCGTCGTCACCGACGTCACCAAGGACGGCACCCTCACCGGACCCAACCTCGACCTGCTCGAGGGAGTCGCCGAGTGCACCGACGCCCCTGTGATCGCCTCAGGTGGGGTGTCGAGCCTGGACGATCTGCGCGCCATCGCGACGCTGACCGACAGTGGTGTGGAGGGCGCGATCGTCGGAAAGGCGCTCTATGCAGGACGATTCACGCTGCCGGAGGCGCTGGCCGCGGTGAGCCAGTAACCGGCATGGCGGCGCGGTCGGTGGATCTCGAGGCTCTGGTGACGCAGGCGGCGGCGATTCTGGACGATGCGTCCACGCCCTTCCTCGTCGGCCATCGGGCTGAATCGGCCGTACAGAAGAAGGGCAACGACTTCGCCACCGAGGTCGACCTGGCCATCGAGCGTCAGGTGGTCGAGGCACTGGAGTCGGCCACCGGCATCGGCGTGCACGGCGAGGAGTTCGGCGGCGCGGACATCGACTCGCCCCTGGTGTGGGTGCTTGACCCGATCGACGGAACGTTCAACTACGCGGCGGGCTCACCGATGGCCGCGATCCTGCTCGGCCTGCTGCGCGACGGCGAACCGGTGGCGGGGCTGACCTGGCTGCCCTTCACCGAACAGCGCTATACCGCGGTGCTCGGCGGCCCGGTGTACTTCAACGGCGTCGCCCAGCCACCGATCGACCGCAGCGAGATCGCGCAGTGCGTCATCGGGATCGGCACCTTCAACGTCGACTGGAAGGGCCGGTTCCCCGGGCGCTACCGGCTGGCCGTGTTCGAGAACCTCAGCCGGGTGTGCTCGAAGCTGCGGATGCACGGTGCGACGGGAATCGACATGGCCTACGTCGGTGCCGGAATTCTCGGTGGGGCAATCAGTTTCGGTGACCACATCTGGGACCACGCGGCCGGGGTGGCGCTGGTGCGAGCGGCCGGGGGCATCGTCACCGACCTGTCCGGTGAGCAGTGGACGGTGTCGTCGCGCTCAGCCCTGGCGGCGGCGCCCGGGGTGCACGAACACATTATGGAGATTCTGGATCGAGTCGGCTCCCCGGAGGACTACCGGTAATGGACGTTGCGGTACGTGTGATTCCCTGCCTGGACGTCGACGCCGGGCGGGTGGTCAAGGGCGTGAACTTCGAAAACCTCCGCGATGCAGGCGATCCCGTCGAGCTCGCTGCGGCCTATGACGCCGAGGGCGCCGACGAACTGTGCTTCCTGGATGTGACGGCGTCATCGTCGGGGCGGGCCACCATGCTCGATGTGGTGCGCCGCACCGCCGAGCAGGTGTTCATCCCGCTGACCGTCGGCGGCGGGGTGCGTTCGGTGGCCGACGTGGACTCGCTGTTGCGTGCCGGGGCGGACAAGGTGTCGGTGAACACCGCGGCGATCGCGCGCCCGGAGTTGCTTGCCGAGCTGTCCCGTCAGTTCGGGTCGCAGTGCATCGTGCTGTCGGTCGACGCTCGCACGGTGCCGGAGGGTTCGTCGTCGACGCCGTCGGGTTGGGAGGTCACCACGCACGGCGGGCGCAAGGGTACCGGGATCGACGCGGTCGAATGGGCAACGCGCGGAGCCGAATTGGGTGTCGGTGAGATCCTGCTGAACTCGATGGACGCCGACGGTACCAAGGCGGGATTTGATCTGACGATGCTCAAGGCCGTCCGCAAGGCGGTGACGGTGCCGGTGATCGCCAGCGGTGGGGCAGGGGCCGTCGAGCATTTCGCTCCCGCCGTGGCGGCCGGTGCTGATGCGGTGTTGGCGGCCAGCGTGTTTCACTTCCGCGAGCTGACTATCGGTGAGGTGAAGGCGGCGATGTCCGCCCAGGGGGTGATCGTCCGATGAGCCTGGATCCCGCTATCGCCAAGCGCCTCAAGCGCGACGCCAACGGATTGTTCGCGGCCATTGCCCAGGAGCGCGGCACCGGGGACGTCCTGATGGTCGCCTGGATGGACGACGAAGCGTTGGCCCGCACGCTGGAAACCCGGGAAGCGACGTACTACTCGCGCTCGCGCGGCGAGTACTGGGTCAAGGGCGCGACATCGGGCCACACCCAGCACGTGCACTCGGTACGGCTCGACTGTGACGGTGACGCGGTGCTGCTGGAGGTCGACCAGGTCGGCGGCGCCTGCCATACCGGTGATCACAGCTGCTTCGACGCCGACCTGCTGCTCGGCCCGGAAGGCTAGACGTCGATCGCGGTCGCCTTGGCTCGTGCGGTCCAGCGACCCTCGGCATAGCCCACCGCGATCGGGTGGGCGAACGCCGTCGTGACATTGTCGGTCGAAATCGTCTGCCGTGCGGGGCCACTGGCCACGGTGCGGCCGTCGGCGATCAGCAAGGCATGCGTTGTGGTCGTCGGCAACTCTTCGAGGTGATGGGTCACCAGAATCGATGCGACATCGGGGTGTGTCCGGTCCAGGGTGTCGATGGTCTCGAGGAGTTGTTCGCGCGCCGCGACATCCAACCCCGTCGTCGGCTCGTCGAGTAGAAGCAGATCGGGTTCTGAAATTAGGGCTCGCGCAATGAGAGCGCGGCCCCGTTCGCCCTGCGACAGCGTCGGCCACACGTCGTCGGCCTTGCGGGTCATCCCTACCGCGGCGATCATCGCGTCGGCCCGCTCGCTCTCGGCGGCGCTCGGCGTCCAGCGCATCGGGATGTCGATCGTTGCCGTGATGCCGGTCAGGACCACCTCACGCACGGTCAGCGAATACTGCAGGCGGTGGCGGGGATTGACGTGTCCGATCGACCGGCGCAAGACGGCAAGGTCCGTGCGTCCCATTTGACTGCCGAGGATGGTCACCGTGCCCGTGGTGGGGAACGTCACCGCGGCGCAGAATCCGAGCAGCGTGCTCTTGCCGGCGCCGTTGGGCCCCAACAGCGCCCAGTGTTCGCCCGCGTGAACGGTCAGCGAGATGCCGTCGATGATCTGCGTGCCGTTGCGGCGGAAGGTCACGTCGCGTAGTTGCAGAACCGGGGTCATGAGTACGATTCCTTCAACGACGTCAGGTGCGATCGGCTGGCGATGGCCGCGGCGACCGGATCGCGATCGGCTATCGCATCCGCGAGTTCCCGGTGTGCGGCATGGTCGCCTTCTTCCGACGGCAGCGCGTGGATCTTGAGCATGTCGATCATCGCGAGCCGCAATCGCGGCAGGAATGCGTCGAACAACTGCGTCAGTACGTCGTTGTGAGCGGCCGCGACGACCGCTCGGTGAAACGCGGCGTCGGCGTCGACATGGTCGGGGACCGCCAAACCCAGGACGCCGCGGGCGGCCAGTGCGCGGCGGATCGCCCGGAGATCTGCGGGGGTGCGCCGGGTCGCCGCCAGCGCCGCCGCCTCGGCTTCGATCGCGATCCGCGCCTCGATCACGGCCGCGATGGTCGTGCGCCGCAGTATGGTGTCCCAGTCCTCGACGGCTTCGGTGGCTGTAACGAACACCCCGGCGCCCTGACGGCTGTCGAGTACGCCCCTCCCGGCCAGTTCGCGGACCGCCTCCCGCAGCGTCGAGCGGCCGACGCCCAGCTGTGCGGCCAAGGTGGTCTCGCCCGGAAGTCGATGTCCCAGCGGCCATTCGCCGTCCCGGATGCGCGTCATCAACAGCTGGGCCGTCTGCGCGGCGAGCGGGTGGCGCTGCACTTGGGTGATAGGGGTGAACACGACAAACCTCTCTGCTTGTCTGAGGAGTTGTCCCCGAAGTCTACCCACCGGCCGAGCGCAGGACGAACCTGATTACCCCGGCGGCCACTACGGCGCACACCAGCAGGTCGGTCCAGGTGGCGACGAGTTCGTCAGTGCCTTTGCCGCGCTTGGCCACGTGGCGTAGACCGGCTAGTCCCAGGTAGACCGCCCCCGGCGCGGTGCCGAGCAGACCCCAGCCGGGCGCGAAAGGCAGCGGCCATGGCGACAAGCCCCATGCTCAGATTGGCGTAGCCGAGTTCGTGCACGATCTGGTCGGCACCGGAATCCTCGATGCCGAGGATGCCGTGCGCGGTGCGGCCGGGATTGGCCAGTTGGCTGAAGCCCGCGACCAGCAGGCGGGTGCCTACGCCCCAGAAGGCCCACCATGCGATGAAGACGGCGAAGGGGTCACCCCCGTGGAGCGCCAACTGCAGGCCACCCGAGACCGCCGGAAGGATCAGGGTCTGCAGTAGTACTAGAACGATGTACATGTTCGAATCACCTTGTGATCACGAGTGCTTGATGTAGCTACGGTCTTGGCGCACATCGAGTGGTTGTCGCCGGGCGCAATCTGTCCGCCGCCGACCAAGTGACGTCATGCCGCATTCCCCTCAACTTACATTTGTTAGGTTACGTGTGTAAGGTAACAGCCGTTAAACTGTTGGCGCAAGCATGATCGGCGAAGAGTGGAGCGATATGGCCCAGAAGGTGCGCAGCCGGAACAAGCGCGGCGAGGGCGATCAGTTGCGCACCGAAATCATCAGTGCGGCAGCAGACCTCATCGATACAGGGGATGACGTGCGGGCCTTGACCCTACGTGGCGTCGCCCGCCGGGCGGGTGTTAGTGCACCGTCGATTTATCCACATTTCGGCGACCTCGAGGCAGTGCTGGATGCCGTCCGAGAGGGGGGTTTCGCCGAGCTGGATGCTTCGGTCGAACAAGCCATGGCCGGCGCGTCGGCTCCAGATGAGCGGCTGATCGCCGGTTGCCTGGCGTATGTGCGCTACGGCTGGAGGCACCCTCGCCGATACCGCTTCATGATCGCCGCCGACGGATTTGCGGCCAATGCCGTCGACACCTTCCATCGGGTAGAGCAGGCGCTGCGGGAATGCGCCGATGCGGGGTTGTCGACCAGTCTCGACACCCACACCGACGCATTCTTGCTATGGGTCGGTATGCACGGCATGGCAACGCTGGAGAAGCCCGACCGCGCCGCGCTGCGCCGGCTGGGGCCGCTGGACCGCGTTGCACTTACCGCGACGCTGGCCCGGCGGCTGGGCCGCTTGGCGGGCTGAAACTCAGGTCGTCTTTCGGTCGCGCAGCAGCGCCAGCGCCTTGTCGGCGTGGGTGTCCATGTTGACCTCGCTGGAGATCACCTCGAGCACGGTGCGATCGGTGTCGATGACGAACGTCGTGCGCTTGACGGGCAGGAACTTGCCCAGCAGCCCGCGCTTGACTCCGAACGCGTTGGCCACCGCGCCGTCGGCGTCCGACAACAGCGGGTAGTCGAAACGTTGCGACTCGGCGAACTTGGCCTGCTTGTCCACCGGGTCGGTGCTGATTCCGACTCGGGAGGCGCCGACGGCGGAGAACTCGCCGGCCAGGTCACGGAAGTGGCAGGCCTCCTTGGTGCAGCCGGGCGTCATCGCGGCGGGGTAGAAGAACAGCACGATCGGCCCGTCGGCGAGCAGGCTGCTCAGCGAGCGCACAGTGCCGGTCTGGTCGGGCAGTTCGAAGTCGGCTACACGGTCACCACGTTTCATGGGTGACCAGGCTACGCCGGTCAATCCGGCACGGTGAGTCTGGGAAGATGTAGCCGTGCACTCCACCCTCGCCGTCACCACCTCGCGCGACGAGTTCCGGACGCTGGCCTCGGAACACCGCGTGGTCCCGGTGACCCGCAAGGTGCTTGCCGACAGCGAGACGCCGCTGTCGGCGTACCGAAAGCTGGCCGCCAACCGCCCGGGAACCTTCCTGCTTGAGTCCGCCGAGAACGGCCGGTCGTGGTCTCGATGGTCGTTCATCGGGGCCGGCGCGCCGTCGGCGCTGACCGTGCGCGACGGGCAGGCGGTGTGGCTGGGCACGACGCCGCAGGGTGCCCCCGTCGGCGGTGACCCGCTGGACGCGCTGCGCCAGACGGTGGAGCTGCTGTCCACTGGGCTCCCGGCGGGCAGGAGCGAAGCGACCGGGGGAGTAACGGGGCCGGGCATGCCGCCGTTGTCGGGAGGCATGGTCGGCTTCTTCGCCTACGACTTCGTCCGCCGCCTCGAGCGTCTGCCGGAACTGGCCGTCGACGATCTCGGGTTGCCCGACATGCTGCTGCTGCTGGCCACCGACCTGGCTGCCGTCGACCACCACGAAGGCACCATCACCCTGATCGCCAACGCGGTGAACTGGGACGGCACCGACGACCGAGTCGACTGGGCCTATGACGACGCCGTCGCCCGGCTGGATGTGATGACCAAGGCGCTGGGGCAACCGCTTCCGTCGACAGTGGCCACCTTCTCCCGGCCCGAACCCCGGCACCGCTCCCAGCGCACTGTGCAGGAGTACAGCGCCGTCGTGGAACGTCTGGTCGGGGAAATCGAGGCCGGCGAGGCGTTCCAGGTGGTTCCCTCGCAACGCTTCGAGATGACGACCCGAGCTGATCCCATTGATGTCTACCGGATGCTGCGGGTATCCAACCCGAGCCCGTACATGTATCTGCTGCAGGTTCCCGATGAGGCTGGGGGAACGGCGTTTTCCATCGTCGGCTCCAGTCCCGAGGCGCTGGTGACGGTCCAGGATGGTTGGGCCACAACACATCCCATCGCCGGAACCCGCTGGCGGGGCCAGACCGAAGAGGAAGACCAGCTGCTCGAGAAGGAACTGCTGACCGACGAGAAGGAACGCGCCGAGCACCTGATGCTGGTCGACCTCGGCCGCAACGATCTCGGCCGGGTGTGTGTGCCGGGCACCGTCCGAGTGGAGGACTACAGCCACATCGAGCGCTATAGCCACGTCATGCATCTGGTGTCCACCGTCACCGGTCTGCTCGCCGAGCACCGCTCCGCACTGGACGCGGTGACGGCCTGCTTCCCGGCGGGCACCCTGTCCGGCGCGCCGAAGGTGCGCGCCATGGAACTCATCGAAGAGGTCGAGATGACCCGCCGCGGGCTCTACGGCGGTGTGGTCGGCTACCTCGACTTCGCGGGCAACGCCGATTTCGCCATCGCGATCCGGACCGCACTGATGCGCGACGGCACGGCCTACGTGCAGGCCGGCGGCGGCGTGGTCGCCGACTCCAACGGCTCCTACGAGTACAACGAGGCCGCAAACAAGGCCAAGGCGGTGCTCAACGCGATCGCGGCCGCCGAGACGCTGGGCGCGCCGTGATCCGTCTCGGGCAGTTGCTGTTGGTCGTCGCAGCTGTCGGGCTGTGGGTGGCCTCCCGACTGCCCTGGGCGACGATCACCTCGTTCGACGGACTCGGGCAACCCAAGACGGTCACGCTCAACGGCGCCACCTGGTCCAACGCCCTGCTGCCGATGGCCGTGCTGCTGTTGGCGGCAGCGGTGGCCGGCCTGGCCGTGCACGGCTGGGGACTGCGCGTGATGGCCGTCCTGGTGGCCGCCGTGAGCCTGGCGCTGGGCTATCTGGGCCTGAGCCTGATCGTGATGCCCGACATCGGGCCCCGCGCCGCTGAACTGGCCCAGGTGGCGGTGGCGTCGCTGGTGGCCAGCGAACGGCACTATCCGGGTGCGGCCCTGACGTTGGCGGTGGCGGTGTGCACCCTGGTGGCTGCCGTCCTGCTGCTGCGTTCGGCAGGCACTGCCCGGCAGACCGCGGCCAAGTACGCCGCGCCCGGGGCGCGGCGAGCAGCCACCCGGGACGCAGACGCCCAGGCCGGGCTGTCGGAGCGGAGCATGTGGGATGCGCTCGATGAGGGTCATGATCCGACCGAGTCGAACACCGAGGGTCGGTGATGGCGTATAGCCAGCGAGCGGCTACCCTTTCACGGACATCAATGTCACGGTAGAACCGGCAAGAAGGGACCCGACTGGCATGAGTTCGGCAACCGTGCTCGACTCCATCATCGAGGGAGTCCGCGCTGACGTTGCCGCCCGCGAGGCGATCGTGAGCCTCGACGAGGTCAAGGCAGCCGCCGAGTCCGCACCCGCCCCGCTTGACGTGCTTGCCGCGCTGCGCGCTCCGGGTATCGCGGTCATCGCCGAAGTCAAGCGCGCCAGCCCGTCACGTGGCCAGCTGGCCAACATCGCCGACCCCGCCGAGCTGGCCCGCGCCTATCAGAGCGGCGGTGCCCGGGTGATCAGCGTGCTCACCGAGGAGCGCCGTTTCCACGGCTCGCTCGCCGACCTTGACGCAGTGCGCGCTGCCGTCAGAATTCCGGTGCTGCGCAAGGACTTCGTCGTCCGGCCGTACCAGATCCACGAGGCCAGGGCGCACGGCGCCGACATGCTGTTGCTCATCGTTGCCGCACTCGAGCAGCCGGCCCTGGAGTCGATGCTTGAGCGCACCGAATCGTTGGGGATGACGGCTCTGGTTGAGGTCCACACCGAGGAGGAGGCCGACCGGGCGCTGCAGGCCGGGGCCAAGGTCATCGGTGTCAACGCGCGCGACCTCAAGACGTTGGAAGTGGACCGGGATTGCTTCGCGCGCATCGCGCCGGGCCTGCCATCGGACATCATCCGGGTGGCCGAGTCTGGTGTGCGTGGCACCGCCGACCTGCTGGCCTACGCCGGTGCGGGCGCCGACGCGGTGCTGGTTGGCGAGGGCCTGGTCACCAGTGGGGATCCCCGCAGCGCGGTGGCTGACCTGGTGACCGCCGGAGCCCATCCGTCGTGCCCGAAACCCGCCCGCTGAGTCGTGGCTGACATCTCGACGCCGAACGTGCCGCGCACCAGTGCGGCCGTTGCCGAGCCGACCACACATGATCCGGACGCCCGCGGACATTTCGGCGAATTCGGTGGCCGCTATGTGCCCGAGGCGCTGATGGCGGTCATCGAAGAGGTGACCGCCGCCTACGAAAAGGCCCGCACCGATCAGGAATTCCTCGATCGGCTCGACAACCTGCAGACCCATTACGCCGGCCGGCCGTCCCCGCTGTACGAGGCGGTCCGGCTCAGCGAGCACGTGGGGGGAGCGCGGATCTTCCTCAAGCGCGAAGACCTCAACCACACCGGTTCGCACAAGATCAACAACGTCCTCGGGCAGGCGCTGCTGGCCAAGCAGATGGGCAAGACCCGGGTGATCGCCGAGACCGGCGCGGGCCAGCACGGTGTGGCCACCGCGACGGCGTGCGCGCTGCTCGGCCTGGAGTGCGTGATCTACATGGGTGCCGTGGACACCGCCCGCCAGGCACTCAACGTGGCCCGGATGCGGCTGCTGGGTGCCCAGGTGGTCTCGGTGGAGTCGGGATCGAAGACGTTGAAGGACGCGATCAACGAGGCCTTCCGCGACTGGGTCACCAATGCCGATGCGACGTATTACTGCTTCGGTACCGCGGCAGGCCCGCACCCGTTCCCGTTGATGGTGCGTGACTTCCAGCGCGTGATCGGGATGGAAGCCCGTACCCAGATCCTCGCCCAGGCCGGCCGGTTGCCGGATGCGGTGACCGCCTGTGTGGGCGGCGGCTCCAACGCCATCGGCATCTTCCATGCATTCATCGACGACCCCGGGGTGCGTCTCGTCGGCTACGAGGCCGCCGGTGACGGTGTCGAAACAGGACGCCACGCCGCCACGTTCACGGGTGGGACAAAGGGCGCCTTCCAGGGCTCGTACTCGTACCTGCTGCAGAACCGTGACGGCCAGACCATCGAATCCCATTCCATCTCAGCCGGTTTGGACTATCCCGGGGTGGGCCCCGAGCATGCGTTCCTCAAGGACATCGGCCGCGCGGAGTACCAGCCGATCACCGACGTCGAGGCGATGGACGCGTTCGGGCTGCTGTGCCGGATGGAGGGCATCATCCCGGCCATCGAGTCGGCACACGCGGTGGCGGGCACGGTGAAACTGGCGGCCGAGTTGGGCACTGGTTCGATCGTGGTGGTCAACCTCTCGGGCCGTGGCGACAAGGACGTCGAGACCGCGGCCAAGTGGTTCGGGCTGATGGACAGCCCAGCCAAGGGGGACCTGTGACCGTGCAGCACAGCCAGCCGGGCCGGCTGGCCACGGTGTTCGACGCGTGTCGGGCCGAGGGCCGCGCCGCCCTCATCGGGTACCTGCCCACCGGCTACCCGGATGTCGAGACGTCGATCGAGGCCATGGTCGCGATGACCGAATCTGGTTGCGACATCATCGAAGTCGGTGTGCCCTACTCCGATCCCGGGATGGACGGGCCAGTGATCGCGACCGCGACCGAAGCCGCGCTGCAAGGCGGAGTCCGGGTGACCGACTCGCTGCGGGCCGTCGAGGCCATCAGCGCCGCGGGAGGCAACCCGGTTGTCATGACCTACTGGAACCTGGTGTTGCACTACGGGGTTGACGCGTGGGCTCGCGATCTGGCCGCCGCCGGAGGCTTGGGCATGATCACGCCCGACCTGATTCCCGACGAGGCCGACAAGTGGTTCGCCGCCTCCGACGCCCACAATCTGGACCGAATCTTCCTGGTCGCGCCGTCCTCGACGCCGGAGCGACTCGCCAAGACCGTGCAGGCGTGCCGCGGTTTCGTCTATGCCGCGTCCACGATGGGTGTCACCGGTGCCCGCGACGTCGTGTCGCACGCCGCACCGGCGCTGGTGCATCGGGTCAAGGAGGTCTCCGACATTCCCGTCGGGGTCGGTCTCGGGGTGCGCTCACGCGAGCAGGCCGCCGAGATCGCGTCGTTCGCCGACGGGGTGATCGTCGGATCCGCGTTGGTGTCTGCACTCACCGATGGGGTACCGGCTGTGCGGGCGCTGACCGAAGAATTGGCTGTTGGAGTGCGACAGAAGGTGCCTGCTTCGTGACGACGACTGTGCTGGCGTATTTCCCGAGTCCGTCACAAGGTGTCTGGCATCTGGGTCCGGTACCGATCCGCGCGTACGCGCTGTGCATCATCGCCGGGATCATCGCCGCGCTGATCCTCGGGGATCGCCGGTGGGAGGCGCGCGGCGGAGAACGCGGCGTGATCTACGACATCGCCTTGTGGGCGGTGCCGTTCGGCTTGATCGGTGGCCGGCTGTATCACCTGATGACCGACTGGCGGACCTATTTCGGTGAGGGCGGTGCCGGAATCGGCGCGGCTCTGCGGATCTGGGACGGCGGTCTGGGGATCTGGGGTGCGGTTGCCCTCGGTGGTGTCGGGGCGTGGATTGCCTGCCGGCGCAGGGGGATTCCGCTGCCGGCGTTCGGTGATGCGGTGGCGCCGGGCATCATCTTGGCGCAGGCCATCGGCAGGCTGGGCAATTACTTCAACCAGGAGTTGTACGGCCGCGAGACTACATTGCCGTGGGGCATGGAGATCTTCTACCGGCGTGATTCGTCGGGGATGGTCGACGTGCACTCCCTCGACGGTGTGTCCACCGGCCAGGTTGCGGCTGTCGTGCAGCCCACGTTCCTCTACGAATTGCTCTGGAACCTCTTGGTTTTCGTGCTCCTGCTGTGGGCCGACCGACGGTTCAAGTTGGGTCATGGCCGGCTGTTCGCACTGTATGTCGCCGGCTATTGCGTCGGCCGGTTCTGGGTCGAGCTGCTGCGCGACGACACCGCGACGCATATCGCCGGTATCCGGGTGAATTCGTTCACCTCGGTGTTCGTGTTCATCGGCGCGGTGGTCTACATCATGCTGGCGCCCAAGGGGCGCGAGGATCCGTCCACGCTCGGCGGTACGCGCACCGATACCGAGACGAGCCCTGTCGAGGAGCTTGCCGAAGAGTTGGTGGCAGCGGCCAAGGGCAGTGGCATCGTCGCTGCCGCAACCATTGCGGGTGAGCACGAGGCTGAGGACGCCAAGGCCGTCGGCGATGTCGAGGACGCCGAGGCTGTGGTTGAGTCTGAAGCTGAGCCGGAGCCTGCTGCCGAGCCTGCTGCCGAGCCGGAACCTGAAGCCGAGGCTGAGGCAGAGACAGCTTCTGAGCCCGAGGCCGAGACCGCGGCTGGAGTTGAGCCGGAGCCCGCGGCTGAAGCTGAGCCCGCGGCTGAAGCTGAGCCGGAAGCTGCGCCTGAGCCCGCGGTCGAAGCTGAGCCTGAGCCGGAAGCTGCGCCTGAGCCGGCGGCTGAAGCTGAGCCCGAGCCCGAGCCCGAGCCCGAGCCTGAGCCCGTGGCCGAAGCTGAGCCCGAGCCCGAGCCTGCGGCCGAGCCGGAAGCTGAGCCTGAGCCCGTGGCCGAAGCTGAGCCCGAGCCCGAGCCTGCGGCCGAGCCGGAAGCTGAGCCCGAGCCCGCGGTCGAAGCTGAGCCCGAGCCGGAAGCTGCGCCTGAGCCGGCGGCTGAGGCCGAGCCCGCGGCCGAGCCGGAAGCTGAGCCTGAGCCTGAGCCCGAGCCCGCGGCCGAGCCGGAAGCTGAGCCCGAGCCTGTTGCTGAACCCGAGCCGGCACCCACGCCCGCCGCGCAGCGTCGCGGCTTCACGGGCACGGTCCGCCGTATCCTCTGGGGCGTCGAGATTCGTCGGGACTAGCAGACGTACTTGAGGCCGATCCCGGGTGGCGGTGTGATCTGTTGGGCGCAGGCGTAGGAGTCCACTCCGCTGTCTGCCATCCGAATCGCCGACTGGTGCGCGTAGTTCACGCAGTACAGGGCCGTCGAGTCGGTGCGGCAACGGAAGTCGCCGAACGACAGCGACATGTCGACCGGCAATGAGGGCCCCTGCCCACTACCGAACCGTCCCGGGTCGCCGTGCGCCGAGCCGACCAACACGGTCGCGCCGTCGAAGTCGACCCAGCCACCCTTCCACTGGCCGTACACATCCGGAGGTTGCGGCGGCGGATCGGTCAGGTTCACCAGACAGGCCAGCCCCGGAGCGCCGTGGCGGCCGTCGGTCATACACGTTGTGCCCGCCGGCGTCGTGAACGCCACGTCGTCGCCCAGATCGGTGCTGACCCCTCCGCGAAGCGCGATGCGGTACTGGGCCGAGTCGACCGGCGCACCGCCTTCGATCCACGTGATCACCCCGGCGATCGGAACCCCGGGCGGCGGCGCCGCCGACGACGTGGTCGTCGTGGGTGACGTCGATGCCGTCTTGGGGGACGGAGTAATCGGCGTGAGGGCCGTCGGGCGCGCCTGGCCGCCGGTCGACCCGGAACATCCGGCGACCAGCAGCGACGCGGCGAGCAGCACGGCGATTCGCATCCAGCCAGGCTAGCTGCCGGGGCCCGACCGGGACGTCAGGCGCGTCGGGGGGCCAGTTGTTCGATACCGTCGAGTAATGCACGAACACACCGTCCGGTCGACGACCACTGCCGGCGTCGTCGAAGGATTCACCCGCGACGGGGTCAACCGCTGGCGGTCAATCCCTTACGCTCGGCCGCCGGTGGGTGCACTGCGCTTTCGTGCGCCGCAGCCGCCACAGCCGTGGCGCGGTGTCCGGTACTGCCACAGCTACGCCAATTGCGCGCCGCAGCAGCGGCGTTACACCCTGCTCGGGGTCGGCAAGTACCAGCCGATGAGCGAGGACTGCCTGACGCTGAACGTGGTCACCCCGCAGTGGTCCGGGCCGGCCCCCGAGGGTGAGCCGCTGCCGGTGATGTTCTTCATCCACGGCGGCGGCTACATCATGGGCAGTTCGGCCACCCCGCTGTACGACGGTGCTGCGCTCGCCCGTCGCGGCTGCGTCTATGTGTCGGTGAACTACCGACTCGGGGCGCTGGGCTGCGTCGACCTGTCCTCGTTGTCCACCCCCGACATTCCGATCGACAGCAATCTGTATCTGCGCGATCTGGTCCTGGCGCTGCGCTGGGTGCGCGACAACATTGCCGGCTTCGGCGGTGACCCCGACAACGTCACCATCTTCGGTGAGAGCGCGGGCGCACATGCGGTCGCGACGCTGATCGCGGTCCCTGAGGCCGAAGGCCTTTTCCGGCAGGCGATTTCGGAAAGCCCGGCCTCGGGTCTGGTCAGCACGGGGGACACCGCCGCAGCCATCGCCGCCAAGTTCGCCGGTGCCCTCGGTGCCGAAGGACCGGATGCCGCTGCGGCTTTGATGCGGGCCCGGCCCGCGGATCTGGTGCGCACCCTCGATGTGCTGCTCGAGCGCAGCCTGCACGAGATGGACGGCGCGTTCGCCGTCGGCCCCACCCACGGCGACGACATTCTGCCGCTCGACCCGATCGAGGCGATGAGAACCGGTGTTGCGCATCAGGTTCCGCTCATCGTGGGAACCAACGCCGACGAAGGCAAGCTGTTCACCCGATTCATGAAGCTGTTGCCCACCACCGAGCACGCCATCGAGAAGCTGCTGGCCTTCGCCGAACCTGAGACCCGGGACCGCATCACGGCGGCCTATCCGGGCTATCCGCGTCCGGAGGCGTGCGTCCAGCTCGGCGGCGACTTCGCGTTCGGCACCGCCGCCTGGCAGATTGCCGAGGCGCATGGTGCGCACGCCCCGACCTACGTCTATCGCTACGACTACGCGCCGCGCACACTGCACTGGTCTGGGCTGGGCGCCACGCACGCGATGGAACTCCTTGCTGTGTTCGACATCTACCGAACCCGATTTGGCGGGGCGCTGACGGTGGGCATCGACCGGCCATCAGCGCTCAAGGTGAGCCGCGAGGTGCAGAGCCGGTGGCGCAGTTTCAGCCTTTCGGGCGTGCCCGGTGACGGCTGGCCGAGCTACTCCCATCCGGAGCGGCCGGTGCTCGTCTTCGACCGCCACACCCATCTCGAATACGACCCGCACGCCCATCGTCGCGAGGCCTGGGCAGGTTTCTCGCTGGCCGGCCGCTAGCGTTTGACACGCGTCAAAAAGTCGCTCGAAAAGCTATCGCCGGGCGCCCCCGGTGTCCTAGGTTGGTCGGGTGCAGACCAATGACATCGTCGTCGAACGCCCCGCTGACCTCACTGCCGACTGGCTGACCGCCGCCGTCGCAGCGGGAACGGTCACCGACTTCACCGTCGATCGCATCGGCACCGGCCAGATGAGCGAGTGCTACCGCATCGGCCTGACCTATGCCGACGGCCAGCACGGTCCGTCGAGCGTCATCCTCAAGGTTGCCGCCACCGATCCGGTGAGCCGCCAGACCGGACTCGCGCTGGGGCTCTACGAGCGTGAGGTCAGGTTCTACACCGAAGTGGCACCGCGGCTCGGCGGGCCGATCGCGGAGTGTTTCCACACCTACTACGACCCGCAGAGCGGCATCTTCACCCTGCTGATCGACGACGCGGCACCTGCGGTCGTCGGTGACGAAATCCGCGGCGCCACAAAGCAGGACGCAATCCTCGCACTGACCGAACTCGGCCGGCTGCATGCCCCGGTGATTGGTAGCGAGACGTTCGCCCACGCAGACTGGCTCAACCGTGAGGCCCCGCTGAACCAGGCGCTCATCACCCAGTTGTACGCCGGATTCGTCGACCGCTACGGCGATGCCATCACCGACGAGCAGCGCCTGGTCTGCCAGCGCCTGGTCGACACCTTTGACGCCTACCTCGCCGGCGAGGCCGCGCCCGGGCGCATCAAGGGCCTGGTGCACGGCGACTATCGGCTGGACAACATGCTGTTCGGCCGCCCCGGGTCACGTCGCGACCTGACGGTCGTGGACTGGCAGACCGTCGGCTGGGGGCCGGCCATGACCGATGCCGCGTACTTCATCGGGTGTGCGCTCACGGTCGACGAGCGCCGAGCACATTACGACGACCTACTGCGGGCCTATCACTCCGGCCTCGGCCCGGAGACCGGTGTGACCCTCGATCAGGTCCGCGACGGGGTACGCCACCAGAGCTTCGCGGGAGTCATGATGGCCGTGGTGTCCTCGATGCTCGTCGAGCGCACCGAACGCGGCGACGAGATGTTCCTGACCATGCTGGAGCGGCACAGCCAGCACGTGCTGGACACCGGCGCCCTCGATATTCTGCCCGCCGGCCCAGAGCCGGCGCCGGTGCCCGACGCGGTCGACGAGGGCAGCCACGAACCGGGCGACGAGCCGCTGTGGAACGAGAGCTGGTATTGGGACTTCGCCGACCGCGAACAGGGGATCGGCGGCTGGATCCGGCTGGGGCTGGTGCCCAACCAGAAGGTGGCCTGGATCAACGCGCTGGTGTGCGGGCCCGGCATGCCGACCGTCGCACTTCTCGATTTCGAGGCGCCGGTGCCCGCGGATCCGGCAACCGTCGTCGGCGATGGCGTGGAACTGCGGCACGGGGCGACGGTTCCGCTGCAGTCCTACCGAGTCGAGGTGCACGGCGCGGCACAGGCATACGACGATCCGTCTGCGATCCTGCGGGGCGAGCCTGGCCGGCCCGCCGAACTCGCGATGGATCTGACATGGACTTCGACGGGTACCCCGTACGCGTACCGGATCACTAGCCGCTATGAAATCCCCTGCACCATAACGGGAACCGTCACGATCGACGGGCGTACCTATCACATCGAGGCGGTGCCGGGTCAGCGTGACCACTCCTACGGTGTACGCGATTGGTGGAGCATGGACTGGGTCTGGAGTGCGCTTCACCTCGACGACGGGACGCACCTGCACGGTGTCGATCTGCGGATACCCGGCCTTGATCCGGTCAGCGTCGGTTACATCCAGCGGCCGGGGGAGCCGGTCGTCGAGACAACCTCGGTGACCGCCGAAGCGACGTTCGAGGACAACGACCTTCCGGCGCAGACCAGGATCGTCTACGAGCCGGGCCCGGTCGACACGACAATCCGGGTGTTGGGCCACGCGCCGGTTCGACTGGTCGGTCCCGACGGCCGGGTCAGCCAGTTCCCGCGGGCCTGGGTGGACGTCGAAACCAGCGATGGCCGCCGCGGCGTCGGCTGGGCGGAGTGGAACCGCAACCTCTGAGTCAGAGGTGTGCTGAGCTGTCGTCGAGTTCGTCGCGGTTCAGCCCCATCGGGGTGGCGGCCGGGATGTCACCTCCGGCGATCACCAAGTTGGTCAGCGGGGTCAGTCCGGCGAACAAGCGCTCCACTTCGGAGTCGGTGAGAGCTGAGAGTGCGCTCAGCGCCAGGGTGTTGGTGCGGTCTTCGACCCGCTGTTTGAGCGCATGGCCCGCTTCGGTGAGTTGTCCTGTGCCAGTGAGCAACCCGCGTGCCGATAAGCTATCCACGCAGGACTGCCACTCCTCGTCGGTGTAGTCACGGCTGCGTTTGAGGAAGTCCGGCGGTACCGCGCCGGCCGCGGCGTGGAGCACATTGGCCTCCCGTCCGCTGACCCCCTCGGTCACCAGGGCGGCGATGTGGCCGTCGCCGCGGTGCTCGCGTAACAGCGTGGCGGCGTGCCACAACGTTGCCAGCGGGGTCTGCGGCAACGGCAGCGCCAGATTCGCCGCGAACAGTGGCCGACCGTCCAGTGGCGCCCCACGAGCAGCTGCGGCTGCCAGCTCGGCTGTCTCGGCGAGTCCTGCTGTCTCATCGGTGAGGCCGTATCGGCGCAGCGCGGCGACCGCGGTGTCCTGACGCACTCGCAAGACCTCGGGCGGTCCGGCGACGTCCCACACCGCGGGCACCATCCGCCGGACCCGGTCGGCGGAGAAGTTGTAGAAGATGGCCGTGATCACCTCGGGGGCCACGGGTCCCAGCGGTGCGGATCGCGCGGCGAAGTAACCGCGCCAGAATCCGGTGAATCCCATTTCGCCAAGTCGGTTTTGGGCTTCGGGAGCGAAGTAGGTGACCGCGTGGACGGGTTCGAAGCGGTCGAAGAAGCGCCTGGCCAGCTGTGGGGATCTGCTCACCTTCAGCAGTTAACCACCCGCGGGGCGCGAGCCGGTCGCGGACCTTCGGGTGGTTAAGCCCTGTGCGGGCCGTGCGCTTGGTATCTTGCTGGCGGATGCGCGCGGTGGGCGTACATCGGCAAACGCTGGGAGGCCACGATGCGACGGACAGGTGCGATTTTGGCGGCGCTGGTGCTCAGTGGAGCGGCGCTGTCGGGGTGCTCGTTCAGCGCCTCGACCGGAAAGCCCGTGGTGGACAAGGCCGATCTGCAGAAGGACATCAGCGATCGACTCGCGAAGGCCGGCCAGAAGCCGGAGTCGGTGACCTGCAACGACAACCTGGAGGGGGAGGTCGGCAAGACCACCCGCTGCGAGGTGGTGCTCAGCGCCACCAACAGTTTCGAACCGATCGTGACTGTCACCAAGGTCGAAGGCACGACTGTCAGCTACGACATGGCGCCTGCGGTGAACAAGGAGCAGCTGCAGAAGGCGGTCTCGACCCTGGTGTCGGACTCTTCGGGCGTGAAGGTCGACTCGGTTAGTTGCGAGTCGGGCCTGGAGGGCAAGACGGGCGCCGAGGCGCACTGCGATGTCACCGCGGGCGGGGTCACCCTGAGGCGCACCGTCGACGTCACCAAGGTCGACGGCCTGATGATGAACTTCACGGTCATCCCGGTGTTGCCCAAGGCGCAGGTGGAGAGCTCACTGCTGGATCAGCTCGCGGCGCAGCTGGGTCAGCGCCCGGATTCGGCGGACTGCAGTGACAACCTCGAAGGCAAGCCGGGTACCACGGTTGATTGCGCGGTCGTCGCCGGTGCGGACCACCAGGACTTCACCCTGACCGTGTCGACGGTGGAGGGCGACACTGTCAACTACAGCTTCGCGCCCAAGGCCTGAGCGGGCGTCCGGCTAGCGGGCCGGCTGCGCGGCATCGGCATCGGCTGCGACTGCAGCCGCCGACTCGTCGATAATGGCGCGCATCGCCCGTTCGGCGGCGTCCTCGTCGCGCAGCCGCACTGCGCGGGCCACCTGATCGTGTAACTCGATGGCCGCGGGGTTGGGGGTCGGCGGCATCATCCCGTGATGGGTTCGCCCGGCCAGCACCTCGGCCACCACATCGTAGAGCGCGCGGAACATCTCGTTGCCGCTGGCTTCCAGCAGGGCTCGGTGAAAAACCTTGTCGGCCAACAGGTATGCGTCCAGGTCGCCCGAGCGGCCGTGGACCACCATGTCGGATACCGCGGCCGCCATGATCCGGCACTGATGCGGGTCGGCTCGGCGCGCGGCCAGTGCTGCGGCGGCCGGTTCGAACCCGCGCCGCAGTTCGGACAGCGAAAGCAGTTGGGCCGCACGATCTCCCACGTCGAGCCGCCAGCGGATGACTCTGGGGTCGAAGACGTTCCACTTGCTCGAGGGCTGAATGGTGATACCGACCCGCCGGCGGGGTGCGACCATTCCCATCGACTCGAGGACCCGGACGGCTTCGCGGGCGACCGACCGGGAGACGCCGTGGGTGGCGCTGACGCCCTCGAGGTTGAGCACCTGGCCCGGCTGGTAGTGCCCGGAGACGATGTCCCGGCCCAACGCGGTCAGGACACTGCCGTGCAGCTCACCGACTATTGGCTCCGAAGTCACCCATACATGTTGTCATACGAGGTGCTTACCTCAGTAAAAACAGATGCATAACGATTTTGGCTTGATTAAGTATGACTATTGATGAGATGCTGTGTGACATGCCGCACAGCAGGGTAGACGCAGGCATGACCTCACCGATCGTGGTCATGGGGGTGTCCGGTTCGGGGAAGTCCACCGTCGGCGCCGCCCTGGCCCAGCGGCTACGTGTGCCTTTCGCCGATGCCGACGACTTCCATCCACCAGCCAACATCGCCAAGATGACGGCCGGTCACGCCCTCAACGACGAGGACCGCTACCCGTGGCTGGAAGCCATCGGCCGGTGGTTGGCCGATCACCGAGACGGCGGGGTGATGAGCTGCTCGGCGCTCAAACGCAGCTACCGCGACCAGTTGCGCCAGCACTGCGCCGATGTCAGATTTCTGCACCTGAGCGGGTCGCCCGACGTCATCGCCCGCCGCCAGGCCAGCAGGCCCGGCCACTTCATGCCCGCCTCGCTGTTGGCATCCCAATTCGCCACCCTCGAACCCCTCGACGACGACGAGCACGGGATGGCCGTCGACGTCGACCAGAGCATCGACGCGATCGTCGAGAGCTACATGTCCCGCACGACAGGAGAGAACGCATGAATCAGTCCGGCATTCTTCTGGCCGAGGCGCCGAAACTCCCGCAGCCGGTGGCGTCCGGGTGGCAGCTCATCTTGGCCTTCCTCGCCGGCATCGCAGTGATCGTCGTGCTCATCACCGTCGCCAAGCTGCATCCGTTCTTGGCCCTGATCTTCGGCGCCCTGACAGTCGGAGTCGTTGCCGGGGAGAACCTCGAGAAGGTACTGAAGTCGTTCGCCGACGGCTTCGGCACGACCGCGGCCGGAGTCGGCATTCTGATCGCACTCGGCGCTATGTTCGCCAAACTCCTGGCGGATTCGGGCGGCGCCGACCAGATCGTCGACACCATCGTCGGTCATGCCTCGCCACGCGCACTGCCCTGGGCCATGGCGCTGGTCGGTGCCATCATCGGGTTGCCGATGTTCTTCGAGATCGGCCTGGTGCTGCTGATGCCGGTGATCTACCTCGTCTCGCGGCGTTCCCAGCTGTCCGTGGTCACCGTGGGAATCCCCGCTCTGGCAGGCCTTTCCGCAATGCACGGGTTCGTGCCGCCGCACCCCGGCCCACTGACCGCGATCAACCTGCTCGGTGCCGACCTCGGGCTCACGCTCGCACTGGGAGTCGCGGTGGCGATCCCGACGATCATCGTGGCCGGGCCGCTGTTCGGGAAGCTCGCCGGACGCTGGGTCGTCGTCGACGCGCCCGACACCTTCGCGCCCGACGAATTCGCCACGCGCCGCGAGGGTCCCGGCGCTGCCATCGCTGCCGACGAAGCCCGGCAGCTCCGCCGCCCGTCGTTCGCCATGACATTGTTCAGTGTCCTGCTACCCGTCGGCCTGATGCTGGGCAAGGCGCTGGTGGATATCTTCATCGACAACGAAAACCAATGGTTCCGAATCATTTTCGACGTCCTTGGCACGCCGCTGGTGGCCCTGCTGCTCGCCGTGATCGTCGGCATCTTCACCCTCGGCGTCGGGGCCGGGATGACGCGCAGTCAGTTGACCACCTGCATTGAGTCGGGTCTGCCTCCCGTCGCAGGCATCATCCTGATCGTCGCCGCCGGTGGCGGCTTCAAGCAGGTGCTCGTCGACAGCGGGATCGGCACGCTGCTCGCGGACTGGGCCAAGGGCGTCAACATCTCGGTGATCCTGCTGGCCTGGCTGCTGGCGGTGCTGATCAGGCTGGCGACCGGGTCGGCGACGGTCGCGACCATCACCGCGTCCTCGCTGGTGCTCGGACTCGTCGACGGTCTCAGCAACCCGCAGCTGTCTCTGGTCGTGCTGGCCGTCGGCGCCGGCTCGCTGTTCTTCTCACACGTCAACGACGCCGGCTTCTGGTTGGTCAACCAGTACTTCCGGCTCAGCGTCGGTCAGACCATCAAGACCTGGTCGATCATGGAGACGGTGCTCTCGGTGAGCGGCCTGGTGGTGGTGCTGCTGCTCGGCCTACTGATCTGAGTCGGCGTCAGCCCTTGACCACTTGCGTGCCGCCTGCAAGTTCATCGTGCTTGCCCTGCTTGCTCGGGCTGTTGTTGATCGTCACCGCGATGACGATATAGGCGATGACCCCGAGCAGCCCGCCGATGTAGGGGACCACCGACAGCAGGGTGAACGAGTTGCGGATCGCCGCCTGCTGAAGGGTCGGCTTGGGTGCCCCACCGGGGCCGCGGACCGAGAGCCCGAGGATTTTCTTCGCCGGCGTCCAGCCCTGGGTGCCCTCGAAGAACAAGAAGTAGGCAAACGTCAGCAGGCCCGAAAACAGGCCGGTGACAAGGATATTGCTCGTCGCGTGGAACAGGAACGCCAGGATGACCGCGACGATGCTGACGAGGATGCCGTCGATCAGCCGGGCGGCAAAACGCACACCGAGGCCGCCGGGCTGTCCACCCGGAAGCGGCGGGGGCGGGTAACCAGGCTGACCTTAGGGGTTAGGCGGCGGGTAGGCGTTGGGGTCGTAGTCACCCGTCGTCATCAGATCTCCTCGGTGCCGATGTCATGGGGCACTCAATCTACCCCGCAGATCGGCCGGGATCTGAGGCTTCGCCGCGCCTTGATCAGAACCTCAGCGTTTGGCCAGCCTCTTGGCTCGCGAACGGGTGGTGTCGGCCAGTTCGCCGCTCTGCTCACGCGCCGCTTCGGCGATCTCCGCGCCACGTTCGCGGGCCACCTCGACCACCTCTGCACCGCGTTCACGAGCCACGTCGGCCAGCTCGGCACCGCGTTTGCGCGCCGCCTCCAAGAGGGGAGCGGTACGTTCGCCTGCCACCAGGGCCAGTTCGCGGCCGCGCTCTGCGCCGACGTGCAGGCTATGGCCGACCTTGTCGGCCAACTCGCTGTCCAGCACTGCCGAGCTTGAGCCGGGCAGCGTTGCGGAGACGGCCTCGGTGACCTTGCGCGCCGCGCGACGCCCGCGCCAGCCCAGTGACGGCTTACCCGCGGTATCCGCAGAGGCGATGATCAGCCCGCCGAGCAGGCTGATGTCGGTCATGAACTCCCGTCGCTTCTGCGTCTTGCGCTGCGGGTCGTTCTCGTTCCAGAACATATGCGCGCCGAGGTTGGCCGGAATCACCGTGGCCGCCAAGGCTGCCGAGGCCAGCCGCGGCAGCCGGCCCGTGGCCAGTAACAGCCCGCCGCCGATCTGAACCGCGGCCGTCACCTTCGCGAACGTCTCCGCATCACTGGGCACGCCGCTGCCGATCGGGTCAGGAAGCTTCTGCAGTCCCTCCAACGTCGGGCGGGCGGCGTCGGCTGCCAGTTTGGGGCTGCGCAAGGCATCGATACCCTGGCCGATGAACACGGCCGCCAGCATGGGACGGGCCACTCTGCGAATCAACATGGCGCCGGTGTTCCCGGCCGCGCCCCCGGCCAAACCCGCCGCGGTGCCGACTCAGTGTCGGGCCGTCAGCTCAGCAGCATTCGCGCGGACCGCTCGAGCTTCGAGGAGATCTCGGTATACGAAGCGTAACCCATCCCGGCGCGCACCAGCGTGCCCGCGCACAGCTGCTCGAGAGACTCGACGACCTCTGAATCTGCTTGTGCGCCAAGGGCTGTGCAGAGTCGGTCGTGGATCTCTCTGCCGATGCGGAAGCGCAGGTGCTCGACGTCGGGATCCTTGCCCAGCAGGGCGGTGGTCACCGCACCGGCCAGTTCGGGCTCGTCGGCGACCAGCAGGGCGATGTTGCGCAACACCACCACCACGCGGTCCGCCGGATCGGCGGAGTCGAACGGGGGAGCGGGGGTCGAGGCCAGCCGGCGCCAGAACACCTCGGCGACCAGATGCTCCTTGGACGAGAAGTAGGTGTATGCCGTGGCCGCGCCCACACCTGCCTCGGCGGCCACCATCCGAATCGTCAGACCGGCGAAACCTTCTCGGCTCAGCACCTCCACCGCAGCGCGCCCGAGGCGATCGACGGTGGCGGCCTGCTTGGCTGTCAACCGGCGCCGTGTCGCTTCGCGAGCTACCGGTTCAGACACATGTCCGGACGCTACTACAACGCCTAATGGTCGACAAGATGCGCGCTGGCCATCCGGCATGACGACACGATAGGTTCAGTGCATGAGCCGTACCGAGACCGCGCTTGCCGCGCAAACTTCCCGACTGTTCGATCTGGCCGACGAAGTGATCGGGTTCATGCCCGCCGACGAAGGCCGCGCGCTCTTCGACGCGGCGACGCGCTACCTCGATCACGGGGTGGCCGTCGAGATCGGCACGTACTGCGGCAAGTCCACCGTGTTGCTCGGCGCGGCGGCCGCCGCCTCCGACAGCGTGCTGTACACGATCGATCACCACCATGGATCCGAGGAGCACCAGCCGGGCTGGGAGTTCCACGACACCTCGATGGTCGACCCGGTCAGCGGCCGCTTCGACACGCTGCCCACCTTCCGCCGCACACTGGATGCCGCCGGCCTCGACGACACCATCGTCGCCGTGGTCGGCAAGTCGCCGGTGGTCGCCCGCGGGTGGCGCACCCCGCTGCAGCTGCTGTTCATCGACGGCGGCCATAGCGAGACCGCCGCCCAGCAGGACTTCGAGGGCTGGGCCAAGTGGGTGTCGCCCGGTGGCACGCTGGTCATCCACGACGTGTTCCCCGACCCGCGCGACGGCGGCCGGCCGCCGTACAACATCTATTGCCGCGCACTAGAATCCGGTCATTTCACCGAGGTGAGCGCTTTCGGTTCGCTGCGGGTCCTCGAGCGCACCTCCGGAGCGGCAGGCGAGGAACCCGTCAGCGCCTGACGCACTCACAGTCGTAGTCGCCCTCGAGTCCGCGGGGCAGTTCGGCCGCGCGGAAAATCCCGCTGCCGCCGGTCGTGACCGACAGCGCGTCGGCCGCCAGGATCATCGCTGCACCGGTCCAGGTGGTGCGCTCCACCGGCCAGCGCTTGCCGTCGGAGAACACCAGGCCGGTCCAGTAGGAACCGTCGGCTTCGCGCAGGTGCTGCATCGCGGCGAATTGGGTCAGCGCGCGACGGCGTTCACCCATGGCGTCCAGCGCCATCACGAATTCGCAGGTTTCCGCACCGGTGACCCAGGGCCGGTCATCGACGCACCGGATGCCCAGGCCGTCGACGACGAAATGATCCCACCGTTCGGCGATGCGGGCGTTGGCCTGTGACCCCCGCACGGCTCCGCCGAGGATGGGGTAGTACCAGTCCATCGAGTGGTGGGGCTTCTCGGTGAAGGAGTCCGGGTGATCGCTGATCGCGTGGCCAAGACGGCCCAGTGCCACCTCCCACTCGGGCTGCGGGTCGTCGACGTAGTCGGCCAGCGCGAGCGCACACCGGATGCTGTGGTACACGCTGGCACACCCGGTCAGCAGCGCCTCGGGTAGCGGCCCGGAAGGGCCTTGGGCCCAATAGATCTCACCGGTGCCGGCCTGGAGTTCCAGGACGAAGTCGATGGCCGCGCACACGGTCGGCCACATCTGCTCGCCGAAGCGGCGGTCACCGGTCACCAGCACGTGATGCCATATACCGGTGGCGATGTATGCGCAGAAGTTGCTATCGCTGTTGGCGTCTTCGATGACTCCGCGCCGGTACTGGATTGGCCAGGAACCGTCGGCGCGCTGCTCGCGCCGACACCAGTCGTAGGCTGCCCGGGCAGGCTCGGTCAACCCCGCCACGCTCAACGCCATGGCGCACTCGACGTGGTCCCAGACGTCGGTGTGCCCGGTCTCCGACCAGGGGATCTCACCCGAGGATTCCTGCACCGCGGCAATGGATTCCGCGGTCTGGCGGCACTGTTGCGGAGTGAGAATCCCGGTTATGCCGGGCACACCGTCGAGATCAGGTTGCCGCGCCATCGGTCACCGGCTTCTCGAAGTAGAGCGCGACGCTTTTGCCCACCACGGGGTTGAGCGCGGACTCGGCCACCCTGGTCAGCGCAGGCCTCGACATCATGTCCCAGACCAGCAGCTTGTGATACGCCTTGACCGCCGGATGCTCCGGCTTTTCCACGCCGACAGCGCATTTGAGCCACCAGAACGGTGAATGCAGCGCGTGGGCGTGATGAGAGTGGGTGAACGTCAGGCCGCCCCGGACCAGCTTGTCGCGCAGCTCGTCGGCTCGGTAGATCCGGATGTGGCCGCCCTCGTTGGCGTGGTATTCGTCGGAGAGCAGCCAGCAGATCTTCTCCGGAAGCCAACGCGGCACGGTCACCGCCAGCGAGCCGCCCGGTTTGAGCACGCGGATCAGTTCGGAGATTGCGGCGTCGTCGTCGGGGATGTGCTCGAGGATCTCCGAGGCGATCACGCAGTCGAAGCTGCCGTCGGGGTAGGGCAGGGCCAGCGCGTCACCGACGACCACCTGGGCCTTGGCGGACTCGGGTGCCTCGCCGGCCTCTCCCATCGCCTGCAGCATCGTGTCGACGTTGGCCAGTTCCTCGGCGTCCTGGTCGAAGGCGATCACGTTGGCGCCGCGTCGGTAGGCCTCGAAGCTGTGCCGCCCGGCGCCGCATCCGACGTCGATCACATTGCTTCCCGGCCCCACGTGCAGCCGGTCGTAGTTCACCGTCAGCATGGTTCGTCGACCACCTCGATGTCGGAGTGGACCCGCCCGGTGCGGGCGATCGCCTGTTCATATACCCGTACTGTCTGCGCGGCTACCGATTCCCAGCTGAACACGTCGAGCGCTCGGCGCCGCCCCGCGGTGCCGAGCCACTGCCTGCGCTCGGGGGAGCTGAGCAGTCGGTCCAGGGCGAAGGTGAGTTCACCGACGTCGCCGGGTGTCACCAGGTCGGCGCACTCACCGTCGGCTCCGAGCACCTCGGGCAGCGCCCCGGCCCGGCTGGCCACGATCGGCGTCCCGCTGGCCATCGCCTCGACCGCCGGAAGGGAGAACCCCTCGTACAGCGACGGGATGCAGGCGATTTCGGCCGAGGCGAACAGCTCGGCGAGCTCCGCGTCGCTCAGGGCGCTGGAGGTGTGCACGATGTCGGAGATGCCGAGTTCGGCGATCAGCTTCTCGGTGGTGCCGTTCGGTTCCAGCTTGGCGACCAGCTGCAACTGCAGGTCGTGCTCGGCACGCAGCCGGGCCACTGCCTGAAGCAGGTGACCGATGCCCTTCAGCGGCCGGTCAGCGCTCGAGATCGCGATGATGCGCCCCGGGACGCGCGGCAGGTCGCGCGGTTTGAACAGCTCGGTGTCAACACCGAGGGGGACCACCCGCAGCTGCTGTGGGCTCACGCCGAAGTCGTCGGCGATGTCGGTGGCCGACGACGACGAGACGGTCAACAGGTCGGGAATGTTGCGGGCAACCTTCTTTTGCATCTGGGCGAAGCCATACCACCTGTGCACCAAAGGCTTTCGCCACCACTTCGCGGCGGCAAGGTCCAACACCCGGTCGCGGGTGATCGGATGGTGAACGGTGGCTACCACCGGCAGCCCGCTCGCGGCGATCTTGAGCAACCCGGTGCCCAGGCACTGATTGTCGTGCACCACGTCGAACTCACCGCGACGCTTCGCCAACAGGCGGGCGGCGCGCAGGCTGAAGGTGCGCGGCTCGGGGAAGCCGGACGTCCACATGGTGGCCAGTTCGAGCAGGTCGATCCGGTCGCGGATCTCGCTGGGCCGGGGCACCCGGAAGGGGTCGGGCTCGCGGTAGAGGTCCAGGCTCGGTACCTCGGTCAGCCGGACCCGCGGATCGAGAATCTCGGGGTAGGGCTGACCAGAGAAAACCTCCACCTGGTGGCCCAGTTCGACCAGTCCCTGGCTCAGGTGACGGACGTAGACGCCCTGCCCACCGCAGTGTGTCTTGCTGCGATAGGACAGCAACGCAATTCGCATGGTCATGCTCCTGAACTGTCCGTGATCGACGCGGCCGGGTTACCCGTCAGGCTCGCATGTGTCATGGTTGAGGTATCCGGACATCGGCGGCGAGCTGTCTGGACATGTGTCTGGACTATAATTCGATTAGCTACATGTTGCAACGTAAGTACCGGGCGGACGGCTCGGCCAGCGACTATTTTCAGCCACATGTACTACGAGTGGGAATCACCGGCACCTGGCGTGCACCGCTGTCGGCTGCCGTTCCTCGACGTCACCGTCGGGCTGGTTCACGGGCGCGACGGTGTTGTCCTGATCGATTGCGGGACAACGCTTTTGGAAGCCGCTCAGCTCAGCAGTGATATCGCGGACATTACCGGCGCCGCGGTCACCCACATCGTGATGACCCATCACCACTTTGACCACATACTGGGAGCGCCGGGGTTCGGCGGGGCCATCAGCTACGCCCCGCCGGCCGTCGCCCGGGCGCTGACGACGGGGATCGGCGAGGTTCGCGCGCACGCCCTGCAGTACGGGGCCGACGCGGGTGAACTCGACCGGGCGATCGCCGCCGCCAGGGCACCCGACCACGTCATCACCGAGGTGGACCTCGACCTCGGTGACCGCACGATCCGCGTCGAACACCCCGGTCGCGGCCACACCGACCACGACCTGGTGGTGGTCGTCGCCCCGGTCGGTGCCCAGCATCGCACCGTGGTCTTCTGCGGTGACCTCGTCGAGGAATCCGCCGACCCGGCGATCAACGCGGAGTCCGATGTCCGGGCCTGGATCGGCACCCTGGATCGCCTGCTCGCCCTCGGCGGGCCGGACGCGATCTACATCCCCGGACACGGCGCTGCCGTCGATGCGGCGTTCGTGGCGCGTCAGCGCGACTGGCTCACCACCCGGTCGTGAGCACCCGATCGAGCATGTCGACGAAGAAGTCCGCCGACTCACGGGTGATGCACATCGGGGGCTTGACCTTCAACACGTTCTGCCGGTCCCCGGTGGGTTGCACGATGACGCCGAGTTCGCGCATCCGCTCGCAGATCGCGGAGGTCTCCTCGGCGGCGGGCTCCAACGTGGCGCGGTCCCGCACCAGCTCGATGCCCATGTAGAGCCCGCTGCCATGCACGGTGCCGATCAGCTCATGCCGGGTGGCCAAAGCGTCGATGCGGGACTTCAAGTGGTCGCCGATGGTCAGGGCGTTCTCCTGCAGGCCTTCCTTCTCGATCATGTCGAGCACCGTCAGGCCGACCACGCACGACACCGGGCTGCCGCCCGCGGAAGAGAAGAAGTAGCCCTGGGTGCGGTACCTCTCGGCGATCTCCCGGGTGGTGATCACTGCGCCCAGCGGTTGGCCGTTGCCCATGGCCTTGGCCACGGTGACGATGTCGGGCACGACCTCCTGCTGCTGGAAGGCCCAGAACCAGCGGCCGGTGCGGCCGTAACCGACCTGCACCTCGTCGGCGATCGCCAGACCACCCGCGGCGCGGACCGCGCCGTAGACCGCCCGCAGGTATCCGTCGGGCAGCTCCATCCCGCCGGCATTGCCGTAGAACGGCTCACAGATGAACGCAGCCGGTGGATATCCTTGAGCGACAAGGTCTTCAATGATTCTGACGGCCTCGGGGGCGTACTTGGAGGCCTCCCTGCCGCGGTGATCGCCGCGGTAGGCGTTGGGTGAGGGCACGGTATGCACCCACGACGGGCGGGTCTCCAGCGCGTTCGGATTGTCGGCCACTGAGGTCGACACCGCATCGGTGGCATACGTCCAGCCGTGGTAGGCCTCGGCGACCGCGACGATGTCGTGGCGGCCGGTGGTGGCCATCGCCAGGCGCAGCGCCAAGTCACCGGCTTCGGAACCGGAGTTCACCAGGAACACGGTGTCCAGCGGGTCGGGAAGGGTCGCGGCCAGCCGCTCGGAGAGCTCGACCACGGCGCCGTAGTTGAACCGCGAGTTGGTGTTGAGCCGGCGCCACTGGCGTGCGACCGCGTCAGCGAGCACCGGATGGCCGTGGCCCAGGATCGCCACGTTGTTGACCATGTCCAGATAGCTGCGGCCGTCGGTGGCCAGCATGTGCTCGCGCCAGCCCCGCTCGATCCGGGGTGGGTTGAGGTAGTAGTGCTCCTGGACGGTGGCGAACGAATCCGCCCGCCGGCGCCACAGCGCCTCGCTGTCGCCTGCTGACGCCGCTGAGGGCGACAGCCCGAACAGGGGAGATGGGTCGAAGACCAGGCTCAGCCAGCCCGCCGCGTACTCCGGGCGGACGAAGTCGGGTACCGCCGCATCGGGCTGACGGCGGCCCTGGATCCAGATCTGCCCCTCGGCGACGCCCAGCGGCGCTCCGGCGGCAACGCTCTGGCCCGCCCGCAGCCCGTCGTCGACGCGCACTGCGCCACGTACCTCGACGGAGCCGGCCGTCCCGGTCACGACGACGGTGTCGGCGGTCGCGGCCTCGACCACGCCCGACCACGGCGCGGTCAGCGTCAGCGGCGTGCCCGGCCACAGGTCCACTCCGGTGGCCACGGTCGCCGGCGACTCCGCACTCAACGGAACCGACCGGCTCACCCGAGGCTGGCCGAATGTGGTGACTACCGCAAGGGCGCCGTCGGCCAGCGCCTCGGCCGCGGCAGTGGTCTCACACGCCGGATCCAGCCAGGCGCCGGAGTCCACGGCATCCGATTCGACGGACAGGTCCAGCCGGACCACCGAGTCGGTGTCGAGACCACCCACCAACGCCGTATCCGGGATCACCGGATCAGCCGGGTGGGCCGCGCCGAGACGATCACGGATGAGCGCGGTCATCACCTCGACCGGCACCTCGATGGCGCGTTCGAAGATCCGCCACTCGAAGTCCAGTGCGCCGGTGGCGTACTCGTTGTCGGTGTCGATGCTCGCCTGGTGGATGCCGCTGACCACCAGCACGGCAGCGCGCAGCACGACCAGCGGCCACAGCGCCTCGATCTCGGCCGCCGACAGGGGGCGCACGGCGTGGAACGCGGCGACGGCGGGCAGTGTCGCGACGGGTTCACCGCCCTCGTGGCGCAGCAGCGAGGACACCGCGATCGCCAGTTCGGCCACCGTCCATGACCGGGTCAGGTCGCCGAGGTCGATGATGCCGTCGGGCATCCGGCCGCCCCCGAGCGCGGTGCACACGACGTTGTCGTCGGTGATGTCGCCGTGGATCACCTGGATCGGGAGGTCCTCGGCGAGATCGGCGACCACCTGCCAGGCCGCCGCGGCGGCGGCCTCGATGGTCTCGCGGCGGTGGCCGTCTGCGACGTGTCCGGCCAGGAACTCGACGGTGCGCTGGGCGTGGCGCAGATCCCACTGCAGGATGCGGTCGACGCCGGGATGCTCGAAGCCCGCCAGGGCACGGCACGTGCGCCCGGCCAGTGTGCCCAACGCGGCGGCTTGCTCCGGGCTGACGTAGCCGTCGCCGCTCAGGGTGCCGCCGGACAGGTGGGCGATGATGCGGCCGAAGAGTGCCGACCCGTCCTCGGAGCGCAGCTCGGCGATCGGCGGGTGGCCGGCGAGCTCGATGTTGGTGGCGGTCCGCACGCCGGGTTCGGTGGCGCTGATGTAGGCCGCGGCCGCGTCCTGCGCCTCCAGTTCGATGCGGGAGAAGGCGGGATTGGCGATCTTGAGTACGCCGATCTGCTCGCCGCCGGCGCCGGTGAGCAAGAAGTTGGCGTCCTGCTGGCTGCCCAGCGCGGTGACCTCGGCGTCAACACCGAAATGCGCCTTGGCGACGTCGCGGGCCTGTGCGGTGCTGATCGCCGGGACGGGCAGTTCCTCGGCCTGGAAGAAGTCGAACAGTGTCATCTCGCTACTTGGGCATCCTCGTCTGGCGGTTTGGCGGTCTCACTGTACTGCTGTGACCGCAGCCGATTCGCCGATACGGTGGCAGCATGCGGGCGCTCATCGTCGTCGACGTACAGAACGACTTTTGTGAGGGAGGGTCACTGGCGGTGGCCGGCAGTTCGGCTGTGGTGCGGGCGATCAACGCCCTGCTGGCCGGTGACCACGGCTACGCCTACGTGGTGGCGACCAAGGACTTCCACGTCGACCCCGGCGGTCATTTCGCCGACGAACCCGACTACGTCGACTCGTGGCCGCCGCACTGCGTCGCGGGAACCACGGGCGCCGAATTCCACCCGGAGCTCGACACCACCGAGATCGAGGCGGTGTTCCACAAGGGCACCTACACCGCTGCCTACAGCGGGTTCGAGGGCGCGGCCGACGACACGACGCTCGAAGACTGGCTGCGTCACCGCGGTGTGGACGAGGTCGACATCGTCGGCATCGCCACCGACTACTGCGTGCGCGACACGGCCGACGACGCCGCCGATGCCGGCTTCAAGACCCGGGTCCTCGTCGACCTGACGGCCGGAGTCGCCCCGGCGACGACGGATGCGGCGCTCGAGGTGATGCGTGACCACGGAGTGGAACTGGTGCGCACTGCCTGATGTCTGCGCTGCGCTCGGAACTTGTTGCTGCGGTTGATCTTTCGCCGCAGGCGGCCGCTGCCCATGATCGCGCCGGGTGGGTCGGGCTGTTCACCGAGGACGGTCGCGTCGAGGACCCGGTGGGGTCGACACCGCATACCGGATCGCTCGCGATCGGGCGGTTCTACGAGACGTTCATCGCGCCACGCAACATCGTCTTCCACCACGACGCCGACATCGTCTGCGGTTCGGCCGTGATCAGGGACGTGGTGCTCGAGGTCGGGATGGGTCCGGCGGTGACGATGCGCATCCCCGCGGTGTTGCGCTACGACCTGCGGCAGGTCGGTGGCGAGTGGAAATTCGAACGGCTGCGGGCCTATTGGGAGCTGCCTGCGATGGTGTTGCAGTTCATCGGCAACGGCCTGGCAGCCGGTCCGCAGAGTGTGGCGCTGGGCCGCGCCCTGCTGGCCAATCAGGGGCTGCGGGGTGCGGCGGGATTCGCAGCGGGATTTCGCGGACCCCGGGTGCGCGGTAAGAAGACGGTGCGCGCCTTCCTCGACGCCATCGCCGTGGGTGACGAGCTGCGCGCCAGGCGGGCGTTGACCTCCGGTGCGACCATCACCCGCGGGGACAAAGCGTTGAAGTTCAGTGCTTTTCGCGAGGCACTCGGGGAACGCCGGCCTACGAAGATCCTCGCCTCCGGGTCCTCGGTGGCCGTTTCGATGGCCGGCCCGTCGCCCGCGGTGGTGGTCGCCGAACTCGATCACCGCGGCCGGGCGATCAGCCGGCTCACCTACTTCACCGAGTGACCCGCACGCGGCCCTACATCCGGGCGAAGCGCGCCAGCACGAAACAGTAACCGCCGTAGGCGGCCAGCCCGAGTGCTGCCGCGACAAGTAGAACCCTGCCGAACGGCGCTTGACCCAGGCTCTTGACCGCGGCATCCAATCCGGCGCCCTTGGCGGGATCGGCGGTCAGGGTCGCCACGACGAGCAGAACCCCGGCTCCGCCGAGAACCAGACCTTTGGCGGCATACCCGGCGGTGCCGAGAACGGTCACCGCGGTTCGGCCGGTCATCTTGAGGTCGTCCTCGAACTTCCGTGACATCCCTTTGTAGACGTGATAGCCGCCGACGGCCATGATCGCAATCGCCGCGACCAGCAGGACGGCCTTGCCCCAGCCGGACTGCAGCAGCCGAGCGGTCAGACTCGCGTTCTCGGCGCTGTTGGATTTGCCACCGCCGGTGGCGAAACGGATTGCGGTAAGGGCGATCCCGGCGTAGACGACCGCCAGCGCGATCGACTTCCCGCGGTTGACGAGTTTCTTGGCGCCCTCGTCGCGGTCACCGGGCTCGTTGGGATGCGATCCCACCACGGTCTCGGCGAGACGCCAGCAGGCCAGTCCCACCAGGCCGACGGCCACCACCCACAACGCCACCGCGCCACCGCGCTGCGCGGCCAGGGTGGCCAGCGCCCCGGACTGGTCGGCGTTGCCGGCCGAACCGAACGCCAGGCGCACCACGATGTAGGCGATGAGCAGGTGCAGCACCCCGCTGACGGCGTAACCCACCCGGGCAGTGGTCTCGAACGCGCTGCTGTCGGTCATCCGGTGCACGGTGCCGTGCACCATATTGTCGGCCATGGCAATTGGGCTTCCCCGCAACCCCGGCCCGCAAACCGTATCGACCGCGGGGTGCCACGTCACTTCGCGTGGCGCAGCGTCTCCCAGTCGTGCTCGGCCTCGAGTTGCCCGATCAGCGCGCGGGTGCGTTCCTTGAGCAGCATCGTCATCCCGATGCCCAGGACGATCGCCACCACCAGAGCCACCCAGGAGAAGCGGGACAGCCACTTCTCGGCGGCCAGCCCCAGGAAGTACACCACCGCGGTGGTACCGCCCGCCCAGCAGATCGCGCCGCTGGCGTTGGCGGCCAGGAAGTGCGGATAGCGCATCCGCAGCGCCCCGGCCAGCGGGCCCGCCAGGATCCGCAGCAGTGCGATGAAGCGGCCGAAGAACACCGCCCACACCCCCCAGCGGCTGAAGAGCTGTTTGGCCAGCGCGACATGACCGGGCCCGAAGTGCTTGGGGAACCGCTTGGCCAGCCGCTCGAACAACGGCATACCGAAGCGGCGGCCGATGGTGTAGCCGATCGTGTCACCGATGATGGCACCGATCGTGGCGGCCGCGGCCACCCACACCACCGAGATGTCGAGCGTGTGCCGGGACGCCAGCAGAGCCGCGCTGACCAGTGCGATCTCACCGGGCAGCGGGATGCCGAGGCTTTCGATGCCGATGATGAGACCCACCACCAGGTACACCGCGAGCGGTGGGATGGACTCCAGAATCGACTCGACGTTCACCCGCCAAGGATAAGCGTGCCGGTGCTCAGGCTCCGCGTTTACGGCGGTACAGCGTGCCGATGCCGAGCAGGATCAGGCTGATTACCAGGATGGCGGTGGCCAAGACGTTGATCTGCGGCGGCACAGCCGCTTTCACCGCTGCGTTGACGTAGAGCGGATAGGTCACCGTCGAGCCGCTCACGAAGTAGGTGATGATGAAGTCGTCCAGCGACAGCGCGAACGACAGCATCGCGGCCGCCACGATGCCGGGCACGATGAGCGGCAGGGTGACCTTGAAGAACGTCCGCGTCGCGTTGGCTCCCAAGTCCAGCGAGGCGTCCTCCAGCGTCCAGTCGAACCCGCGAATCCGGGCCCGCACCGTCATCGCGATGAAGCTGATCTGAAAGGCGATGTGGGCGATGACGATCGTGGTGTAACCGGTGGCCCAGCCGAGGTCGAGGAACAGTGTCAGCAGCGAGGCGCCCATCACCACTTCGGGTGAGGTCAGCGGAAGCACCAGGAAGGTGTCTACCGCTTGGCTGCCCCGGAAGCGTTGGCGCACAAGGGCAACCGCGACCAGCGTACCCAGTACCAAGGCGATCAGTGTCGACACCGCAGCCACGTTGATGCTGAGTTTCAGTGCCTCGGTCAGCGCCGGGTACTTGAACGGGTTCGCCCAGTTGTCCCAGGTGAAGCCTTGCCAGGTGTAGTTGAACTTCCCCGCCGGCTTGTTGAACGAGAAGACGATGATCACCAGGATCGGCAGGAACAGGTAGAACAGCACCAGCCCCGCGATGATGCGCAGCGTCAGGTCGCCCAGCTTGAACGTGCCGCGGAAGCTGCGGCCCGGTTTGGCCAGGCCACCGTGGTCGATTGTCTGGGCGATAGCCACCCCTGCCTCAGTCATGCGCGATCCGCCTTCGCTTCTCGCTGGGAAGTCATGCGCGATCCGCCTTCGCTTCTCGCTGGGAAGTCATACCAGATCCTCCGTACCCAGTGCCCGCGTGTAGAGCAGCACACCGACCAGGATGAGGGCCATCAGCACGAAGCTCAGCGCGGCGGCGGCCGGATAGTCCTTGACCACCAGGAACTGCCGCTGGATCACATTGCCGATCATCTTCGTCTGGGTACTGCCCAGGTAGTCGGCATTGATGAAGTCGCCGACCGACGGGATGAACACCAGCATGCTGCCCGCCAGCACGCCCGGCATGGCCAGCGGCAGGATCACCTTGCCGAACATCCGGCGGTTGCTGCCGTACAGGTCGCGGGAGGCCTCCAGCAGCCGGGCGTCGATCTTCTCCAGACTGACGTACAGCGGCAGGATCATGAAGATGATCCAGTTGTAGGTCAACCCGCCGATCACCGCCCAACTGGTCGAGAGCAGTCGGCCGTCCGGTGGCAGGAGCCCGATCGCGTTGAGCCCGCTGACCACCCAGCCGTCGTCGGCCAGGATGGTCTTCCACGCCAGCGTGCGAATCAGGAACGTCACGAAGAACGGCAGAATCACCAGGCCCAGCAACAGATTCTTGTACCGGCCCGCCTTGAACGCGATCACGTAGGCCAGCGGGAAAGCCAGCAGGATGCACAGCACAGTGGCGGAGAACGCGTAGCCGAACGAGCGCAGGATCTGCTCCTTGTACTCACTCAGCGCGTTGCCGTAGTTGCTGAAGTTCCAGCCGAAGGTGAGCTTCGGCATGTACACCGAGCCGCCCATGCTCGACAGCGAGGTGCGGAACAGCGAGATGAACGGCACCACATAGAAGACCCCGAGGTACACGAGCGCCGGCAGGATCATCAGGTACGGAGCCAGCTTGCTCCGCTGCCGGTTGCTACTGGCTACACCGGCCATGGCGTCAGCCGCCGGTAACTGCGGCGTAGGCCTTGTTGAACTCCTGGGTCTGCTCGTCGGTGAGCGCCGTCCACGACTTGAGCTTGTCCAGGGTGGATTTCGGCGGGTTGATCAACGGGTTGGAGGCCAGGCCCGGATCGATCTTGTTCAGCTCGTCGGTCATGTCCGAGAGCACTGGCACGTACTGCGTGTGGGCGATCAGCTTGGCGTAGTTGGCCCGGTCGTAGACGTAGTTGATCCACTCCTCGGCGGCCCTCTGGTTCTGAGTGGTGTAAGGGATCACCTGCGTGTCGACGAACGTGGTGCCGCCAGACTCCGGTACCACGAACTTCAGGTCCGGGTTGTCCTTCTGCAGCTGCACTACGTCACCCGAATAGGCCTGGGCGATAACAACATTGCCCGCCGCGAGATCGTCGGCGTAGTCGTTGCCGGTGAAGCGGCGGATCTGACCCTTGTCCTTCTGCTCCTTGATCAGGTCGACGGCCTTCTGGACACTTTCGATCGTCGGGTTGTCCAGCGAACCGCCCTGGGAGATGATGATCATGCCCAGGCCGTCCTGCATGTCCGACAGCAGGCTTATCTTGCCTTTGAAGGCGGGGTCCCACAGATCGTCGATCTTGGTGATGTCGCGGCCGGTGGCGGCGCGGTTGTAGGCCAGCGCCGTCATACCCGACATGTAGGGCGCACTGAACTTGCGGCCCGGATCGGCTTTGGCATCCAGCAGGTCGGGGCGCAGGTTCTTCTTGTTGGTCCAACGGCTCTCGCTGATCCCGTTGAGCCAGCCCAGGCTGTTGAGGCGGGCGGCCAGGAACTGGGTGGGCACCACCAGGTCGGCGCCGATGTCCTGCTTACGCGACAGCGGCTCCTTGTTCTTGGCGAACCACTCCTCGTTGTCGTTGAAGTCCTCTTTGTAGTCGACGGTCAGACCGGTCGCGGTCTGGAACGCGGCGACGAATCCGTCGGCCATGTACAGCGGCCAGTTGGAGATCCGCAACTTGCCGGTGGCCGGCTTGCCGTCGTCGGACGGCGTCGCCGGTCCGCTCGACGCACCCGAGGAGTTGTCGGACTTGCCACAGGCGGCGAGGAAGGAGGGGCCCAAGACCAGGGCCGCCGCCGCGGCGGCACCACCGCCGATGAACCGGCGGCGTGACGCGAGCTGGGCGAGGATCCTGGGGTCGGTCTCTTTGGCCATGTGCCGTAATGCCTTTCGTAAGGGAAGTGCGACTGGTGAGTGGAGGTTGGCGGGTCGGTGCGCGGCGGCCTAGGAGTCGTCGAGCATCTCTTCGAGATCTTCGGTGGTCGGGATGTCGGCGGCCGGCAGTACCAGCGAGGCGTCGGGGGACCAGCCGACGTAGACATCGTCCCCGGGCCGCAGCATCGGCAGGTTCTGCTCGGGCCCGACGTGGGCGACGATGGGGGAGCCGTCGTCGGCGGCAAGCGACAGGCGCAGGACCGGTCCCTGGAAGGTCAGGTCGACCACCTTGGCGGGCACCGCCGCGACGTCACCGGTCAGACGTTCCATGGCCACCCGCACCCGTTCGGGGCGAACCATCAGGGTGGCCTGGCCACCCGGCTCGATATGGGTGTCGCCCGGCTTGGCGCGAAGCGTGCTGCCCAGGACCTCGACCTCGACGTAGTCGCGGTTGGCGCGACCGGTCTGGCGGCCGTGCCACAGATTGGCCTGACCGATGAATCCGGCCACGAACACCGTGGCGGGCCGGTCGTAGATCTCGGTGGGGGTGCCGATCTGTTCGACCTTGCCCTGGTTCATGACCGCGATGCGGTCGCTCATGGTGAGCGCTTCCTCCTGGTCGTGCGTCACGTACACGAACGTGATGCCGACCTCGCGCTGGATGCGCTTGAGTTCGAACTGCATGACGTGGCGCAGTTTGAGGTCGAGTGCGCCCAGGGGTTCGTCGAGCAGCAGTGCGCTCGGGTAGTTCACCAGCGCCCTGGCCAGCGCGACCCGCTGCTGCTGGCCACCGGACAGCTGCGAGGGTTTGCGCTGTGCGAAGTCGGTCAGCCGAACCACCTCGAGCATCTCGTCGACGCTCTTCTTGACGGTGGCCTTGTCTTTCTTTTGACTGCGTGGCCCGTAGGCGACGTTGTCCCACACAGTCATGTGGGGGAACAGCGCATAGTGCTGGAAAACCGTGTTGACGTTGCGTTTGTTGGGCGGCGTCCGCGAGACGTCGACGCCCTCCAGGCGGATCGCACCCTCGGTGGGGGTCTCGAAGCCCGCGATCATGCGCAAGGTGGTGGTCTTGCCGCAGCCCGACGGGCCCAGCATCGAGAAGAATTCGCCGGCCCCGATGGCGAAGTCGGCATCGTCTACGGCGATGTAGTCGTCGAACCGTTTGACGACGTGATCGATCTCGATCACGGGTTTGCCGTCGGCTCGCTTGGTTCCGGGTGCTCCGGTGGTCTGTTCGGTGGCGGTGGCGCCGGTATCGGTCAGGGCCCGTCCTCCTTCAATCCCGTCGGCCGACAGACATGGCGATGCATCGGCTCCCGTGGCTAAACGATCGCGGATTTGCGGGCTGCGCGCAACCGATTCCGCAACGAAGTTGGATTTTTTCGATGGAATCCCTCGTCAGACCCCCGGTAGGGGCGCGGCTTTCCGTCGGACGGCACCGGTCTCCGGTGTCGATGGACGGATCTTAACCCGGTTCAGACCGCCGCGAGCCCGCGTGCGATAACCAATCGCTGGATCTGGTTGGTTCCCTCGAAGATCTGCGTGATCTTGGCTTCCCGCATGTAGCGCTCCACCCGGTAGTCGCGGGTGTACCCGACGCCGCCGAGCACCTGGACCGCGTCGGTGGTGACCTTCATGGCGGCGTCAGTGGCGACCAGCTTGGCGATGCTCGCGGGTTGCGAGTACGGCTGGCCGGCGTCGCGGCGCCGGGCTGCGTCGAGATAGGTGGCCCGGGCGCTTGCCACGGCGGCGGCCATGTCGGCCAGCAGGAAGCCGAGGCCTTGATGGTCGATGATCTTGCGGCCGAACGTCGTTCGGTCGTTGGCGTAGGCGCAGGCTTCGTCGAGGGCGGCCTGTGCGATACCGACCGCGACGGCGGCGATACCAAGCCGGCCGGCATCCAGTGCGCTGAACGCGATCTGCAGGCCCTGGCCCTCGGCGCCGATCCTGCGGTCGGCCCCGATCTCGGCGTTGTCGTAGAACGCCGAGGTGGTGGGCACCGCGGCCAGCCCCATCTTCTCCTCGGGCTTGCCGAAGCTCAGGCCCGGCTGGTCGCCGGGAACCAGGAAGCAGCTGATGCCCTTGGAGGAGCCCTCCCCGGTGCGGGCGAACAGGTTGTAGAAGTCAGCGCGCCCGCCGTGGGTGATCCACGCCTTCGAACCGTTGACGACGTAGTTGTCCCCGACAGGCACTGCGGCGCACCGCAGTGCGGCGGCGTCGGAACCGGCCTGCGGTTCGGACAGGCTGTACGCACCGATCTGATCGCCGGACAACATCCCGGGCAGCCAGCGCTGTTTCTGCTCCTCGGTGCCGAAGGCCAGCAGCGGATGGCAGGACAGACTGTGCACGCTGACCGCGACGGCCACGGCTGCCCACCGCGCCGCGAGTTCTTCGAGTACCTGCAGATACACCTCGTAGGGCTGAGCGCCCCCGCCCCACTCCTCAGGCTGCGTCAGGCTCAACAGCCCGGCGGCTCCGAGCTTCGCGAACACGCCGTCCGGATAGGTCTCCGAGCGCTCGTGTTCGTCGACGATCGGGGAGAGGATCTTGTCGGCGATGTCGCGGGTGAGCTCGATGAGATCAGCGGCGTCCTGAGTCGGAAGGAGTCGGTCGACGGGCATCTGCGGCCTCTCTGCTAGTACCAGAAACAGTACTTTGTTATGACTTTCAGTACTATACGGTGATGGCCACCCGACCGGACTTCGGCACCAAACGCCGCAGCGAGCTGTTCGACGCACTGCTACGGCTGTTTCTCGCCGAGGGGTTCGCCCACCTCACCCTGGAGGACATCGCTTCGCGCCTGCACTGTTCGAAGGGCACGCTGTACACGCTCGCCGGAAGTAAGGAACAACTGGTTCACGCGGTGACCGTGCACTTTTTCCGGCGGGCCACCGACGATGTGGAGAAGCGAGTCGCCGGCGTGGCGGGTGCACGGGACCGGATCACCGCCTACCTGACCGCGGTCGGAGCGGCCCTGGAGGCAGCCTCCGATCGGTTCATGGCCGACCTGGACGCGTTCGGGCCGGCCCGTGCGGTCTACGAGCAGAACACCACGATCGCGGCTCGCCGGGTGGGGGAGCTAATCGCCGACGGGGTCGCTGCGGGGGAGTTCCGCGACGTGCATGCCGCGTATGCCGCCGATCTCGCCGCGGCCGCGATGGTGCGGATCCAGCAGGGGACGGTGCGCGCCGCAACGGGCCTGGACGATGCCGCGGCCTACCGGGAGCTGGCCGCCATCTTGACCGCAGGCATCAGCGCCTGAGTCACATGTGGGCGCCGCCGTCGACGCGCACCTCGGTACCCGAGACGAAGAAGGCGTCGGGGCTGCCGAGCATCGCGACGACTGCGGCGACAGCGTCAGGATTGGCGAAGATCGCGCCTTCGGGCAACGGCAACAGCGGGGCAACCCTGGCGAACAATTTGTAGTTGACGTCCTCGGGCAGTCCCGGGCCGACGCTCTGCTTCGATTCGCCGGTGCCGTCGGTCATGCCGGACGAGATCGAGCCCGGCTGCACGGAGTTGAAGCGGATGCCGTCCTTGGCGAACTCGGCGGCCAGCGCATGGGTCATCGCCTGGACGCCACCCTTTGAGGCGGCATAGGCAGACATATAAGGGTGGGCGAAGGTTGCCGAGGTCGAGCTGAAGTTGACCACCGCCGGTGCGACACCAGCGCGCAGTGCCGGCAACGCCTCCCGGGTGACCAGAAATGTGCCGACGAGGTTGACCCGCAGCACCTGCTCGAAATCGGCCAGCGACGTCTGCTCGAAATGTGCCGACCGCAGGATGCCGGCCACGTTGACCAGGGTGTCCAGGCCGCCGAGTGTGGCGATCGCTTCGCCGACACCGGATCGAACCGAGTCCTCACTACTCACGTCCACCACGACCGTGGACAACCGGGCGGCGAAATCGCCGGCCTTGGCGGTGGTGTCCTTCAGGCCGGATTCGCTGATATCGGCCGCAACGACCTGGCCGCCCTCGTCGAGGATGCGCAGGACGACAGCTTGGCCGATGCCCGATCCGCCACCGGTGACGAGAACGCGGCGGTCGGAGTAACGCTGACTGCTGGCCATGGCGAACTGCTCCTGATTTCCGGGTCGATTGGCGATGACGCTCGATCATTGTGGGACAGGTTCGGGTCCCGGTGAGGGGCATCCCACTGGGTGGGAGCGCCCTGCCACGGGTCCTGTTTGTGCGGTCCACTGGGCGACCGTGGCAACCCCTCCGGCATCGCGACCCGCCCATGGTCTCGATTCGCGAGAACTGCTTCCAGACGAGCGTTAAGTGCACTACTCTGCCAACACGCCACTGCAACACGTTCCAGTTTTATTGACGCACACGAGCATTGCCGTAGTTCTGTCCGGCATGACGATGGAGGCTCGTACAGGCGCCGGCGTCACCGATCTTGGCCAGCTCGCCGCCGACGGCGACGGTCACGTCCTCCTCGGCGGTGATCTCGATCAGCGTGCCGGCCACCGGCGAGGGGATCTCGGTGTCGACCTTGTCGGTGGACACCTCCACCAGCGGCTCGTCGACGGCGACAGCGTCGCCGACCTTCTTGAGCCAGCGCGTCACGGTGCCCTCGGTGACCGACTCGCCAAGCTCGGGCATCAGCACCGGTGTCGAGGATCCCGACGACTGTGCTGCCGGCTGCGGTGCGGCTTCGGGCTTGGGTGTCGGTTCGGGTTCGGTCTCCTCGGCCGCAGGCGCGGGCGCAGCGGCCGGCTCCTCGGCGGGCTTCTCCTGCTCGGCCGGCGCCGGAGCGGACGCGGCCGCTTCGCCTGCTTCGCCGATGACCGCCAGCTCGCCGCCGACCTCGACCGTGTCGTCTTCCTGGGCGACGATCTTGGTCAGCACACCCGAGGCGGGCGAGGGGATCTCGGTGTCGACCTTGTCGGTGGACACCTCCAGCAGTGGCTCGTCGACCTCGACGGTGTCGCCCTCTTGCTTGAGCCAGCGGGTGACGGTCCCTTCGGTGACGCTTTCACCGAGTGCGGGCATCTGGACGGAGACGGCCATAGGTGATGACTCCCTCGAACGGTCAGGCGTGCGGGTCTATGTCCATCCTGTCATCACCGGGCCACTGGCACGCACTCAGGGCGAAGCATGTTTTTTCTCTGGCACCATCGAAGAAAGCCCGTTGAAAGGAGTTCAGCCGAAGTTGGGGTTGTTCGACAGGTTCCGATCCGGCCGCCGCAGCGTGTCAGGGTCGGCAGCCGACCAGAAACACCTGCGGGAGTGGGCCGCCCAACGCACCGGAGTGGAAGCCTTCGTCGAGCCCCAAACCAGCGTCACACCGATGACCGTGGTGCTGGTGGCCGCGGACGGGGAGTGGACACGCAGGCCGACCGGCGGTCCCGCCGGAGCGCGACGCCTCGGCGAACAGCTGCGGATTCCGGTCTACGACGTGCAGAAAGTGGGCTACCCACAGCGCATGCGCAACTATGACGCCAAGCGCCGCATCGAGCGCCGCCGGGCACTGCGGGACGAACTCGGCGAACGCTGAGGTGTCTTGACAGCGGCTCGTCGCGGCGGGCAGGGTCAAAGTTGTTCGGTACCAACGGTATGAGCTACTGGCCGTTACAGGTAATCCTCTCGGGAGGGGTCTGATGCCCACGCGCTTCGTCGACAGCACTGACGGGACTCGCATCGCGGTCTACGAAGAAGGTAATCCAGAGGGCCCGACCGTCGTGCTGGTGCACGGCTGGCCGGACTCGCACGTGCTGTGGGACGGGGTGATGCCCCTGCTCGAGCAGAAATTCCGCATCATCCGCTACGACAACCGCGGGGCCGGGGCGTCGTCGGCGCCGCAGAAGGCGTCGTCGTACACGATGCCGAACTTCGCCGACGACTTCGCGGCCGTCGTCGCCGAGCTCAGCCCCACGGAGCGGGTGCACGTGCTGGCCCACGACTGGGGTTCGGCAGGCATGTGGGAGTACCTGTCCAGACCCGGTGCCGCCGACCGGGTGGCCTCGTTCACGTCGGTGTCGGGCCCATGTGCCGACCACTTCAGCCGCTACGTGCGCGACGGCCTCAAGCGGCCGTATCGGCCAAAGCGGTTCTCCCGCGCGCTTTCCCAGGCCGGCCACCTCAGCTACATGGCGGGCTTCTCCGTGCCGGTCCTGGCGCCTGCGCTGATGCGCGTCGGGGCAAAACGACTGCGGCACTTGATGATCCGGGGGATCCCCGCGGCGCAGGTGCACGATGGCGCCACCTACGTCACCGACGCCGCCAACGGAATGAAGATATACCGCGCCAACTTCTTCCGGTCGCTGCGCCGGGCCCGCACCGACCGCTACATCGACGTCCCGGTGCAGCTGATCGTCAACCTCGACGATCCCTACGTGCGGCCCTACGTCTACGACGACACCCCGCGGTGGGCGCCGCGGCTGTGGCGGCGCGACATCCGTGCCGGGCACTGGGCGCCGTTCTCGCACCCCAAGGTGCTGGCCGACGCGGTCACCGAACTCGCCGACCACCTCGACGGCAAGCCGGCCGCCCGCACCCTGCTGCGCGCCCAGGTCGACCGGCCGCGCAAACAGTTCGGCGACACGCTCGTGTCGGTGACCGGTGCTGGCAGCGGCATCGGGCGCGAGACCGCACTGGCCTTCGCCCGCGACGGTGCCGAACTCGTCGTCAGCGACATCGACGAAGCCGGCCTCAAGGAGACCGCCGGGCTCATCGCCGCCCTCGGCGGGCCCGTGCACGCCTACCCGTTGGACGTCTCCGACGCCGAGGCGGTCGAACGGTTCGCCGACGAGGTGTGCTCGGCCCACGGGGTGCCCGACATTGTCGTCAACAACGCCGGCATCGGTGTCGCCGGTGCGTTCCTGGACACCCCGGCCGAGCAGTTCGACAAGGTCCTCGACGTCAACCTCGGCGGTGTCGTCAACGGCTGCCGTGCTTTCGCCCGCCGCCTCGTCGACCGCAGCACCGGCGGCCACATCGTCAACGTCGCCTCGATGGCCGCCTACGCGCCGCTGCAGTCACTCAACGCCTACTGCACATCCAAAGCCGCGGTGTACATGTTCAGCGACTGCCTGCGCGCCGAACTCGACTCGGCCGGAATAGGTCTCACGACGATCTGCCCCGGCGTCGTCAACACCAACATCGTGTCCACCACCGCCATGCACGCCCCGCAGGACAAACACGACACCGTCGCGGGCCGGCGCGCGCAGCTGGAGAAGATGTTCGCGCTGCGCAGTTACACCCCGGACAAGGTGGCAGCGGCCATCGTGTCCGCGGTCAAGAAGAACAAGCCGATCCGGCCCGTCACCCCCGAGGCCTACCTGCTCTACGGGGTCTCGAGGATCGCGCCGCAGGCGCTGCGCAGCACCGCCCGCGGCAAGGTGCTTTAGCCGTTCTTCGCGATGTCTTCCAGGACGGCGAACATGGTCCGCGTCGGAACACCGGTGCCGCCCTTGGGCGTGTAGCCCCACGGTCCCGAGGTGTTGTAGGCCGGCCCGGCGATGTCGATGTGCGCCCACTGGACGCCCTCGGCGACGAACTCGCGCAGGTACACCCCGGCCACCAGCATGCCCGCGAAACGCTGTGAGCTGACGTTGGCCAGATCGGCCACCGACGACTTCAGGTCGTCCTTGAGTTCTTCGGGCAGGGGCATGGCCCAGGCGTTCTCACCCTCGGCCTGTGACACGGTGGCCACCCGGTCGCGGAACTCCTCGCTGCCCATCACGCCCGGCGTGCGGGCGCCGAGCGCGACGGTCTGCGCACCGGTCAGCGTGGAGGTCTCGATCAGGTAGTCCGGCTTGTCCTCGCAGGCCCGCACGATGGCGTCGGCCAGGATCAGCCGGCCCTCGGCGTCGGTGTTGAGCACCTCTACGGTGATCCCGCCGTACTGGGTCAGCACGTCACCGGGACGCTGCGCTGTCGACGACGGCATGTTCTCGGCCATCGGCACCGTTGCGATCACGTCGATCGGAAGCTCCTGGCGCGCCGCCAGCACGACCGTAGCGATCACCGCCGCGGCGCCGCCCATGTCGGAGGTCATGTGGTGCATCGAGGCGGCGGGCTTGATCGAGATGCCGCCGGTGTCGAACGTGACACCCTTGCCGACCAATGCGACCTTGGGTGAGCTCTTCTTGCCGCCCCGGTATGCCAGCCGCACCAACCGCGGCAGCCGCGAGGAGCCCTTGCCCACGCCCACGATGCCGCCGTAACCGGCCTTGGCCAGCGCCTTGTCGTCGAGCACCTCGACCTCCAGGCCGGCGGCCTCGCCAAGGGCCTTGGCGCGCTTGGCGAACTCGGCGGGGAACAGATGACTGGGCGGGGTGTTCACCAGGTCGCGGGCGGTGTTGACGGCGGCGGCGATGTCGGCGGCCCGGGCGGCCGCCTTCTTGGCACCGGCGGCCGTGCTCAGCGCGGTGATCTTGGCAAGGGCGGCGTCCTTGGGTGCGGTCTTGGCGCTGCGGAACTCGGTGAAGCGGTAGCCGCCGAGGATCAGGCCTTCGACCGCGGCCTCCAGGTGCAGCTCGCTCAGCGTGGTGATGACCGACTCGACGCCCGCCAGCGACCGCGCGGCCACGCCCGAGGCGCGCCGGATCACCTCGGCGGGCCACTCGTCACGCACGGAACCCAGCCCGACGGCCAGCACGCTGCCCACCGGAAGCGACGGCACATGCAGGCGGGTCACCTGCTCGGCGCCGCCCTTGGCACCCAGCGCCCGAAGCGCCACCTCGATCTCGCCGATCGCCTCGGCGTCGAGGAACGGGCCACCCACCACCTTGGGACTGCCGTCGGCGTCACCGCCGGCCACGCTGCCGGTCACGATGGGAACGACCAGCACCGCTGAGCCGATCCCGCGCTTGGGCAGCGAGGTGGCGACGGTGACGACGGGGGCTCGGTATCCGGGTTCGGTGCTCACGAGCATTCACCCTAACGAGGTGCGATTAATGTTGGTGGCCGTGACCGACACATCGGAGTTGTTGCACGGCCCCCTGGAGACCCAGCACCGCGAGCTGGGCGCCACCTTCGCCCCCTTCGGCGGATGGCTCATGCCGGTGTCCTATGCGGGCACCGTGGGTGAGCACACCGCCACCAGGGAGGCGGTCGGCCTGTTCGACGTCAGCCACCTGGGCAAGGCGCTCGTCGTCGGCCCGGGTGCCGCGGAGTTCGTGAACTCCGCACTGACCAACGACCTGCGCCGCATCGGCCCCGGCAAAGCCCAGTACACGCTGTGCTGCACCGAGAGCGGCGGGGTGATCGACGACCTGATCGCCTACTACGTCAGCGACGACGAGATCTTCCTGGTGCCCAACGCGGCTAACACCGCGGCCGTGGTTGCTGAGCTGAAAAAGCTTGCTCCGCATGGTATTTCGGTCACCGACGAGCACCGTTCGTATGCGGTCCTTGCGGTCCAGGGCCCGCGGTCCACCGAGGTGCTGGCCGCGCTGGGGCTGCCCACCGACATGGACTACATGGGCTATGCCGACGCCGAGTACTCCGGTGTGCCGGTACGGGTCTGCCGCACCGGCTACACCGGTGAGCACGGCTACGAGCTGCTGCCGCCGTGGGCGTCCTCGCCGACGGTGTTCGACGCCCTGGTGGCGGCGGTCGGCGACGCCGGAGGTCAGCTGGCCGGCCTCGGTGCCCGCGACACCTTGCGCACCGAGATGGGGTACCCGCTGCACGGCCATGAACTGTCGCTGGACATTTCGCCCCTGCAGGCGCGGTGCGGCTGGGCCATCGGCTGGAAGAAGGACGCGTTCTGGGGCCGCCACGCGCTGCTGGCCGAAAAAGAAGCCGGCCCGCGGCGGCTACTGCGCGGCCTGCGTGCCGTCGGACGCGGCGTGCTGCGCCCCGACCTCACCGTGCTCGACGGCTCCGAGCCGGTGGGCGTGACGACGTCGGGGACGTTCTCCCCGACACTGAAAGTCGGTATCGCCCTTGCCCTCATCGACGCCGGAGCCGGCATTGAAGACGGTGCGACGGTGACCGTCGACGTCCGCGGCCGCGGGATCGAATGTGAGGTCGTCAAGCCGCCCTTCGTCGAGGTCAAAACTCGATAGCGGCTCGGTCTACAATTTCGGTTATGACCAACGGCCCCCTCGAATTCACGGTTGAGCGCAACGCGAACCCGGTGACCGACGAGGTACGGGCCCAGATCCTGTCCGACCCCGGGTTCGGCCGCTACCACACCGACCACATGGTGTCGGTGCTCTACACCCACGAGCGCGGCTGGTACGACGCCCGTGTGCTGCCCTACGGCCCGATCGAGCTGGACCCCTCGGCGATCGTCCTGCACTACGCCCAGGAAGTGTTCGAGGGACTCAAGGCCTACCGGTGGGCCGACGGGTCGATCGTGTCGTTCCGCCCGGAGGCCAACGCCGCACGGCTGCGCAGCTCGGCACGCCGGCTGGCCATCCCGGAACTGCCCGAGGACGCGTTCATCGAATCGCTGCGGCAGCTGATCGCCGTCGACGAGCAGTGGGTGCCGCCGGCCGGCGGCGAGGAGTCGCTGTACCTACGGCCGTTCATCATCGCCACCGAGCCCGGCCTGGGCGTGCGGCCCGCCTCGGAGTACCGCTACCTGGTGATCGGTTCACCGGCGGGCGCCTACTTCAAGGGCGGCATCAAGCCGGTCAGTGTGTGGTTGTCCACCGAGTACGTGCGGGCCAGCCCGGGCGGCACCGGCGCGGCGAAGTTCGGCGGCAACTACGCTGCCTCCCTGCTGGCGCAGGCCGAGGCCGCCGAGCACGGTTGCGACCAGGTGGTATGGCTGGATGCAATCGAACGCCGCTACGTCGAGGAGATGGGCGGGATGAACCTGTTCTTCGTCTTCGGCAGCGGCGGGTCGGCCCGACTGGTCACCCCGGAACTCAGCGGGTCGCTGCTGCCCGGCATCACCCGCGACTCGCTGCTACAGCTGGCCAGTGACGGCGGCTTCGCCGTCGAGGAGCGCAAGATCGACGTCGAAGAGTGGCGCAAGGGCGTGGCAGCCGGCGAGATCACCGAGGTGTTCGCCTGCGGCACCGCCGCGGTGATCACCCCGGTGTCGCACGTGAAGTTCGGCGAAGGCGAGTTCACCATTGCCGACGGCGAACCCGGCGAGGTCACGATGGCCTTGCGCGACACCCTGACCGGAATCCAGCGCGGCACCTTCGCCGACAACCACGGCTGGATGACCCGGCTCGGCTAGCTGCGCACCGCGTTGCGCCCGGAGCGCTTGGCCCGGTACAGCGCCTCGTCGGCGCGCCCCAGCCAGGAGTCGAGCTGCTCACCTTTCTTCAGTTCGGCGACGCCGATACTGACGGTCACCGGACCGACGTCGGCGAAGACCGTGTCGGCGATCTGCGCCCTGATCTTCTCGGCGGTCGGCAACGAATCGTCCATGTCCGCACCGCGCAGCAGGATGACGAACTCCTCACCGCCCCAACGCGACACCACGTCGGTGCCGGGCAGGTTCGCCTGCAGAAGGCGGCTCACCTCGATGAGCACCCGGTCGCCGGCCTGATGGCCGTACCGGTCGTTGATCGACTTGAAGTGATCGATGTCGAGCATCAGCAGAGTCAGCGGCAGACCGCTCTGGTGGGCATCTCGCAGCTCGGCGTTGAACAGTTCCTCGCCGTGGCGGCGGTTCCACACCCCGGTCAGCGCATCGGTGACCGCCAGCCGCTTCAGCTCCGCCTCGAACGCCTTGCGCTCACTGACATCTCGGGTCACGCCGATGATCTCGACCACCCGCCCGTTCTCGTCGAGGTGCGGGATGACCTGCGTCTCGGCGACCATGGTCGTGCCGTCACCGCGGTACATCTCGACCTCTTGCCGATACCCGGGCAACGCTGTGCCGCGGCGGATCGCGGCGTGCAGATCGACGAAATAGTCGTGAATACTGGCGGCCGACTCGGGCGGGTAGATCTCCTCGAGCGGTTGGTTCATGGCCTGTTCGACGGGCACGCCGCGGACCCGCTCGACCGATGGGCTCACGTAGGTCACCAGTCCGTTGGGGTCGGCGGTCCAGATGATCTCCCAGGCGTTCTCGGCCATCAGGCGGGATCGCTCCTCGGACTTGCGCAACTCTGCTTCGACCAGCTTCTGCTCACTGATATCGCGGCTGACACCGAGCAGCTCGACGATCTCTCCGTCGTCGTCGACGTGGGGGATCACCTGTAAGTCGGCGCTCATGATGGACTGGTCTTTGCGGTAGAAGTCGAGCTCGCCGCGGAAGACAGGCAGCTCCTCGCCGCGCTCCTTGGCCTCGAAGAGTTGCTGGAAGTACTCCAACGCCATCACGGCGGAATCCGGCGTGAGCGCCTCGGCCAGCGACTCGCGCATCGCCTCGTCGGGAGTGAGGCCGCGGACACGCGCAACGGCCGGACTGACGTAGGTGATGGAGGTGTCCATCGCCATCGTCCAGATCACTTCCCAGGCGTTCTCGGCCATCAGCCGGTGCCGCTTCTCGGACTGACGCAGTTCCATCTCGGCCTCGCGCAGCTGGGTGATGTCTCGTGCGGAGCCCTCCAGGATCACCGAGCCGTCCTCGCGACGGCGGGACCGGACCTGCACCCGGCTGGCCGTGTCGTACCCGTCGCGGTGTCGCCACACCAACTCGACGCTCGCCTCGGCGCCGGGCGGCAGTGCCAGCGTCTCGGCCATGCGGTCGGCGTGTTCCGGATCGATCCTGCCCAGCAACGCCTCAGCGTCGGCGAGCGCCTCACCGGCCGAGACACCGATCTGGGCCTCGAGGGCATCGTTGATGAACTCGAAGGCAAGATCCGGCTGCACCCTCAGGACGAAGAAGACCAAACCATTGCTGTCGGCCATGCGACGAAACCAGTCAGCGTCGGGCAGTCTGCTTGATTCGTCCACGGCACCCCCTGCGGTTCTGTCGACAGGCTAGACCTCAGAGGCAACCGGCCACGCCGAAAACGTCGGGTTCATCGGGCACCGATCACCAACCCGACGGCGCACAGCGTCGTCGCCAGTTCGATCACCGCACCCAGCACGTCTCCGGTGATCCCACCGAACCGGCGTACGCAATGACGCACCATCACAACCGAAAGCGCCAGCACCGCGGCCACCGTCACCGGACCCTGCCACGGCAGTCCGGTCGCCGGCACCGACAGTGCGGCAGCGGCCAGCACCCACACCGTCGCCACCCACCAGGGCTGGGTGCCTGCGACACGATCACCGAGCACACTTCCGGCCGCGGCCGGCACGGCGCGCCGGCACGCCAGCACTGCCGCCACCCGGCCGGTCGTCACGGCCGTGACCACGCAGGCGAGTCCGGTCAGCCCCGTACCGGCGGCTGCGAACGCCAGCGCCTGGGTCACCACCACCACCACCACGGCCGCCACCCCGAACGGGCCTGCCGTCCCGTCGCGCATCACCTGCAAGGCCCGCTCTGGTGGCCCATAACAGCCCAGCCCGTCGACCGTGTCGGACAGCCCGTCGATGTGCAGGCCCCGGGTGGCCAGCAGCAGAGCGGCCACCGTGATCACCCCGGCCAGCGGACTATGCGGTCCGAAAGCCCACTGTGCTGCCCAGAGCAAGCCGGCCGCCAGTACGCCGAGGGTCATGCCGACCACCGGAAAAGCCGACATGGTCGCCCGCCCGACGCCGGGCCCGCGCGAGGGTACGGGAAGTACCGTTCCGAACGCGAAAGCCGTTGCCAGCGAGCCGAACACGATCAGTCCGTGACACGGTCCGAGACGCCCGCACCTTCGAATGTGGCCATCGACGCCAAGGTTGCGACAGCGGCGCGGACGATCGGCAGGGCCACCGCGGCGCCGGTGCCCTCACCGAGGCGCAGACCCAGATCGATGATCGGGGTCAGGCCCAGGTGATCGAGCGCCAGGGTGTGCGCCGGTTCGGTGGAGCGGTGCCCGGCCTGCCACCACGCCCGCGCCCCGGGCGCCATCCGGTCGGCGATCAGCGCCGCCGAGGTCACCACGACGCCGTCGAGCAGCAGTGGCGTGCGCCGCACCGCGGCCTGTGCGCAGAACCCCGCCATCGCGGCGAGGTCGGCGCCGCCGCACGTCCGCAACAGGCCGAGCGGGTCTGATCGCAGGCGCCGCGCCCGGTACATCGCATCGCGCACCGCCGCCGTCTTTCTGGACCAGCCGGCGTCATCGATGCCGGTGCCACGGCCGACGACGACCACCGGCTCGGTGTCGGTGAGGGTGGCGATCAAAGTCGTTGCAGCCGTGGTGTTTCCGATGCCCATATCGCCCGCGATCAACAGGTCGGCCCCGGCGTCGACCTCCTCGTCGGCGATACGCCTGCCGACCTCGACCGCGGCGATCGCCTCGTCCTCGCTCAGCGCGTCCCCGACGGCGATGTTGCCACTGGAGCGGCGGACCTTGTAGTCGTCAGCGGGCCCGTCGCAGTCCACCGCGATGTCCACCACGCGCACCGATGCGCCCGCCGCCTCGGCGAGTACATTGATTGCGGCGCCACCTGCGCTGATGTTAGCCACCATCTGTGCGGTCACCTCGGGCGGATACGCCGAGACCCCGGCGCGTGCGACCCCGTGGTCACCAGCGAACACCACGACCCGGGCGCGTTCGAACTGCTTTGGTGGACATGAGCTTTGGCAGGATGACACCCACACGGAGAGGTCCTCGAGGCGGCCAAGTGCGCCCGCGGGCTTGGTGAGGATCTCCTGCCTGCGGCGAGCGGCCGCTGCGGCGCGCGAGTCCGGCGGGGCAACGGGAGGGAATTCCATCAGTTCGGCACTTTCGTCGGTTTGACCCATACCGGCAGCCCCGCGACCACCAGGACCACCCGCTCACAGCACTGGGCGAGGCGTTGGTTGAGCGTGCCCAGCTCGTCGGCGAAACGCCTGCCGGATGCCGTCGCGGGCACCACGGTCAGGCCGACCTCGGGGCTGACCAACACCAGCGGGCCCTCGAATTCGCCGACCGCCGTGACTAATTCGTCGACGTCATCGTCCACCGGGCCGCCGTCCCAGCCGCACCGGTCCAGTGTCGCGGTCAACCAGCCGCCGACATCGTCGACCAGCGTCGCGGTATGTGGTTCGGCGCGCAGTTGCCCCGCGACGTCGGCGGTCTCCACCGTGCGCCACGAAGCCGGCCGGCGGTCGCGGTGCCGGGCCACCCGCTGCGCCCACGACGAGTCGGAGTCCGCCACCGGCCCGGTGGCCAGATACCGCACCGCCTGCTCACCGCTGATCGCTGTCTCCGCCCATCGTGACTTGCCCGACCTGATTCCGCCGAGCACCAGGGTGCGCACCGTGCGGGTGAACTCAGGCGACCTGTGCGCCGCGCTCGACCCGAGGTTTCGGGGCGCGCATGCGGCGCATCTGAGAAGCCCGGCCCGCCGCGTACATACCGAGCTTGAACGCGCCCTCGGTGTTGTCCGGGAACTTCGCGGCGACCGCCTTGTTCACCTTGCGTCCCAGCAGGACCGCGTCGAGGCCCATGATCGCCATCAGCACGAGCATCGCCGGCGAGATGAACAGCTGCACCTTGGGCAGCGCGAGCATCACGAAGATCATGAACAGCGCCGCGGGCATGAACAGTCCCAGCACGTTGCGGCGCGAGTCGACGATGTCGCGCACGTAGCGGCGCACCGGGCCCTTGTCGCGCGGCAGCAGGTAGTCCTCGTCGCCGGCCATCATGCGCTCGCGGCGGTCGTTCATCGCGGCGCGGCGCTGCAGCTTCTCGGCCTTGCGCTCTTCCTTGGTCAGCGTCGCGCGCATCTCCTTGCGGCGTTTGCGTGCCTCGGCAGTAGTCATCGGAGCGGGCGCGACCGGACCGCGGCGCTTCTCGGACTGGCTGCGCTTGGGCGTCGGCCTGCCCTTCGGCGCAGTCGTACGCGCCGCCGGGTCCTCGACCACCGTCGGCTCGGCCTCCGGCGCGTCGCCGTCGTCGTTCTTGCGACCCAGCAGCTTCACGCCTGCCAGGTTACTTCGCCACGCTGCAAGCCCGGCATGCACCTCACGATGCCGCGCCTTACCCTGCAGGAATGACCGGCTCCCAGGCCGCCCTTCGGGTGCTCGTGGCCCCGGACTGCTACGGCGACAGCCTCACCGCAGTCCAGGCCGCCGACGCCATCGCCGCCGGTTGGCTGCGGGCCCGCCCGGCGGACGAGATCGTCCGGGCACCGCAGTCCGATGGGGGGCCGGGCTTCATCGGTGTACTCGCCGACCGGCTCGGCGGTGTCCGGCACACCCGGGTCAGCGGTCCGCTGACCGAGGACGTGGACGCCGAGTGGGTCTACGACGACGCGACCTCCACCGCCTACATCGAATGCGCGCAGGCCTGCGGGCTGGCGCTGCTCGGTGGGCCGCCCACCGTCGACACCGCGCTGGCGGCCCACAGCCGCGGCGTCGGTCAGCTCGTTGCGGCGGCACTGCTCGCCGGCGCAGGCACCATCGTCGTCGGCCTCGGCGGCAGCGGCTGCACCGACGGCGGCCGCGGCCTCATCGACGCCCTCGGCGGGCTGCGCGCCGCCCGTGAGAGCCTGGACGGAATCCGGCTGATCGCTGCCACCGACGTCGAACACCCGCTGCTGGGACCGATGGGAGCGGCCCGGATCTTCGGCCCGCAGAAGGGCGCCGACCCGCCCACCGTGGAGATCCTGGAGCAGAGACTGACGGCCTGGGCAGCGCGGCTGGACGCGCTGGCCGGTCAGCCCGTCAGCGCACTGTCCGGTGCCGGTGCGGCCGGGGGACTGGGCGCAGCGCTGCTGGCCCTCGGTGCCACCCGAGAGTCGGGTGCGGCGGTCATCGCCGAGCACACCGGGCTGGCCACCGACATCGCGACCGCCGACGTCATCGTCACCGGCGAAGGCCGGTTCGATGACCAGTCCCTACACGGCAAGGTGGTCAGCGCGCTGGCCGCCGGCGCCCGCCCGCGCGGCATCCCGGTGCTGGTGCTGGCCGGCCAGGTCACCCTCGACCCCGCGGTCCTGCGCGACGAGGGCATCACGGCGGCACACGCGATCGCCGACTACGCCGGGTCGGTTCAGCTCGCCATCGACGACGCCGCCCGCCAGCTGACCGGCCTGGCCGAGCGCACCGCGGCCGACCTGGGCACTGCGTGTAGCGCCTGAGTCGGGAATAGTGGCCGAACAAGGTACCGTTGACCAGGTGGGCCTAACCCCCACGGGAACCCCACGACAGACATCTGCATGAGGGAGACGTAATGACTGTTTCCGACGAGTCGACCACGACCACGACCGCCCACGGCGTGACGTTGACCGACACCGCGGCCGCCAAGGCCAAGTCCCTGCTCGACCAGGAGGGACGCGACGACCTTGCGCTGCGTATCGCGGTACAGCCCGGTGGCTGCGCAGGCCTTCGCTACAACCTGTTCTTCGACGACCGCGCCCTCGACGGTGACCTCACCGTGGAGTTTGGCGGCGTCAACCTGACCGTCGACCGGATGAGCGCCCCGTACGTACAGGGCGCCACGATCGACTTCGTCGACACCATCGAGAAGCAGGGCTTCACGATCGACAACCCGAACGCCACCGGCTCCTGCGCCTGCGGCGACTCGTTCAACTGACGCACCGCTAGCGACGGCCGCCCGTTCAGAACTGGATTCAGTTCTTCACTTCGTTCAGAACTGGAGCTGATTCAGTTCTTCACTTCGTTCAGAACTGGAGCTGATTCAGTTCTTCACTTCGTTCAGAACTGGGCGGCCGTTCGCAGTAGGTACGAGCACACCAGCAACTGGTTGTCCTGGCGCAGCAGTTGCGCCACACCCTGCTCCTCGTCACGGCCGTTGCGCGCCGCCGACGTCGGCGCCACCTTCATCGTGAACAGCACTTGGGCCTGGTACGACGACGACAACACGATCTTGTCGATCGAGGTCACCTCGGCGCGGGCGAACTGCCTGCGGAACGCATCGCTGGCCAGCCGGGCCAGTGCCTGGTCGCCGCGGCGGTCCTTGACCGCGTCGAACATGCCGCACAGGTTGTTTCGCGCGATCGTCTCGGTGTCACCGTTGGCCAGCGCGGTGAGGTAGTTCTGAATGGTCGCCTTGGCTGCGGCGTCGGTGAAGGCGCCTGTCGCGCTCGCGGGCCGCTCAGATCGAATGGCCAACAGCGTCGCGACGAGAGCGCCGACGACGACCACCGCGAGCACGCTCAGCCACACCACCTTGCGGCGGCGGGGCCTGGTGGGGCCGTAGGACACCGGCGGCGGCAACATCCCGGGATAGCCGCCCGGATACTGGGCACCCTGCGGCGCTACTCCCGGTGGGCCGAACCGATCCTCGGGGTAAGGCTCGGAGTAGCCGGGTTGACCGGGGAAGGGATGACCCTCGGCGCCGGCCTGCGCAGGCGGCGGAAAGGGGTCAGCCATCGATGTGTCTCCTGGGGTCTGCGGAAAGGGATCCGGACCTACCGCCCACATCGGCACCGATGCAGGGCCATATAGTCGCCTCTTGTAGGCAGGCTAGCGCACCGGCCGGGAATGAGCGGCCGCGTGACGCGGGTATGGTTACCTAGGTTAGCTATCAATTGAAGGGCGGACGCTTCGTGACCATCGCGGTGACCGGATCCATTGCCACCGACCACCTGATGCGCTTCCCCGGGCGGTTCTCCGAGCAGCTGCTCGCCGAACACCTGCAGAAGGTGTCGCTGAGCTTCCTCGTCGACGACCTGGTGGTGCACCGCGGCGGCGTCGCGGGCAACATGGCCTACGCGATCGGCGTCCTCGGCGGCAAAGCCGCCCTGGTCGGCGCGGCCGGCGTGGACTTCGCCGACTACCGCACGTGGCTGGAGGCAGCCGGGGTCGACTGCACAGGCGTGCTGACCTCTCAGACGGCGCATACCGCGCGGTTCGTCTGCACCACCGACACCGAGATGGCCCAGATCGCCTCCTTCTACCCGGGTGCGATGTCGGAGTCGCGCAACATCAAGCTCGCGGACGTCGTCGCCTCGACCGGCACACCGGAGCTGGTGATCGTCGGCGCCAACGACCCCGAGGCGATGTTCCTGCACACCGACGAATGCCGCACCCTCGGCCTGGCGTTCGCCGCCGACCCGTCCCAGCAGCTGGCCCGACTCTCCGGCGACGAGATCAAGCAGCTCATCGACGGCGCGACCTACCTGTTCACCAACGACTACGAATGGGACCTGCTGCTGTCCAAGACCGGCTGGACCGACGCCGACGTGCTCAGCCAGGTCGGCCTGCGGGTGACCACGCTGGGCGCCAAGGGCGTCGACCTGGTCAGCCCCGACGGCACCAGCATCCACGTCGACGTCGTCCCCGAAATCGCCCAGGTGGATCCGACCGGTGTCGGCGATGCCTTCCGGGCCGGCTTCCTGACCGCCCGCAGCGCGGGCCTGGGTCTGGAACGGGCCGCCCAGCTCGGTTCGCTGGTGGCCGTGCTGGTGCTGGAGACCACGGGCACCCAGAACTGGACGTGGGACCCGGCGGTGGCCAAGACGCGGCTGGCCGACGCCTACGGCACCGAGGCCGCCGAGGAGATCGCTGAGGCGCTCGGCGCCGACAGATAGCGGAAGTGGCGCTCAGCTAGAGCTGCACGGGGTAGTGCGGCTCGCTGATCGTCGGGGTGATGCTGTGCTCGACGAAGATCGCGTGCCACAGCATGAAGATCAGCACCGTCCACAGCCGTCTGCTGTGATCGCTCTCGCCGGCGCGATGCTGGTCGAGCATGGTGCGTACCGCCGCGATGTCGACCAGGTGCCCGGCCTGCGAGCGGTCGATCATCTCGTAGGCCCACTCCATCAGTTCCCCTGAGCGCAGCCAGTGCCGGATCGGCACCGGGAAGCCGAGTTTGGCTCGGTTGAGCACATGGGCGGGCACGATCGGCTCCAGTGCGCGGCGCAGCGCGTACTTGGTGGTGGTCCTGGTGATCTTCTGGTCGTACGGCAGCCGCGAGGCCACCGCGAACACCGCGGGGTCCAGGAACGGCACCCGCAGCTCCAGCGAGTTGGCCATCGTCATCTTGTCCGCCTTGACCAGGATGTCGCCGCGCAGCCAGGTGAACAGGTCGATGTGCTGCATGCGGGCCACCGGATCCCAGCCGGCCGACTGCGCGTAGATCGGCGCGGTGACGTCGGTGTGCGTCCAGGCCGGGTTGAAGCCCGGCAGCACGGCGCGCAGCTGCTCGTCGGAGAAGCTGCGGGCGTTGCCGTAGTAGCGCTCCTCGAGCGTCAGCGACCCGCGATGCAGCAGGCTCTTGCCCCGCACCCCTTCCGGCAGCGGGCGCGAGGCCCGGCCCAACGACTTACGCAAGGGCCGCGGCAGGTAGTCGAAAGGCTTGAGCGACAACGGTTCCCGGTAGATCGTGTAACCGCCGAAGAGTTCGTCGGCACCTTCGCCGGAGAGCACCACCTTGACGTGCTTACGGGCTTCGCGGGCGATGAAGAACAGCGGAACCAGCGCCGGGTCGGCCACCGGTTCGTCCAGGTACCAGACGATTTCGGGCAGCGCGGCCACGAACTCCGCCTGGCTGACCACCTTCGCGACGTGCCGCGCGCCGATCGCTTCCGCGGAGGCCACCGCCACGTCGACCTCGGAGAAGCCCTCCCGTTCGAAGCCGGTGGTGAACGTGATGAGCCGCGGGTTGTGCCGGATCGCCAGCGCGGCGATCGCGGTGGAATCGATGCCACCGGACAGGAACGCCCCGACCGTGACGTCGGCGCGCATGTGCTTGGCCACCGAATCCTCGAGAACCGCGGTGATCTCGTCGTAGCGGGCCTGCTCGCTGCCCGCGGTGAACGGTTTCGCGGCGAATCGCGGGACGAAGTAGCGGCTGATCTTCGGCGCCTCGCCGGGGGAGATCACCGCATAGCAGCCCGACTCCAGCCGCCGGATGCCTCGATGCAGGGTCTCGGGTTCGGGCACGTACTGCAGCACCGTGTAGTGCTGCACCGCGCGCTCGTCGATCCCGGTGTCCAGGCTCAGCTCCGCCGCGAGGTCCAGCAGGCACTTCTTCTCGCTGCCGACGGCCGTGCCGCCGGGGCCGGTCGCCATGAACAGCGGCTTGATGCCGAACGGGTCGCGGGCGCAGAACAGCACCTGCTCGCGGGTGTCCCACAGCGCGAAGGCGAACATCCCGCGCAGCCGGCTCAGCGCCTCGGTACCCCAGAAGTGGTAGGCGGCCAGGATCGCCTCGCCGTCACCATCGGTGGCGAACACCGCGCCGTATGCGGAGCGCAACTCCGCCCTTAATTCCACGTAGTTGTAGATCTCGCCGTTGAACACCAGCACGTAGCGCTCGGGATCATCCTGCGGGCCCCAGCGCAACGGCTGATGTGAGTGGGCGATGTCGATGATCGAGAGCCGGTTGAAACCGAGGACTACCTGTTCGTCGGCCCAGGTGCCGGGTTCGTCGGGTCCCCGGTGGCGCATCAGGTGCGACGCGCCGGCCACCGCCTCGACCGTCGCCGGCGAGATGCCGCTTGCCGGGGCTGAAACCAGGGCAAGCAGTCCGCACACGCGGCCAAGTATGCCGCACGGCCACCGGTGCTTCGAACCCACGGCGCCGTCGGGGAAATGACGGAACACGACCGAATTGGAGGTGTGCCGGGCTTGCTGTTCGCGCGTGGTCTACGCTGCGTAGTATTCGATGCGCGGAAAAGTTCCCGCGATCCGAAAAATGCGGTTCATTAGGGCCACGAGCAGGACCTTGAAACAGGAGGCGCCAAAGTGAAGACCCGCGGATCCCGGCTCCGTTCGGTGGCGCTGGCCGTCACCTTCGGTGTCCTGGCGCTGACGCTCAGCGGGTGCAGCTGGCAGGAAGTCTTGGGCCTCGGCTGGCCCAAGGGCATCACTCCGGAAGCGCATTCCATGCGTGATCTGTGGGTGGGCTCGGTCATCGCCGCGCTCGTCGTCGGCGTGATCGTCTGGGCCCTGACCTTCTGGACCATCACGTTCCACCGCAAGAAGAAGGGCGACGAGTCGCTGCCCCGCCAGTTCGGCTACAACATGCCGCTGGAGCTGGTGCTGACCGTCGTGCCGTTCCTGATCATTTCCGTGCTGTTCTACTTCACCGTCGTTGTGCAGGAGAAGGTGGTGCACAGGGACGCCAATCCCGAGGTCGTCATCGACGTGACCGCCTTCCAGTGGAACTGGAAGTTCGGCTACCAGAAGATCGCCTTCACCGACGGCACGTTCAACTACGACGGCGCCGACCCCGCCCGCAAGGCGGCCATGGTGTCCAAGCCCGAGGGTGTGGACGCCCACGGCGAAGAGCGCGTCGGCGCGGTCCGCGGCCTCAACCCGGAGGATCGCACCTACCTCAACTTCGACAAGGTCGAGACGCTGGGCACCAGCGACGAGATCCCGGTCCTGGTGGTTCCGGTCGGCAAGCGCATCGAGTTCCAGGTGGCCTCCGCCGACGTCATCCACTCGTTCTGGGTGCCCGAGTTCCTGTTCAAGCGCGACGTCTTCCCGGACCCGGAAGCCAACCACTCGGAGAACAAGTTCCAGGTCAGCGAGATCCAGCAGACCGGGGCGTTCGTCGGGCGCTGCGCTGAGATGTGCGGCACCTACCACTCGATGATGAACTTCGAGGTCCGCGTGGTTTCGGCCAACGACTTCAAGGCCTACATGGACGCCCGCATCGCAGGCAAGACCAATGCCGAAGCGTTGCAAGCCATCAACCAGTCGCCGACGGCGACCACCACTCACCCCTTCGACACCCGTCGGGGCGAGCAGGTCATTCCGCAGGCGAGCAAGTAGGGGAGGGGCTCAATGCATATCGAAGCCAGGTTGTTCGAAATCCTGACCGCGTTCTTCGTCCTGGCCGCCGTCGTCTACGGGGTGCTCACCGCACTGTTCGGCCACGGGGGTATCGAGTGGGCAGGCACCACCGCGCTGGTGCTGACCGCCGGCCTGTCGCTGATCATCGGAACCTTCTTCCGGTTCGTGGCGCGCCGTCTCGACACCCGGCCCGAAGACTACGAAGACGCCGAGATCAGTGACGGCGCAGGGGAGTTGGGCTTCTTCTCCCCGCACAGCTGGTGGCCGATCCTGATCGCGCTGTCCTTCTCGACCGCTGCCGTCGGCGCTGCCCTGTGGCTGCCCTGGCTGATCGCGGCCGGCGTCGTCTTCGTGCTCGCCGCCGTGTCCGGTCTGGTCTTCGAGTACTACGTCGGGCCCGAGAAGCACTGACCACCCGAAGGTCACAACAAGGCGTCACTTGGCGCCCAACGGTGTGCTGCGACGCGCCCTGCCCGCCCGGTTGGGTAGGGTTCTGCCAGGGCAACGCGATCCGTCGGCACGCTGCGCGCCAGTCCTTGGCCCGCGTGCTGCGGTGATGTAGTCGAAAGAGGACAGGCGAGGATGAGCGGGCCGAATCCGCCACATGAGGAGCCGGGCGGTCAGCCCTCGGATCAACCGACCCCCGAGTACCGCGAGGACACCAGCGGCACTGGGTTCCAGGCCTACTCTGCCCCCGAGTCGGAGCAGTGGACCGCCGGCCCCTACGTCGCACCCGATCCCCGGCTCTACGACTACGACAACTACGACTCGGCCGCCGACGTGGTCGAAGACGCCGAGCCGCCCAAATGGCCCTGGGTCGTCGGTGTCACCGCGATCATCGCGGCCATCGCTCTGGTGGTGTCGGTGTCGCTCCTGGTGACGAGCACCGATACCAACGAGCTGGCCACGCCTGCGACGACGACGTCTGTCAGCCTTCCGCCGGTGCAGGACGAGATCACCACCACGGTCCCGCCGCCGCCTACCACGACTACGCCTGCCGGGCCGCGCCAGGTGACCTACAGCGTCACCGGGACGAAGGCGCCCGGTGACATCATCACGGTGACGTATGTCGACGCCTCGGGGCGTCGCCGCACCCAGCGCAACGTCTACATCCCGTGGTCGCTGACCGTGACGCCCATCTCACAATCCGATGTCGGCTCAGTGCAGGCCTCCAGCCTGTTCCTGGTCAGCAAGCTCAACTGCGCCATCACCACCAGTGACGGAACAGTGCTGTCGTCCAATCAGAACAACGCTGCGCAGACAAGCTGCTGATGACACGCGACACGGGGCCCGCCGGGGCCGGGGCCACAGAGGATGACGGGCGATCGCCGCAGACGGTGGACCGCCTGCTGGTCGGGATATGCGGGGCGATCTGGCTGGTGCTGTTGGCGGTCACGGTCGTCGCGATCGTCGCGCTGGTGGATCTCGGCCGGGGGCACACCCTCGGCGGCGAGGGTAAGCAGACACCCTGGGTGCTCTACAGCGTCATTGTGGTTTCGGCGCTGATCATCGTCGGCGCCATCCCGCTGCTGCTGCGCGCCCGGCGCGCCGCACAGACCGAGCCACCGCTGCCCGCGCGGCCGCGGCCCGCCACGCCGGCCGCACAGACCCCCGCTCCGGCCGCTGGGCGGCCCGCAGAGGCGCCGACGGAGAAGTTGAAGGTGTTCGGTGCGACCGTCGACCCGTACGAGCCGTATCAGCCGGCATTCGCCCAGTCCTCGAGTTCGCGGGCCGACCTGCTGATTCCGCCGACCCAGCTGGACCGCCTGTGGCTGCGGGGCAGCGCGACGCTGCTCGGAGCCATCGGCCTGGCACTGGTCGGGGTTTCACTGGCGACCTATCTGCTGGCCGTCGGCAGCGACACCGCGGCCTGGGTGGCCCTCGGGGTGTCGGCAGTCGTCACGATCGCCATGCCGGTGATCCCGGTGTTCTATCTCCGCGAGCTGCGCAACGCACTGGACGAGGCCGCTCCGGCTCAGTGAGCCTCGCCTGGGACCACAACGCCTACTACCACCGGCTCGTGCTCGACGAGCTCCCGCCGAGGTGCGGGCGTGTTCTCGACGTCGGCTGCGGGGCAGGCGCTTTGGCCGCGAAGGCGGCAAAACGGGCTGACCACGTCGATGCGCTCGATCGGTGGGACTGCCGGCCCGGGACGTGGCGGGAGAGTGGCACTCCGAGCTTGCCTCGGTGCTGCTGAATCCGGTGTGGGGCGTGGCCTTCGCGGCGCTGCGCCCCCTGAGCGGGCGGCCGTGGTACGCGCACGAAGCAACCCACGACGTTATGCCGGTCAGTGACCGTGCCCCGCTCACCACCCGTCAGATGGGGGGAGCTGACGCGCCAGATCCTGCCCGGCTCGACCGTTCGCCGACTCCTGTTCTGGCGCTACCTGCTCATCTGGCACAAGCCACCGGACTAGCGACGGGCAGAAACGCCGAAACCCCGGGTCCGAAGACCCGGGGTTTCGACTGTGGAACTGCTAGTGCTGGCCGTTGCCGTTCGAACCATTGCCGCTCGAACCGTTGCCGCGCGAGTCGAACTCGTCGTCCTGCCACTCGCGCAGCGCGGTGAGCGCCTTGTGTTCGGTCGCGTGTGCGGCCTCGTTGAGCGCGGCATCCTCGGAAGCCGGATCGGCTGTCAGGAAGCTGCCGCGACCCGGTGCACCACCGGAGCCCAGCTTGTTCATCCGTTTCGGTAGGGCAGCGCCCTGGTACTCCAGCGGAATCGGGTGGCCGTGGTCGTCGACCGGGCCCAGCGGCTGGTGCAGCTCGATGTAGGCACCGTGCGGCAGCCGCTTGATGATGCCGGTCTCCACACCGTGCTCGAGCACGTCGCGGTCGCTGCGCTGCAGGCCCACCGCCCAGCGGTAGGCGATGAAGAACACCAGCGGCGGCAACACCAGCATGCCGATGCGGCCGATCCACGTCGTCGCGTTCAGCGAGATGTGGAACTTGAGCGCGATGATGTCGTTCATGCATGCGTAGGTCAGCAGGATGTAGAACGAGATCGCCATGGCGCCGACCGCGGTGCGGACCGGTGCGTCACGCGGACGCTGCAGCAGGTTGTGGTGTGCGTCGTCCCCGGTGAACTTCTTCTCCAGGAACGGCCACACGATGAGCAGGATGAAGACCAGACCCATGCCCAACGCGATCCATACCGGCTGCGGGATGGTGTGGTGGCCGAAGTAGATCTCCCATGGTGGGAACAGACGGATCAGGCCGTCGGTCCACATCATGTAGAAGTCGGGCTGGCTACCGGCGGACACCTGTGAGGGCTTGTAGGGGCCCAGCTGCCAGATCGGGTTGATCTGCAGCAGGCCACCCATCAGGCCGAGGATGCCGAGCACCATCGCGAAGAACGCGCCCGACTTCACCGCGAACACCGGCATGACCCGGACGCCGACGACATTCTTCTCGGTGCGGCCGGGGCCGGGGAACTGGGTGTGCTTCTGGAACCACACCAGCGCGAGGTGAACTCCGATGAGCGCCAGGATGATTCCCGGGATCAGCAGAATGTGCAGCGCGTAGATGCGGGGGATGAAGATGTTGCCGGGGAAGTCGCCGCCGAACAGCGCCCAGTGCATCCAGGTGCCGACGACCGGGATACCCATCGTGATACCCGACAGTGCGGCGCGGACGCCGGTACCCGACAGCAGGTCGTCGGGCAGCGAGTAGCCGAAGAAGCCCTCGAACATCGCCAGGATCAGCAGCAGCGAGCCGATGACCCAGTTGGCCTCACGCGGGCGGCGGAATGCGCCGGTGAAGAAGATGCGGGCCAGGTGGACCATGATCGCCGCGGCGAACATCAGGGCCGCCCAGTGATGGACCTGACGGACGAACAGACCGCCGCGCACCTCGAAGCTGATGTCCAGGGCCGTCTCGTAGGCCCGCGACATCTGCACGCCGCGCAGCGGCTGGTAGACGCCGTTGTAGGTGACCTCGGCCATCGACGGGTCGAAGAACAGCGTGAGGTACACGCCGGTGAGCAGCAGGACGATGAAGCTGTACATCGCGACTTCGCCCAGCAGGAACGACCAGTGCGTGGGGAAGACCTTGTTCAGCTGTCGCCGGACCGCGGCCGACGGGTGGTAGCGGGAGTCGATGGCATCGCCCTGGGCGGCAAGGCGATCAGCGATCTTGGAACTCATGATGTGCGCTCCCAGAATGCGGGTCCGACAGGTTCGATGAAGTCGCCGTTGGCGACCAGATAGCCATCTTGATCAATGGTGATCGGCAACTGTGCCAGTGCCCGCGCGGCCGGCCCGAAGATCGGCCGAGCGAAATGCAGTGCGTCGAACTGAGATTGGTGGCACGGGCACAGGATTCGGTAGGTCTGCTGCTCGTACAGCGAGGACGGGCAGCCCAGGTGCGAGCACACCTTCGTGTAGGCGAACAGGTCGCCAAAGTTGAAGCTCTCCTGGCCTTTGCGCTTGACCACCCGGGGCATGTCGACCGGCTTGATGCGGATCAGCATCACCGGGTTGCGCACGCCCAGTGCGATCTCCGAGAGCTTCTCGTGCGACTCCACCGTGGTGCCGTCACCGTCGGACTCCCGCCACGGGAACACCGTCTCCATGCCGCCTGCGTCGAGATCCTCCGGGCGCATCTTGACGAACGGGGACTCACCCGGCAGGCCGGTGGCGCGGGCCAGGAAGATGGTCTCGCCCTTGAAGCGCGGGGTCCACCCGGAGGTCCACAGCACCGCCTTCTTGCCTTCGGCGGTGGGCACGACCGGCTTCCACGGATTCTTGATCAGGCCACCGACGAATGCCACCAGCGTGCCGACGCCGAACGCGCCGATGCCGATACCGAGCGACAGGCCGAGAACCTTGCGCCGCCGGATCGTCGAGCCTTCCAGGGCGTCGGTGAGGTTGGCCGCCACCGTCTTGCGGTCGAGTTCGGAGGATGCGCCGTCGTGGCGTTCCTGGACCGAGATCTCCTGCGGGATGAACCGCTTTTGGAACAGCACCGCGCCGATACCGATCGCCAGGATCGACAGGCCGAAGGTCAGGCCGTAGAGCGGAGTGGCCAGGTTGTACAGGAAGTTGCCCTTGGCGCCGTTCGGCTTGTACTCCCACGGCCAGAACAGGAAGACCAGCAGCAAGGCCAGACCGGACACGCCGCCGAGCAGCAGCCAGAAAGCCACCAGTCGCTCGGCGCGCTTCTCGGCGCGGGTGCCCTCGACCGGCCAGCGCGGCTCCTTGAGGATGGTCTCGACGCCGTCGATCCGGCCGCCGAGTTCGACCAACTCCTCGCGGGACATCTCCGCGAGCTGCTCGTCAGTCGGCTTGTTCACGTCGCTCATGCGCGATCCGCCTTCGCTACTCGCTGGGCGCTCATGCCCGCGCCCCGATCCACAGCGCCACACCGATCGTGGCGACCATGCCGATGATCCAGATCGCCATGCCTTCCGGCGCAGGTCCGAAGCCGCCGAGTCCGTAACCGCCGGGATTCGTTGTCTCAGAAGCCGTCCGGACGTAGGCGATGATGTCCTTCTTCTCCTCCGGCGAAAGCTGGCGGTCGGAGAACTTCGGCATGTTCTGCGGGCCGGTCAGCATCGCGGTGTAGATCTGGGCCGGGGTGGCCTGCTCGAGTTCCGGGGCGTACTTGCCCGAGGACAGCGCGCCGCCCTTGCCGGTGAAGTTGTGGCAGGACGCGCAGTTGAGCCGGAACAGGTCGCCACCGCGGGCCACGTCGTTGCCGAGCAGCGAGTGGTCGGCGATCTGACCGTTGGCGTCGCGGGGGACCAGTGGGCCGCCGCCGTTGGCCTGGATGTAGGCGCCGAGGGCGTCGATCTGGTTCTCGTCGAAGATCGGAGCCTTGCGGGGGGCCTGCGCCTCGCCACGCATCGCCGGCATGCGGCCGGTCGAGACCTGGAAGTAGACCGCCGCCTCGCCGACACCTACCAGGCTTGGTCCGCGCCCGTCGATGCCCTGGAGGTTGGCGCCATGGCAGGTGATGCAGGCCGTGTCGTAGAGCTGCTGACCGGTGCGCAGCAGCGCCGACTGCGATTCGTCGGCGACCGCGACCTGCGGCGTGGGCGTCAGCGTGGCAGCCAGCGCACCGGCGAAACCGAGGCCGGCCAGCAGCAGAACTGCGCCCGTCAGCCGGCGACGCAGTCGGCGGCGCGATTTGTCGCTCATGCCGGATCCGAACCGCCCGGTTGTCTTGAGCATCGAACCCCTTCTCATCAACGGATGAAGTAGATCGTCGCGAACAGGGCGATCCACACGATGTCGACGAAGTGCCAGTAGTAGGACACCACGATCGCCGCAGTCGCCTGCGCCGGTGTGAACTTGGCCATCCGGGTGCGCAGCAGCAGCAGCACGAACGCCACCAGACCGCCGATCACGTGCAGGCCGTGGAAGCCGGTCGCGAGGTAGAAGACGCTGCCGTAGGCGCTGCCCGGGATCGTGGTCCCGTGAGTCACCAGGTGGTAGTACTCGTAGGCCTGGCCGAGCACGAAGAAGGTGCCCATCGCCAGGGTGATCGTGTACCAGCGGCGCAGCCCGAACACGTCACCGCGCTCGGCCGCGAACACACCCATCTGACAGGTGAAGGACGACGCGATCAGCACCAGCGTCACCGGCACCGCCTGATACAAGTTCAGCTCGGTCGGTGGCGGCGGCCATACCCCGCCGGCCTGAGCACGGGCAGTGAAGTACATCGCGAACAGTCCAGCAAAGAACATCAGTTCACTGGAAAGCCACACGATAGTGCCAACACTGACCATGTTCGGCCGGTTCAGCGAATGTACGCGCGATGTGATCGCAGTTCCCGAAGTGCCAACAGCGCTCGTCACATCAAGAAGTATGACGCTTTGTAGTTGTCGAGGTACAGCCAGGGGCCGAATTGGTCATAACTGTCGTTGGCCGGCACTGTGAAGTTCCCGGGCGGCGTGCGAATATCGGCGCGTGACCGAGCCCGATTCGCACCCCCAGTCCGACCCCCCGATCTCGACATGGCCGCAGCTCCTGGGCCGGTTGACCGCCGGGGAGGAGCTCGCGTCGGGGGAGGCCGGCTGGGCCATGGACCAGATCATGACGGGAGCCGCGACACCGGCTCAGATCGCCGCCTTCGGCGTGTCGATGAAAATGAAGCGCCCGACGGCTGCCGAGGTGCGTGAGTTGGCCGACACCATGCTGCGCTACGCCAAGCGGGTACCGACCGACGTGATCGGAACCGACACCGTCGACATCGTGGGCACCGGCGGCGACCGCGCGAACACCGTCAACCTGTCCACGATGGCCTCGATCGTGGTGGCGGCCGCCGGCGTGCCGGTGGTCAAGCACGGCAACCGGGCGGCGTCGTCCAAGAGCGGCGGCGCCGACATGCTCGAGGCGCTGGGGCTGCGGATCGACCTGGGCCCCGAGGAGGTCGCCCGCAGCGTGGCCGAGGTCGGCATCGGGTTCTGCTTCGCGCCGGTGTTCCACCCGTCCTACAAGTACGCGGGCGCTCCACGCCGGGAGATCGGCGTGCCGACGGTGTTCAATCTGCTTGGGCCGCTGACGAATCCGGCCGGGCCGCGGGCCGGTCTGATCGGATGCGCGTTCGGAGATCTGGCCGAGGTGATGGCCGGGGTCTTCGCCGCGCGCCGGTGCAGCGTGCTCGTCGTGCACGGCGACGACGGGCTCGATGAGCTGACCACGACGACCACGAGCACGATCTGGCGGGTGCAGGCGGGGACGATCGACAAGCTGACCTTCGACCCGCTCGGCTTCGGATTCCCCCGCGCCCACATCGAGGAGCTGGTCGGCGGGGACGCCGAGTTCAACGCCGCCGAGGCGCGCAATGTGCTGGGCGGCGCGACGGGCCCGGTCCGCGACGCCGTCGTCCTCAATGCGGCCGGCGCGATGGTCGCCCACGCGGGACTATCCAGCCACGCCGAATGGTTGCCGTCCTGGGAGGAGGGGCTGGGCCGGGCTGCCGAGGCGATCGACTCTGGGGCGGCCGAGCAGCTGCTGGCGCGTTGGGTGCGGTTCACCCAGGAGCTCTGAGTCCAGCCGCTGGGCCTGTTCGGCGGCGAGCCGGGCCGAGCGCGCTGCGGCCGCCCACGGCGCCCACGGCCCCGCCGAGCCTGCTGGTGAAGCGAAACCTGTTGTCGCGCAGACAATTCGGACGCCTGGGGCGGCCAGCCAGCGGGCGATCAGCGCGGTCTCCTCGACCAGTGCGCCACCCAGCGGTGCCGACTCCGGCAGGACAGTCTGGGCGCAGGCCTGCAGGGCCTCGACCACTGGCATGGGTGGCACCCGGCGGGCGGCCACCCCGGCGGCGGCGAGCTGCCCGCGCCGGATGACCACCAGCTGCCAGCCGCCTGCGCCGTCGGGTGCGGCGGCCACCAGTTCCTCGACGGCGGCCAGGGCCCGCAGCCGCTGTCCACGCCACAGCACGTCCACCGCGGCCGCGGTCTGGTCGCGCAGCCGTGCGGCGCTCTCGTAGCGGGACCTGGCGGCCAATTCCTCGACGCGGGCCACGGCGTGCGCCAGTGCGCTGCTGTCGAACCCGTCGATAAGCGCAGCGGCCCGCTCGGGCGCCGGGAGGTAGTCGGCGGCGGTGGCCCCGCGCGGCGCTGGGCAGGGCGCGATCTCGCGTTCGGGGCAGGCCGGGCCGTGCTCGCCGGTGCGGCTGATCCGGGCGGTGCAGGTGCGCACGCCGGTGAAGCGTGCGACGAGTTCGGCGGTGTCGACGGCGTCGGCGCGGGACCGGAACGGGCCGATCACCCGGTCGTGGCGCGGCCGGCGGACGACCGACAGCCGCGGGAAGGCCTCGTCGGTCAACGCCACCCACCACCAGCGGTGCGGAAAGCGGGAGCGACGGTTGTAGGGCGGGGCGTGGGCGGCCAGCAGCCGTAACTCGCGCACACCGGCCTCCAGCGGGTGCGCGCATTCGACGTGGTCGACGGCGGTGGCCAGCGCCACCATCTCCTTTATCCGGCCGCGCGGGTCCGCACCGTTGAAGTACTGGCCCACCCGGCGGCGCAGATCGGTGGCCGTCCCGACGTAGAGCACCTCGCCGGTCGGCCCGCGGAACAGGTACACCCCGGGCCGGTTCGGCAGTCGCTGGGCCAGCGTCCGCTTGCTGCGCTGGGCGTTGGAGATGTTGGGCAGGTAGCCGCGCAGATCGGCGTAGGTGTGGATGCCCTGGTTGCCGACCCGCTCGATCAGCGCGTGCAGGACGTCGACCGTGGCGCGCGCGTCGTCGAGCGCCCGGTGGGTGGGCTGGGTGGCCGAGCCCACCAGCTTGGCCAGGGTGGCCAGCCGGACGCTGGGCGCCTCCTCCCTGGTCAGCACCCGGCGGGCCAGCCGCACGGTGCACAACACCGGTGGGCGCGGCCAGGTGATGCCGCACTGTTCGGCGGCCGACTTCAGGAACCCGATGTCGAAACCCGCGTTGTGGGCGACCAGGACGGCGCCGCGGGCGAACTCCAGGAACATCGGCAGCACCGATCCGATGGTGGGTGCGTCGTGGACCATCGCGGTGGTGATGCCGGTGAGCTGGACGATCTGGGGTGGGATGGCCCGTTGCGGGTCGACCAGGGTGGCGAACTCGCCGAGTACCTCGCCGCCGCGGACCTTGACGGCGCCGATCTCCGTGATGGCGTCGCGCGAGCCGTCTGCTGACGCGGTGGCCCGCCCCCCGGTGGTCTCCAGGTCGACGACCACGAACGTGGTGTCCCGCAGGGACACGTCGGCGGCCGGGTCGATGTCGGCGAAGCTCAGCTGAGCGTCGATCGAGGGGCCGTCCACAGCTGTCGACGGTAGGCAGCGGCACCGACAGATCCGGGCTGCCACACCGGGACGGCCACCAACTCGGCCCGTTCTTGTCGGTGCCCCCGGTTAGCGTGCGGCCAAGCCCAATGAGAGGAGCCCGATATGGGTACGGAGCCAGGCGATCCGGTGGTCATCGACTGTGACGACTGCGCGGTGCGCGGCCCGGGCTGCCGGGATTGTGTCGTCAGTGTTTTGCTGGGCGTCCCGGAGACTTTGCTCGACGACGAACGCGCGGCGCTGGAGGTGCTCGCCGACGCGGGAATGGCGCCCCGGCTGCGGCTGGTGCCGATCCATCGCCACGGGGGTTCGGGCCTGGCCAGCTGATCGCCTGGTACGTTGGCCGGCAGGTTGTGACTTGTGAGGCACGCGTGACTGGTCATTCTGTTAAATCTTGATCTCGCGTTGGACAATGCCGATGCCATTTCGTAACCTGTTCGAGACCTAAGGCAGATCGACGCAGAAAGCGTCGGCCGCACTTAAAAGGATGCGTAATCTTGAGGTTTGATCGCAGGTCCCTGGCGAAACGCGTTCTTCGGCGCCATGTCGTCGGTGGGATCGCGGCCCTCCTGTTCGCCTCGGCCGTTATCACAGGCACTGTGCACGCAGACCCCGCCGACGACGGTGTGGCAAAGCTCAACGAGCTGTCCCGGCAGGCCGAGCAGCTCACCGAATCGATGCATTCCGCTCAGCTTGATCTTGACAAGAAGCTGCAAGTCCAGGCTGCCGCGGAGAAGCAGCACGTCGACGACCTGGCCGCAGCCGATGCCGCCAAGGCGCAGCTGGCTACCTATCAGGTATCGGTCGACAAGTTTGCTGCGGCGATGTACATGGGTGGCCGGATGGACGGCTTCAACGCCATCCTGACCGCCGAGTCGCCGCAGGGCCTGATCGACAAGATGGCCGTCCAGAAGGTCATGTCCACCGAGATGACCGCACAGATGCAGAACTACCGGCGGCTGTCCGACGAGACCGTCAAGGCTGAGGCAGCCTCCGCCAAGTCCGCCGCCGACGCCAAGACCGCCGCCGAACAGGCCGCCGCGGTGCGCGCTGACCTGCAGCGCAAGCAGTCGCAGCTGCAAGTCCAGATCGCCATCGTCAAGTCGCGTTACCAGACTCTGACCCCCGATCAGCGGACCGCACTGGCCGCACCTGGCCCCGTCCCGCCGCCGGAGATTCTGGCCGCGCCCGCTCCTGATGCGCTGCCGCCGATCGACGCGCCGCCGCCACCGCCGGAGGCCGCCGAGGTCATCCCGATGGCTGCCGTGCCGTCGCCCGGTGAGGGTTCCAGCGAGGGTGCGATCGCCGTACAGGCTGCGCTCACCCGAATCGGCGACCCCTACGTGTGGGGCGGATCGGGTCCGAATCAATTCGACTGCTCCGGGCTGGTGATGTGGGCCTTCCAGCAGGCCGGGATCTTCCTGCCGCACTCCAGCCAGGCGCTGGCCGCCGGCGGCCAGCCGGTGTCGATGGACCAGATGCAGCCCGGCGACGTCGTGAACTACTACTCCGACGCGTCGCATTCGGCGATCTACATCGGCGACGGGATGATGGTTCACGCGTCGACGTTCGGCGTACCGGTGCGCGTCGCCCCGGTGAACAACGCACCGATCTACAACATCCGCCGGTACTGACCAGCCGATCTGCTCGCCGCTGGCTGCCGATCACCCTCGCGGTGGTCGTCGCGACCGCGGCCGTCATCGCAGCCTTCCTGCTCGGCTCACCCGCCCATCGCGACCCCGGCCCGGGCGTCACCTCCACCGCCCCGGCCACGGCCGCCCCGCTCGTCGTCGGCGACAACCGCACCGTTCGCCTGATCAGCCTGGGTGGGGCCACGACCGATGGACTGCTCAACCGCGTCGCGGCCGATATCGATGGCGCGGTCGGCGCCGTCGAACGCTTCTGGGGCACCGATTGGGAGCACGAGATCGTCATCATTGCCACCGATTCCGATGCCCAGTTCGTTGCCGAGGCGGGCCTGGACCCGCGCAGGCAATGGTCGGACATCGCCGCTGTCTCGGTTGCCGACAGCGTCGACCTCGAGCACCGCCGCGCCGGCGGACAACGCATCGTCTTCTCGCCGGGTGCGGTGGCCATGAGCGAGGCGTCGCTGCGAATCGTGCTCACCCACGAGCTGTTTCACCTCGCCGCCCGCACCGACACCGCGCTGGACGCACCGCGCTGGCTTGTCGAGGGCGTGGCCGACTTCGTCGCCCGCCCCGCCGCCCCGCTTCCCGCCGGCGCCGCCGCCGACACCTCGTTACCGAGCGACGCCGCTCTCGACGCCGCCGGACCGGCACGAGCCATGGGCTACGACCGGGCCTGGTGGTTCGCCCGGTTCGTCGCCGACACCTACGGCGTCGACGGGCTGCGCCGGCTCTACACCGACGCCTGCGGGCCGGGCCACCCGGACTTTCCCACCGCGGTGCGCCGAGCACTCGACACGGACGTTGCCGAGCTGCGTACCCGCTGGGCGCAGTGGCTGACCCGATAACGTGTGAGGCGATGACGCGGATCCTGCTGGTCACCAATGACTTTCCGCCGCGCCCCGGCGGCATCCAGTCCTACCTCGAGCAGTTCGTGGGCCACCTGGCCGCCGCCGGTGAACACCAGCTGACGGTGTACGCCCCGCGGTGGAAGGGCTGCGAGGATTACGACGCCGCCGCCGATTACCGGGTCGTACGGCATCCCGGCACCCTGATGCTGCCTGAGCCGGGCGTCGAGCGCCGGATCCGCACGCTGATCGCGGAGCACGACATCGAGACGGTGTGGTTCGGTGCGGCCGCCCCGCTGGCCCTGCTGGCCAACCGTGCGCGCCACGCCGGGGCCGGCTGGGTGCTGGCCAGCACGCACGGGCACGAGGTGGGCTGGTCCATGCTGCCGGGTGCCCGCTCGGCCCTGCGGCGCATCGGTGACACGACCGACGTGGTCACCTTCGTCAGTGACTACACCAGGGGCCGGTTCGCCCGGGCCTTCGGGCCGAAGGTCAATCTGCAGCACCTCCCGCCGGGGGTGGACTCAGACCGGTTCCGTCCGGATCCCGCCGCGCGCGAGGAGCTGCGTGAACGCTACCGGCTGGGTGCGCGCCCCACCGTTGTCTGCGTCTCCCGGCTGGTGCCGCGCAAGGGTCAGGACATGCTCATCAGGGCGCTGCCGGAGATCCGCCGCCGCGTCGAGGGTGCCGCTCTGGTGATCGTCGGCGGCGGTCCACACGCCGATCAACTGCACAAGCTGGCCCGCGACGGCGGTGTCAGCGAGCACGTGGTGTTCACCGGCGGCGTGCCGAGTACCGAGCTGCCGGCCCACTACGCGATGGCCGATGTCTTTGCGATGCCTTGTCGCACAAGGGGTTACGGCCTCGACGTCGAGGGGCTGGGAATCGTGTTCCTGGAAGCCTCGGCCACCGGTGTGCCGGTGGTCGCGGGCAGCTCCGGCGGGGCACCGGAGACCGTCCGCGACGGCGAGACGGGACGGGTGGTCGACGGCCGGTCGCAATCGGCGATCGTCGACGCCGTCAGTGCCATTCTGGCCGACCCGGCGCTGGCCGCACGGATGGGGGAGGCCGGGCGCCGCTGGGTCGCCCAGGATTGGTCGTGGGCCGCCCGGACCGCCAGACTCGCCGAACTGCTGTGTCCCCCCGCGCCGCTCGTGTGACCATGGGCCGATGGACACGCCGCCACTGCTGAGGACCCTGGCCGCGGCCGCGCTGGCGGCCGCGGCGGTGAGTCTGGTGCCCGCCGTCCCTGCCGAAGCCGACGACGACTGCCCCGACGTCGAGGTCATCTTCGCCCGCGGCACCGGGGAACCGCCGGGCCCCGGCCGGGTCGGTCAGGCCTTCGCCGATGCCCTGGCCCCGCAGCTCGGTGGTCGTTCGCTGGGCGTCTACGGCGTCAACTACCCGGCGAGCCTGAACTTCCTGACCGCGGCGGCAGGCGCGAACGACGCGGCAGCGCGCATCGCCGACATGAGCGTGCGCTGCCCGCAGACCAGGCTGGTGCTCGGCGGTTTCTCTCAGGGAGCGGCAGCGGTCTCGATGTTGGCCGGGGTACCACCGGTCGGCGACCGCATCGGCAGCATCGGATCAGCCGCCCCGCTGCCGCCCGACGCGGCAGGCCGCGTCGCCGTGGTCGCGGTCTTCGGCAACCCGGGTGCGCGCTTCGGCTCCCCGCTGAGCAGCACCGGCGCGTTCGTGGGCCGCGCCATCGACGTGTGCGTGCCCGGTGATCCGATCTGCTCCAACGGCCGCGACCGTGCCGCGCACAGCGCCTACGAACTGCCGCCCTACCCGCAGCAGGCGGCCAACTTCGTGGCCGGCCTGATCTAGCTGGACTTGGCGTAGATCGCGTCGATCTCGTCGGCGAACTTCTCTGCGACGACGTTGCGCTTGACCTTCAGCGTCGGGGTGAGCTCACCGGTGAGCACGGTGAAGTCGCACGGCAGAATCCGGAACTTGCGGATCGACTCGGCATGGGACACATGCTGATTGGCGTCCTTGATGGCCAGCTCGATCTCGCCCACCAGGTCCGGATCCTCGCGCAGATCGCCTACCGACGCCTCGGCGGCCTTGCCGTGGTGTTGCTTCCAGACATCGAAGGCTTCCGGGTCGATGGCGATCAGCGCGCCGATGAACGGCTGCTTGTCCCCGACGGCCATCGCCTGGCTGATCAGGGGATGGGCCCGCAGCGCGTCCTCGAGCACCGCGGGTGCGACGTTCTTGCCGCCTGCGGTGACGATGATCTCCTTCTTGCGGCCGGTGATCGACAGGAAGCCCTCGGAGTCGATGCTGGCCAGATCGCCGGTGTGGAACCACCCGTCGACGATCGCCTCGGCGGTGGCCTTCTCGTTGCGCCAGTACCCGCTGAACACCACGCCGCCCTTGACCAGCAGTTCGCCGTCCTCGGCGATCTTCATGCTGTTGCCGGGCACCAGCTTTCCGACGGAGCCGACCTTGAGTTCGCCGATCCGGTTCACCGTGATCGCCGCGCTGGTCTCGGTCAGGCCGTAGCCCTCGTAGATCGACAGCCCCACGCCGCGGTAGAAGTGGCCGAGCCGCTTGCCCAGCGGCGCGCCGCCGGAGATCGCCGCGTGGCAGTCACCGCCGAGGGCGGCGCGCAGCTTGCCGTACACCAGCCGGTCGAACAGGGCATGGCTCGCCTTGAGAAGCAGGTTCGGTGAGCCGGTCTCGAGCGCCTCGCTGTAGGCGATCGCCGTCTTGACGGCCAGCTCGAAGATCTTGCCTTTACCGCTGTCTCGCGCATTCAATTCCGCTGTGTTGTAGACCTTTTCGAACACCCGCGGTACCGACACCACGATGCTCGGCTTGAACAGCTGCAACATCGGGACCAGGCTCCTGATGTCGCTGGTGTAGCCCAGTGTCACCTTGTTGGCGAACGCGGTCATCGACAGGGCACGCGACAGCACGTGTGCCAGCGGCAGGAACACCAGCAGCCGCTCGTGCTGGCGCAGCAGGGTGGGGAAACATGTTGCGGCCCCGCGTGTCTCGTGCAGCAGGTTCGAGTGCGTCAACTGCACACCCTTGGGCCTGCCGGTGGTGCCCGAGGTGTAGATCAGCGTGGCCGGGGCATCGGAGCGCAGACCGTCGAGCCGGCGGGTCAGCTCGGCGCCGTCCACCGTGGCGGCGGCAGCGGCCAGCTCGTCGAGGGCGCCCGCCTCGATGTCGTACGTCGTGCGCAGGGCGGGCAGCTCGCCGCGCAGTTCGGCGACCATCTGGGCATGCGCCTCGGTCTCGGTGAACGCCACCACCGCGGCGGAGTCCTCCAGTACCCACCGCACCTGCTCGGCCGAGGACGTCTCGTAGATCGGCACGGTGACGCCACCGACGGACAGAATCGCGTAGTCCAGGATCACCCACTCGTAGCGGGTCGCCGACAGGATCGCCACCCGGTCGCCGGCCTGCACGCCGGCCGCGATCAATCCCAGCGCCGCCGAGCGGATCCGGGCGGCGACCTCGGCACATGTCATATCGGTCCAGGCGCCGTCGACCAGGCGCTGCAGGATCACATAGTTCGGGTCGTCGCGCTCGTGCTCGTAGACCGCTCTGACGACATTGTCGTTGGCACCGATGGTGAACGGCGCTGGAACGCTGTACTCACGCACATGAACCCCTTGTGGAATTGCGCTTTGATTGCGTCCAGCCTAGTCACCCGCGCGGTGCGGCTGTGACGGCCTTCACCGGCCGGGCCGCGATCGGCGGGGCGTGGCCATATGTGAAGCTGGTGCCATGCACAGCATCCAGATCGCCGACGAGACCTTCGTCGCCGCGGATCCGGCCGCCGTCGGCCGCGCGGTGTCCGATCCGGCGGCGTGGCGGCGGTGGTGGCCGGACCTGCGCCTGGAGGTCGTCGAGGACCGCGCCGACAAAGGGGTGCGCTGGACGGTCGCCGGGCCGTTGACCGGCACCATGGAGATCTGGCTGGAACCCGTGCTCGACGGTGTTCTGCTGCACTACTTCCTGCACGCCGAGCCGACCGGGGCGGCGGCCTGGCAGCTGGCGAAGATGAACCTGCCCAAGTTGACCCATCAGCGCCGGGTGGCGGGCAAGCGGATGGCCTTCGAGGTCAAGGCCGCGCTGGAGGTGGCGCGCCCGGTGGGGGTCGCTCCCCAGCGGTGATATGAGGTCACACCGCGGGCGGGGAGGGTACCGTTTGTGGCCAAGGAGGCAAGGCATCTGTGGCTGACAAAACGGCGCAAACCATCTACATCGATGCGGATGCGCGCACCGTGATGGACGTGATCGCCGACATCGGTTCCTATCCGCAATGGGTGTCGGAATACAAGGAGACCGAGGTTCTCGAATCCGACGAACAGGGTTACCCGCTGACGGCACGCCTGCATCTGGACGCCGCGGTGCTGCGCGACACCATGGTGCTGGCCTACGTGTGGCCGCCCGACCGCAAATCGGTGCGCTGGTCGCTGGTGTCCAGCTCGCTGCTGAAGGCGCTTGACGGTGCATATACATTGCAGCCCAACGGTTCTGGGACCGATGTCACCTATGAGCTGTCGGTGGACCTGATGATCCCGATGATCGGACTGCTCAAACGCAAGGCCGAACGAAGGCTGACCGACACCGCTCTGAAGGACCTGAAGAAGCGGGTCGAGGGCTGAGTGAAGCCCGATGACGCTCCCGCCGCCGATGCGGGCTCCGAAGCCCGGGCCCGGATCAGCTTCTTCGTCGGCAAGGGGGGAGTAGGCAAGTCCACCCTGGCCGCGGCGACCGCGGTGCGTGCGGCGCTGGCCGGCGAGCGGGTGCTTGCGGTGTCCACCGACCAGGCGCACTCCCTCGGTGACGTGCTGGGCGTGCCGGTGCCGCCGACCGGTGGCCGGGAGCCAGTGCGGATCCTCACCGAGCAGGAAGGCGGCCACCTCGACGCGCTGGCGCTGGACACCTTGGCTCTGCTGGAGGCGCGGTGGCGCACCGTCGCCCCCGTGCTGGCCGGCAGGTTCCCCGAGTCTGATCTCAAAGATCTTGCCCCCGAAGAGCTTTCGGCACTTCCCGGCGTTCAGGAGGTGCTGGGCCTCGCCGAGGTGTCCGCACTTGCCGCCGGCGGGCACTGGGATTACGTGGTGGTGGACTGCGCCTCGACGGCCGATGCGATGCGGATGTTGACGCTGCCCGCCGCGTTCGCCATGTACGTCGAGCGGGCCTGGCCGCGGCACCGCAGGCTCAGCTCGGCAGCCGACGACATCCGGGGAGCGGCCACCGTCGCGGTGGTCGAGTCGATCGCCGGCGGCATGGAAGCGCTGTCGGCACTGCTCACCGACGGCGAGCGGGTCAGCGCACACCTGGTGCTCACCGCCGAGCGGGTGGTCGCGGCCGAAGCCGTGCGCACCCTCGGCTCGCTGGCGCTGATGGGTGTGCGGGTCGCCGAGCTCATCGCCAACCAGGTTCTGGTCCAAGACGATTCATACGAGTACCGCAACCTCCCGGATCACCCCGCCTTCGACTGGTATGCCGAGCGGATCTCCGAACAGCAGGTCGTCCTCGACGAGCTAAGCACCGCGACCGGCGACGTCGCGCTGATCCTGGCCCCGCATCTGGCCGGCGAGCCGATCGGCCCCAAGGCGCTCGGCCAGCTGCTCGACAGCGTCCGCCGCCGGGACGGCTCGCCACCGCCGGGGCCGCTGCGGCCCGTCGTCGACCGGGAGTCGGGCTCCGGCCTCGATGCGGTCTACCGGATGCGGCTAGAGTTGCCGCAGGTCGACTCCGGCACGCTGACGCTGGGTCGAGTCGACGACGACCTGATCATCGGCGTTGCCGGGATGCGACGCCGGGTTCGGCTCGCATCGGTTCTGCGCCGATGCATCGTGACCGACGCGGCACTGCGCGGCAATGAGCTGACAGTGCGCTTTCGACCCAATCCGGAGGTGTGGCCGGCGTGAGTGGCACCAGCCACCCCGACATCGGGCCCGAGCTGCGCGCACTGGCCCAGGCGATCCTGGACCGCCTGGACCCGGCGGTGCGTGCCGCCGCGGCGATGGCTGCCAACCCCGACAACGGACCGGCCAAGTGCCAGCAGGTGTGGTGCCCAGTCTGTGCGCTGGCGGCACTGGTCAACGGTGAGCAGCATCCTCTGCTGACGGTGATCGCCGAGCACAGCGTGACGCTGATGACGGTGATCCGGTCGATGGCCGGGGATCCCGTGACGCCGTCCGGCCAGGACGGCCCCGCGGCCCCCGACGGCGAGGCGGCCGACCCGCCCGAGCCGCCCCGCAGCCGCTACCAACACATCCCGGTCACCGTGGAGGAATTCCCCGGGCCGGCGTCTGAAGATCCGGTGTGAACCGGAACCGACCTGTGGTCGGTGCATCGGCGGCTGGGTAGAGTTGGCGCAAAGCGCGCGCCCGATTGGGAGGCTCCATGTGGTATTGGCTGTTCAAGTACATCTTCATGGGACCCTTGCTGTCTTTGCTCGGTAGGCCGAAAGTCGAAGGGCTGGAATACGTTCCAGACTCCGGCCCGGCCATTCTGGCCAGCAACCACCTCGCGGTCGCGGACAGCTTCTACCTGCCGCTCGTCGTGCGGCGGCGAATCACCTTCCTGGCCAAGCAGGAGTACTTCACCGGCACCGGACTCAAAGGTTGGTTCAACCGGTGGTTCTACACGGTGGCCGGGCAGGTGCCGATCGACCGCACCGACGCCGACGCCGCGCAGGCCGCACTGGACACCGCCCAGCGTCTGCTCAACCAGAACAAGCTGCTCGGGATGTACCCCGAAGGCACGCGTTCACCGGATGGCCGGCTCTACAAGGGCAAGACCGGGCTGGCCCGGCTGGCCCTGGAGACCGGGGTTCCGGTGATTCCGGTCGCGATGATCGGAACCGACGTCGTCAACCCGCCCGGGTCCAAGATGTGGCGCTTCGGCCGGGTGACGGTGCGGTTCGGCAAGCCGATGGACTTCTCCCGGTTCGACGGCCTGGCCGGCAATCGGTTCATCGAGCGGGCGGTCATCGACGAGGTGATCTACGAGCTGATGAAGCTGTCGGGTCAGGAGTACGTCGACATCTACGCCGCGTCGGTCAAAGAGGGACAGACCGACCCTAAGCCGGGTGCACCAGGTCAGCCACCGGCACGGTTCCCGGAGACCGCCGCAGGCTAGCGGCCGGAGCCCGCACCGTCAGACCGGCGACCACGAGCACCGCCAGCGCCCACCACACGTAGGACATGCCCAGCAGCTGACGCCACCACGAGGCGGTTTCCTCGTGATGTTTGGGCAGCAGTTCCAGCGGGATCCACACCATCAGCGCCACCCCGGCCGCGCTCACCACGGCGAGCGCGATATTGCGCCGTTGATAGGCCAGCACCGAGGTGACCACGACGGTCGGCAGCGCCCACACCCAGTGATGTGACCACGACACCGGCGAGACCATCAGGCCGAACAGCGCCACACAGATCAGCGCCAGGGTCGGCTCACCGGCTTGCAGGACCCGTCGCGCCGCCCAGACCGTCAGCCCCAGCACCGCGAAGCAGGCCGCCAGCCAGATCAGCTGCTGGGTGGTGTGGCCCAGGCCGAGCCGTGCCAACGAGCCCGCGATGTTCTGGTTGGTGTTCAGCGCGGCACTTCCGATGCGGTCGGTGTGGCGCACCGTCGTCGTCCAGTACTCGATGGAGTCGCGCCAGGCGAACGCGAAACCCAGCAGGGTGGCGGCGAGGAACGAGGCGAACGCCGTCACGGTGGCGCGGACATCGCGGCGCAGCACGAAGTACAGCAGGAACACCGCAGGCGTGAGCTTGAATGCGATCGCTATTCCCAGCAACAGTCCCCGCGGCCACGGGGTGCGGCGCGGCACGCAGTCGGCGATCACCAGCGTCATCAGCACGACGTTGATCTGGCCGAAGGCGAAGTTGGCGGCGATCGGCTCGAGGTAGACCACCGACAGCGCCACGATGCCCGCAGCCAGCCAGCAGCGTCGCAGCCAGGCCGGCTCGCCGGTCAGCGCCGAGTCCTGCCACACGTCCAGGCGGGTCAGCACGATCCAGATCGACACCAGCAGCAGTACCAAGGTGATCACCGTGATGGCGACACTGGCCGCGTCGAGTCCGAGCCAGGCGAACGGGCTGAACAGGATCGCCGCCAGCGGCGGATAGGTGAACGGGAGGTCGAGGCCGATCCGGGTGGGGAACGTCGTGTCGCCGGCATAGAGCGGACGGCCGTCCAGCCAGGCCCGGGCGCCCATCCGGTAGACGTCGATGTCGATGCGGTAGGGGATGTGCCCGAGCAGCAGCCACCCCGCGTAGACCAGCAGCGCGACGATCCCCAGCTGGGTCAGCCGCCAGCCGACGGTCAGCCAGGACCGGGCCCTCGGTGATAGCGGGCCGCGCCCGAACACACTGCCCGTCTCGAGCGGCTGCCGCGTACTCATGTCGCAGACAGACTATCGGGGCGGGCTGTGCCCAGGCCGCATATCCCGCCTCGGCGAACGCTGTGCGCGTGGTTGGGTAAGTTCTCTGCTCGTGCCTCTCACCGTGCACTTCGACGTGGTCGCCCCCGGGCGAATTCCGCTGATGTGGTGCCTCATCGCGTTCATCGTCACGTTCTTCGTGACCAGGACGATCGTGCGCTACATCCGCAGCAACGCCGACAAGACCGGCCCGCGCAAGTGGTGGCAGCCGCGCAACATCTCCGGCAAGGGCGGGCTGCACATCCACCACGTCGTCATCGGAATCGTGCTGGTGATGATCTCCGGGGTCACCATGGTGACCCTCGCGGTCGACGGCACCGGAGGTCAATTCACCGCCGCTGCAATCGTTTTCGGAATCGGCGCCGCTCTGGTGCTCGACGAGTTCGCGCTGATCCTGCACCTGGAGGACGTGTACTGGTCCGAGGACGGCCGAGCATCCGTCGATGCGGTGTTCGCCGCCGTCGCGGTGGCCGGGCTGCTCATCCTCGGGTTCAACCCGCTGTCGTTCTTCGACATCGGCATCTGGCGCGACGACGACTCGGTCGTGGCCCGCACCACAGTGATCGCGATGGCGGCACTGACCCTGGCGCTGGCGGTGGTCGTGCTGCTCAAGGGAAAGGTGTGGACCGGGCTGATCGGCATGTTCATCACCCCGTTGTTGTTCGTCGGGGCGATCAGGCTGTCACGGCCCCACGCGCCCTGGGCCCGCTGGCACTACCAGGACAAACCGAAGAAGATGCGCAAGGCGCTGGAGCGGGAGCGCTATCTGCGCCGCCCGGTCGTGCAGGCCAAACTGTGGCTGCAGCACATCATCGCCGGCGAGCCCAGCTTCCCGGCCGACGCCGAGGTGGACGCCGAGCTGGATCGCGAGATCCACGCAGCACCGGCACCACAGGTTGCCGCGGGATAGGGTGCGGCCAGTGCGGTACTTCTACGACACCGAATTCATCGACAACGGGCGCATCATCGACCTGATCTCGATCGGGGTGGTCGCCGAGGACGGTCGCGAGTACTACGCGATCTCCACCGAATTCGACCCCGAGTCGGCAGGCAAGTGGGTCCGCAACAATGTGCTGCCCAAACTGCCGTCGCCGTCGTCGCAGCTGTGGCAGTCCCGCAGGCAGATCAGGGAGGGGCTGGAGAGCTTCTTCGACATCGACGGCGACGAGCCGATCGAACTCTGGGCGTGGGTGGCGGCCTACGACCACGTGGCGCTGTGCCAGCTGTGGGGCCCCATGACGAGCCTGCCGCCGCAGATTCCGCGTTTCACCCGCGAGCTGCGCCAGTTCTGGGAGGAACGCGGCTGCCCCCGGATGCCCCCGCGGCCGCACGACACCCACGATGCGCTCGTCGACGCCCGTCACAACATGCGGCGCTATGTGCTGATGACCACCGGTGTGGACCTCGGCGTGGTGCCCACCGACACCCCTATCCGCAGGTAGCCCCACCCGGCAGGTGGTCAGGGGGGCAATTACGCCCGGTTACCATGGACGGGTGAACTGGACCGTTGACGTACCGATCGAGCAGCTGCCGTCGCTGCCGCCGCTGCCCGCGGACCTGCGGGCGCGCCTGGACGCCGCGCTGACCAAGCCGGCCGCCCAGCAGCCCAGCTGGGACGCCGACGCGGCCAAGGCGATGCGGACCGTGCTGGAGAGCGTCCCGCCGGTGACCGTACCTTCGGAGATCGAGAAGCTGTCCAGTCAGCTCGCCGCGGTGGCCCGCGGCGAGGCGTTCCTGCTGCAGGGCGGCGACTGCGCCGAGACGTTCGCCGACAACACCGAGCCGCACATCCGCGCCAACATCCGCACGCTGCTGCAGATGGCCGTGGTGCTGACCTACGGCGCCAGCATGCCGGTGGTGAAGGTGGCCCGGATCGCCGGGCAGTACGCCAAGCCGCGCTCGTCGGACATCGACGCTCTGGGCCTGAAGTCCTACCGCGGCGACATGGTCAACGGGTTCGCCCCGGATGCCGCGGTGCGCGACCACGACCCCTCGCGGCTGGTGCGTGCCTACGCCAACGCCAGCGCGGCCATGAATCTCGTTCGCGCCCTGACCTCCTCCGGTCTGGCCTCGCTGCACCTGGTGCACGACTGGAACCGCGAGTTCGTCCGCACCTCGCCGGCCGGCGCCCGCTACGAGCAGCTGGCCGGTGAGATCGACCGCGGCCTGAAGTTCATGAGCGCCTGCGGGGTCAACGACCGCAACCTCGACACCGCCGACATCTACGCCAGCCACGAGGCGCTGGTGCTCGACTACGAGCGGGCGATGCTGCGGATGGACGCTGGAGATCCCGCGGCTGAGGCGACTCCCAAGCTGTACGACCTGTCGGCGCACTACGTCTGGATCGGGGAGCGCACCCGCCAGCTCGACGGTGCGCACGTCGCGTTCGCCGAGGTGATCGCCAACCCGATCGGGGTGAAGATCGGTCCGACCACGACGCCCGAGCTGGCGGTCGAGTACGTCGAGCGGCTCGACCCGCACAACAAGCCGGGCCGGCTGACCCTGGTGAGCCGGATGGGCAACCACAAGGTCCGCGACGTGCTGCCGCCGATCATCGAGAAGGTACAGGCCTCGGGTCACCAGGTGATCTGGCAGTGCGACCCGATGCACGGCAACACCCACGAGTCCTCGACCGGCTACAAGACCCGGCATTTCGACCGGATCGTCGACGAGGTGCAGGGCTTCTTCGAGGTGCACCGGGCGCTGGGCACCCACCCCGGCGGCATCCACGTCGAGATCACCGGTGAGAACGTGACCGAGTGTCTCGGTGGCGCCCAGGACATCTCCGACACCGACCTGGCCGGCCGCTACGAGACGGCCTGCGACCCGCGGCTGAACACCCAGCAGTCACTGGAGCTGGCGTTTCTCGTCGCAGAAATGCTGCGCGACTGAGGATTTCACGCCGTCTGCATTGGGCGGCCCGGGCGTATCGCGTTGCACCGCTGTTGATCGTGCCGGTGTTTCTCGGCCTCAGCGTCTTTCCCAGTCGATTCCATGTCTCCTGGTCGTACGCGCTGCTGTCGATGTGCGCTGCAGTGTGCTTCGTCGCCGGTTGGCGCTGGCCGACGCTCGCGTCGTTGACCATCTCGGCGCTGGCGGTTCCGCTGTTCGCCGCCGAAGCGTGGGGGCTGTCCGGCTTGGTCCCCTACCTGGGCGCGGTCGCGTTGGCCGACGTTGTTGCGCGTAGCGCCGGTACCCTGCCGATCGTCGCCACCACCGCAGCGTGGTCTGCGGCAGTTGTCGGCGGTTACGCACTGGATGACTACACGTCGTTGCGCAGCGCTGCCACTGCGGTGACTGCCACCGCGGTGGTCGCGGTGCCGGTTCTGGCCGGACTCTATCTGCGGGCGCAGCGACGACTTGCCGCCATGTACCGGCAGCGCGCCGAATACGCGGAGTTGCAGCGGGCAGCATCGGAGTCCGTCGTGCGCTCGCAGGAACGCACCGCGATGGCGCGCGAGCTTCACGATGTGGTCGCACACCATATGTCGTCGATAGCTTTGCGAATCGCTGTGGCGCAGCACACGATTGACGATCTGACCCCGGATACGACCGCCGTGCTCGCCGATGTTCACACCACCGCCTCGGCTGCGCTGGCCGACATTCGCCGACTCAACGATGCTTTGCGTGACCCGCAGCTGCGCGAGGTGGCGATGATCGAAGCCGACACGCTCTGGACCGAGATCGACGCGGCCGTCGCACGGGCTGTGGCCGCGGGTCTTTCCGTGCGCACCTGCATCGATCGAGGTGCGGGCGGATTGGATGTCATGTCGCGGCTGACTCTGCTGCGGGTGACGCAGGAGGCGCTGACGAATGCGATGAAGTACGGCGCCGGGCCAGACCCGGTGGAGTTGAGCCTCGACAGCCGCGACGACGGCGTCGCGATTCGGGTCAGCAACACGTGCGCATCGCCGGAACCACCGGCCGGCACCGGTCATGGGATCATCGGCATGACCGAGCGGCTGCACCTGGTCGGCGGCCGGTTCGATGCCCGCCGCGTCGACCGGCGGTGGGTGCTCGACGCATGGATTCCACAACGGATCACCGGGGCGGGGGACGTGCGATGACGGCCGGAATCCGGGTGCTGCTCGTCGATGACCAGAGGCTGATCCGGGCCGGCCTGCGCATGCTGTGCGAGGCGACCGAAGACCTCGACGTGGTGGGCGAAGCTGCGGACGGCGAGCAAGCGGTTCGAATGGCCGCAGAACTCGCGCCGGACGTCATCCTGATGGACCTGCGGATGCCCGGACTGGATGGCGTCGCAGCCACTCGTATGCTGACGTCGGTCAGGCCGGAGTCGAAGATACTGGTGCTCACCACCTTCGATGACGACGCGCATCTCTACCCGGCACTGGCAGCCGGTGCGGCGGGGTTCCTGGTCAAGGACACCTCCCCGGCCCAACTCGTCGACGCCATCCGGCGAACCGCCGATGGTGACGTCACGATGTCACCACACCTGCTGCGGCGGTTGGTCGCCAAAGCGGTAGCGGAAAGCGTTGTCGCGCAATCGCCCGAGCCGGAGCCGGTGTCGATGACGGCGCGCGAACGTGACGTGTTGGCGTTGATCTGCAGGGGATCCTCCAATCGGCAGATCGCCGAGGAACTCCATCTGGGGCTGACCACGGTGAAAACCCATGTCGCCAACCTGTTGGAGAAGACGGGTTGCACAAACCGCGTTCAGCTCGCGATCTACGCGACTCAAGGCATGGAGTGATCGCCGTGACCGGGCATCTGTCCCTGCATCGGAGCGGGTGCCTGGCCCGATGCGAGCACCAGGAACTGGCCCATCATTCCGCGGTCTTCGTGCATCGCCAGGTGGCAGTGATACATGTAGGGGAAGGTCGCGTCGGTGTAGTCGGTGAAGCGCACGGCCAGCCGAATCCGCTGTCCCGGAGCGACATACACGGTGTCCTTGTATCCGGCGAGTGCCGGTGGCGGCGGGGCTCCGTCGACGTCGATGATGCGGAACTGGGTGTCGTGCACGTGGAAGTTGTGCGGCCAATTGTCGACATTGCGAACCGCCCAGATCTCGGTGGTGTCGACGGTTGTGCTGAAGTCGACGACATCCATGTTCATCCGCGTGTGGTTGATCATGAACCAGCGCAGGTCGAATGTCCGCGTCGCTGCCGCATGTGACGTATCGGGCGCTGGGATGGACGCCAGCACCGCCGGAACCTCACCACCGGATCGCAGTGTCGCACCGGGGCGTAGCTCCAGAATCTCGAAGGTGTCGTGCAGCCCGCAGCGCTTCGCCTCGGACGGGGACAGGCCGGCGTTGTCGTCGAAGGCGAACGATCGCAGCGAAACGGCTGAGCCCGAGCGTAATTCGGCAACGATCTCGACCCGCTCGCCGGGGCTGAGCCGGACTCTCCTGGTCTCGACCGGCGCCGACAGCAGGCCACCGTCGCTGCCGACGATGAGGAAGGAGCGGTCGTCGCTGAAACCCAGGTTGTAGAGCCGGCCTCCGGAACCGTTGAGGATACGGAGCCGCACCCGTTCGGACTGGACCCGAAGGTAGGCATCGGCCACACCATTGGTGACGATCGTGTTGCCCAGCAGCCCGACGTCTGTCGAGTCGGACTCGTCCAGGGCGCCGGATGCGGTGAACCGGCGGTCCTGGATGACGAGGGGAATGTCGTCGAGGCCGTAGTCGCGGGGGAGTTGGCTCGACGACGCGTCGTCGATGATGAAGAAGCCTGCCAGCCCGCGGTAGATGTGCTTTTCGGTCATGCCGTGGGGATGTGGGTGATACCACAATGTCGCCGCCGGCTGGCGGATCGTCCAGGTCGGGCTCCACTGCCCTCCGGGTTCGACGACCTGGTGGGGGCCGCCGTCGCACCGCGCGGGCACGTGCATCCCGTGCCAGTGCACCGACGTCGGCTCGGGCAGTGCGTTGTCGAACCGCACGGCGACGGTCTCGCCGGTGCGGGCCCGGAGGGTCGGACCGAGGATCGACCCGTTGTACCCCCAGGTCGGCGTGTGCTGTCCGGCAACGATCTCCGAGATTCCGGGGGCAGCCCGGAGCGAGAAGACCCGGGTCTGACTGTCGTCGAGGGTGGAGTCGGCGAGCGGGGGGATCGGCAGTGGACGCTTGCCGCCGTTGGTCGTCGGTGGTTCGGGCGCGCTGCCCGAACACGCGAGTGACAGCGCGATCGGGCTCGCCGCCAACCCGAGTAGGAATCTTCGACGGGACACCGATGGCACGTTTGCTCCGAAGGTTTGTGGCTGAATGCTGACACCCACAGTCTTCGGCGCCGCGACGCCGCGGCGTATCGGTCCGGTGGTCGGTCGATCCCGACCGAAGATCCTCCGTCCGGCTCTTGATTCGGGCGCCCGGTTCCGGTATTGGAACCGGCCGCGTTTCGGGCTACGACGCTCTGGCCGCGAAGATCCCGGCCGCCGGGTCGGCGGTGATCTGGTCGGTGTCTGTGTCGTAGTCGAACAGCTCGCCGTAGCGGCCCCAGTTGATCGCGGTGTCCAGTTGGCTGCGGGCCTCATCGGGCCCGAACCCGCGCTGCAGCAAGTCCAGGAAGAAACCCGCGCGCAGGCCGCCGTCGGTGGAGCTGCCCAGGGCGCGGCAGATCGTCCGGATCAACGGTGCCCGCTCGCGGGCCTGAGCAGCGAAGATCTGCTTGCTGCTCTGAATGTCGGCCCCGGTGAACTCCCGGCCCGTCGGCGTCACCTCCAGATCGGCGTCGGTGACGGTGACCAGGCCCAGCATGGCCGCGGCGTCGACCAGGGGCAGCAGGTCGTCGATCTCGAAGTTGAGCTCGGCGGCAAGGTCGGGCAGGTCGGCCCGGCCGCCCTGGGCCACCACGATCTCGACGAGGCCGGCCAGACCTCCCACGGTGGCGGCAGGCAGCGGGGTGCTGGTCGGCGTCGCGGCCGCCGGGGCAACTCCGTGCCCGTCGGCTTCGGTGCCCGTCAGCAGGCCGTAGAGCCGGTCCACCACCGCCGCGAAACCTGGCGAGCGGCGGTCCCGGGGGCGGGGCAGGCCGACGGTGACCTCCGCGCGGATGCGGCCCGGGTTGGCCCCGAGCACCAGCACGCGGTCGGCGAGCATCACCGCCTCCTCGATGTTGTGGGTCACCAGGCAGATCGCCTTCGTGGGGAAGTCGTGGCGCCCCCACAGGTTCATCAACTCGGTGCGCAGATTCTCGGCGGTCAGGACGTCCAGCGCCGAAAAGGGCTCGTCCATCAGCAGCAGATCGGGTTCGAGGACCAGGGCGCGGGCGAATCCGACCCGCTGACGCATACCGCCGGACAGCTCCTTGGGGTAGGCGGACTCGAACCCGTCGAGCCCGATCACGTCGATTGCCTTGAGCGCACGGGCCTTTCGCTCCGCCGGTGGCACGCCACGGGCGGCCAGCCCGAGTTCGACGTTTTCCAGGACGGTGAGCCACGGCATCAGCGCAAAGGTCTGGAACACCATCGCGGTTCCCGGGTTGGCGCCGTTGAGTTCGGTTCCGCGGTAGCGCACCGAGCCACTGGTGGGCGCGATCAGTCCGGCGATGGTGCGCAGCAGGGTGGACTTGCCCGAACCCGACCTGCCCAGCAGGGCCACGATCTCGCCCTCGCGCAGGTTCAGGCTGATGTCGTCGAGGACCAGCAGGGACCCGTCTCCGGCTCCGGGAAAGCTCTTCGTCAGGTGATCGATCTCGATCAGGGTGTCCGACATGACGTTCTCCTTGCGTTGAAAGATGTTCTAGGACAGCGAGTACCGGCGTTGCGCCAGGTCATACATCCGCCGCCAGAACAGCCGGTTGGTGCCCACGACGAACGTGCTCATGACGATGACGCCCACCAGGATCCGCCCCGAGTCACCGGCCGCGGTCGCGGCGGTGATGTAGGAACCCAGACCGGTCGCGGTCAACGTGGTGCCGTGGTAGCTGACCACTTCGGCGACGATCGAGGCGTTCCATGCGCCGCCGGCCGCCGTAATACCACCGGTGACGTAGCTGGCGAAGATCGCAGGCAGGATCAGCTTGCGCCAGCGCAGGTTTCGGGTCAGGCGCAGGTTGGTCGAGGCCTCCCGGAGATCGTGGGGAATCGCGCTTGCGCCGGCGATGACGTTGAACAGGATGTACCACTGCGAGCCGAGCGCCATCAACAGCACCCCGCCGATGTTGAGGCTCACGCCGGTGGCGATCAGGGCGGCGGTCACCAACGGGAACAGGAAGTTCGCCGGGAACGAGGCGAGCACCTGGACCACCGGCTGCGCGACCCGGGAAACCTTGGGATTCATCCCGATCCACACCCCGACCGGTACCCAGATCGCGGTGGCCACCACCAGGACGGCCACCACCCTGGCGAAGGTCACCAGTCCCAGCTGCAGCGCGTGCCCCACCTCGCCGAATCCGACGCTGTGTGCGATATAGCTGACGACCCGGTAGCCGCCGTAGCCGACCACCGCCACCGTCGCGGCGGCAAACGCCACGTCACCGGCCCGCTGCGGCCCCGGCGCAGTGCGCAGCGGCCGTTCGGCGCGACCGAACACCGCCATCATCCGGTCGATCGGGGCCACCAGCCGCCCGAAGGGAGCGGCCACCAGGTGGGGGATCTGCGAGCGGCGCAGCACGTCGAGCACCACACTGCGCGGCACTTCGGCTGCGCCGGAGTCCTCGATCCGGAAGCGCTCGGCCCACGCCGTCAGCGGCCGCCAGAACAGCGCGTTCACCCCGATCACCAGCACCACCATGACCACGACTGCCAGCAGCACCCGGCCCAGTTCACCGGCGTCGCCCGCGGCGGCGACGTAGGCGCCGATACCGGGAAGCGCGACTTGATGTCCGTTGACGCTCAACGCTTCCGACGCGGTCAGGAAGAACCAGCCCCCGCCGAAACTCATCATCCCGTTCCACACCAGCGGGATCATCCCGCCGGGCAGGTCGACTCGCCACAATCGCTGCCACCGGGACAGCCGCAGCAACCGGGAGGCTTCATCGAGGTCACGCGACTGCGACTTGAGCGAGTAGTAGAACGCGAAGGTCATGTTCCAGGCCTGCGAGGTGAAGATCGCGAAGATCGACGCGCATTCGAGGCCGAGCTGCGAGCCCGGGAACAGTGCGATGAACCCGGTGACGGTGATGGACAGGAAACCCAGGATCGGCACCGACTGCAGGATGTCCAGCAGCGGGACGAGCACCTTCTCGGCCCTGGGAAGCCGGGCCGCAGCGGTGGCGTAGATGAAGGTGAACACCACCGACAGTGCCAGGGCGATGAACATCCGCAGCAGCGAACGAGCCGCGTAGTACGGCAGATTCGCGGGATCGGTCGATACCGTCGCCGCGGCGTGCTCAACGGTCCACGGGACGCCTGCGCCCTTGGCGACGTGGACGATCAGCCACAGCAGCGCTGCCGCGCCGACGAAGACCAGGACGTCGGCGGCCATGCCGGTGCGGGGGCGGCTGAGGACGCCGCGGCTGGGAAACGTGTTTGTGGACAACGCAACTCACCTGACTTCTCGACATCGCGACGTTGGCCTGTGGATCTCAGGCACTGGACATGCATGCATGCCATGCCCGTCAGAGATCGACCGCGTCGTCGATACGGGTTGTCAGAACGTGGAAATCAGCCGCGCAGATGCGCCACCAGCACGCGAGACAGCCGGGCATGGGAGCGGCTTCTACTTCCGTCTTCCATGTCCTCACCTCCTGCTGTCGATCGCGGCGGTTGCGCTGCGCCGGTGGCGCGCAGAAAGTAGACCTCATCGGGGCCGCCCGGGTCAACCGGGAATCTGCTGAATGTCGGCTGACAAAGAGCTAGCGGCGACTCACCGGCTGCGCCGCGGTCGACGCCGACGACGACGGCAGCGTCGAGGGGCGTTCGATGATCGTCGACTCCGGCCCGCCCACCCGGTAACGCGCGCCGCGGTGTTCATCGGGTAGCCGATCACCGTTCCCCAGAAGTTTGTTGCGCAGCGTGCCCGGTGCGTAATCCGCTTGGTAGGCACCGCGTTCGGTCAGCACCGGCACGACGTGGTCGATGAAGTCGGCGAAGGTGCCCGGGCTGATCGCATATGCCAGGTTGAACCCGTCGACGTCGGTCTCGGCAACCCACTCCTGCAGGGTGTCGGCGACGTATTCACCGGAGCCGACGATCCGCGGGCCCATTCCGCCGATCTCGCCCCATTCGGCGATGTCGCGCACCGCCCATTCGCCGCCGTCGGGGTCGGCGGACTGGAAGGCGGCCACCGCCGACAGGATCGCGTTGGAGTCGACATTGCCGATCGGTTCGTCGAGGCCGTAACGGGCCAGGTCGACTCCCATCCAGCCGGACATGAAGACCAGGGCACCCTCGGGATCGCCGTAGGACAGGTACTCGGCGTGCTTGGCGTGCGCCTCCTCGTCGGTCGCGGCGGTGACTACGGTGGTGAGGTTGAAGATTTTGGCGGCGTAGGGATCTCGGCCGGCCAGCTCCAACTCGCGGCGGATCGTCGTCACCGTCTTGGCCAGGATCTCCTTGGTGGGTGCCGCGGTGAAGATGGCCTCGGCGTTCTCGGCAGCGAAGCGGACTCCTCGAGGCGACGACCCGGCCTGGAAGATCACCGGTGTGCGTTGCGGGGACGGCTCGGACAGGTGCACACCGGGCACGCTGAAATGGGTTCCCTCGTGGCCGATGTGGTGCACCTTCGCGGGATCGGTGAACACACCGCGGTCCCGGTCGCGGACCACGGCGTCGTCCTCCCAGGAGCCTTCCCACAGTTTGTAGAGCACCTCGAGGTACTCGTCGGCGTGGTCGTAGCGGGCGTCGTGTGCGGGCTGATCGGTCTGGCCCATGTTCCGCGCGGCGGCGGGCAGATAGCCGGTTACGACGTTCCAGCCAATCCGGCCCTTGGTCAGATGATCCAGCGTCGACATCCGGCGGGCGAACGGATAGGGGTGCTCGAAGCCGGTGCCGGTGGTCAGGCCGAAGCCCATGTCCCGGGTCACCAGCGCCATCGCCGACACCAGTAGCAGCGGGTCGTTGACCGGGATCTGTGCGGCGTGCCGGATCGCGGCCTCGTCACTACCTCCGTAGACGTCATAGGTGCCCAGGACATCGGCGATGAACAGTCCGTCGAATCGGCCGCGCTCGAGCAGCTTGGCGAGCTCGGTCCAGTACTCGAGGTCCTTGTAGCGCCAGGATTGGTCGTCGGGGTGGCGCCACAGTCCCGGGGACTGGTGGGCCACGCAGTTCATGTCGAAGGCATTGAATCGGATCACTCGGGTCACCGCCCGAATACTCGCCGAGGACGGCGATGCGATCACCGGTTGGGCTCAAACCGATTGTATTTGCGGCGGTTACGGCGCCGCTAATTTCCGAGCAGGCCTTGCAGATTGGTACCCAGCGTCCACGCACCGGCGGCGACTAGACCGGTCAGGATCAGGACGGTCAGCACCCAGAACAGCACCGCCCGCCGGGCCCGCTGGCGGGCCCAGACGAACTCGTCGATGTCGATTCCGGCGAATTGGCTTGGCGGCTGCTCATATTCGTCATCGTCGTCTGGTGCGGCCGGCTCGTCGGCGGGGGAGGGTTGCCGATCGTCGGGTTCGCGGATCAGCTGGCGGGTGGGGTTCTTGACCGGCTGCCCTGGCCTGGGCGCCGGGTGGTGTTCGGTGGTGGGCTGTTCGGCCAGCCGGCTGTGATACGCCGTCGCGGCGGCATGCTGTGCCGAGTTCTTCGGGGCGGGGACGCGGAACTTCGGCAGCGCCAGTTCCGCGGCGATCGCGTCGAGTTCGGCACCCATCTCGGCGGCGTCGGCGTAGCGCCCGCCCGGATCGCGCGCGGTGGCACGGGCGACGAACTCGTCGAACTGCGGCGGCACCCCGCTGATGGCCGAACTGGGCGGCGGAACGTCGGCGTCCATCCGCTGGTAGGCCACCGTCAGCGGATTGTCCCCGCTGAACGGTGTTGCGCCGGTGAGTAATTCGTACGTCAGGATACCGACGGCATAGACGTCGCTGCGCTGGTCTGCGGTGCCGCTGCTGACCTGTTCGGGCGACAGGTAAGCGGCGGTGCCCAGGATGACGCTGGTGGAGGTGATGCCGGCCTCAGCGACCGCGCGCACCAGGCCGAAGTCGGCGAGCTTGACCTCACCGTCGTCGGAGATCAGCACGTTCTCCGGCTTGATGTCGCGGTGCACCAGACCGGCACGGTGCGCCACCGCCAAGCCGCCCAGCAGCGGCCGCAGCACGGCAGCGGCCGCATGCGGCGGCATCGGGCCACGCTCGGCCAGCAGTTCGCGCAGCGTGCCGCCGTCGATGAGTTCCATCACCAGAAACGGGTGCCTGGCATCCAGGCCCTGGTCGTAGACGGCGACCAGGCCGGGGTCCTTGAGCCGGGCCACGGCCCTGGCCTCGCGCTGGAACCGGGTCAGGAACTGGCTGTCGCCGGCATAGCGGGCGTCCATCACCTTCAGCGCGACCGGGCGGTCCAGGCGCACGTCGAGGCCGCGGTACACCGTCGACATCCCGCCGGTGGCGATCGGAGTCTCGACGCGGTACCGGCCGTCCAGCAACGCACCATCGAGTGGGTCCGACGTCACCGACACATGGTACGTGGCGGTGCGGGCGCCTCTAGACTGGCGCTGTGAGCAGCATTCCCGCCGGCGATGACGTCCTCGATCCCGGCGAACCCCTCTACGACCTGCCCAAAGTCGCCGAGTTGTTGCACCTGCCGGTGACCAAGGTGCACCAGCAGCTGCGCGACGGACATCTCGTCGCGGTCCGGCGCGGCGGCGTCCTGTTGGTGCCGCAGGTGTTCTTCACCGATTCGGGTCAGGTGGTCAAGTCGCTGCCCGGCCTACTGGCCGTGCTGCGCGACGGCGGCTACCGCGAGACCGAGATCCTACGGTGGTTGTTCACCCCCGACTCGTCGCTGACGCTGACCCGCGACGGCTCGCGCGAGCCGATCAGCAACGCCCGCCCGGTCGACGCCCTGCACGCCCACCAGGCCCGCGAGATCCTCCGCAGGGCGCAGGCCTCTGCGTATTGATGGCGTACTGATCAGGCGCCCGCCGACACTCCGGCGACGTCCTCGGCATCGTCGTGCGGCGGCGGCTCCTCGGTGCGGTAGAGCGCATACCAGGCCGCCACGGCGCACGCCGTCGCCAGCAGGACATGGATCCACGAATACATGCCGTGGGAGCCGTCAGGTTTGAAGATCACCATGATCCAGGTGGAGAACCCCGCGATCAGGGCGATCGCCCTGCGGGACTGAGCCAGTGCCGACACCACCGCCAGCGGCCAGGTGTAGTACCACGGTAGCGCGGCCGGGACGAACAACACCACCACCAGCATCGCCCAGGCGATACCCGTCAGCGCCTCCCGGTCGTTGTGGCGAAAACGCCACCACAGCAAGGGAAGTGACACCGCGATGATGCCGATGCCGATAATCCGGGTGACCTGTAGGACGGCGTAGAAGTTCACCCCGAACAGCAATCCGCCGATGGCGTTGGTGAGGTTGGCGATCGCGGTGGGGATGGTGAGCCAGTTGATGATCTTCACCGAGCCGGCCAGCGCCGTCAGCCAGCCCAGGCCCACCCCGGCCAGGCCTGAGAGCACCGCGAACACCGCGATGAACACCGCGATGGCCGCAGCTGTCGCGGTGGCGAAAGCCTTGGGGGCGGAGATGTTTCGGCTGTCCTTGAGGTGGCGCATCCATACCCACACCATGAACGGCAGAGCCAGCACCGCGGTGGCTTTGACCGCCACCGCGACGGCGATCAGGATCGTGCCCGCGACATGATGGCGCGCAAAGGTCAAGGCGATGCCGGCCATCATCATGCCGACCATCAGCATCTCGTTGTGCACCCCGCCCATGAGGTGGATGATCACCAGCGGATTGAGCACACAGATCCACAGCGCCACCGACCCGTTGGCGCCGATGTGCCGGGCCACCCGGGGTGCTGCCCAGATCAGCAGTACCAGCCCAGGCAGCATGCACAGCCGAAGCAGCATCGTGCCCGCCACCACGTGGTTGCCGACGAGCATGGTCACGAACTTGGCCACCAGGATGAACGCCGGACCGTACGGTGCGGTCGTGGTGGTCCAGATCGGACTCACGTTGTCCAGCAACGAGTTCTCGTTCTCGATCGGCCCCACCGCGTAGGGGTCGAAGCCGTCGCGCAGCAGTGCGCCCTGGGCCAGATACGAGTAGGTGTCGCGGCTGAACAGCGGGACGCTGAGCAACAGGGGAGCCAGCCAGAACCAGGTGGTGGCCTTCAGCGCGTACTCGGTGACCCCGGTGTGGATCACCCGCCTGCCCAACCACAGCCACGCCAGCAGCATCATCACCACGCCGCCCCACAGCAGCACCGAGGACACCACCAGGCCGTGGCCGAACCGCAGCCAGGACAGGTGCAGCGACTCCAGCACCGGATCGTGCTGGCGGGTGCTGCCGGCACCCAGCCCGCCGACGGTGATCAGGATTGCGCCGAGGAACCCGAACAGCGCGGGCCGTCCCTCGTCGCCGGACGCGAAGGTCCGCAGCCGGGACAGGCCCGGGTGAGCCGGCGTCGGTGTGGTCGGTGTCGCGTATGACATGGGTCTAGGCCGACCGGTCGACGGCCAATCTGGCGAGCTCGGTCAGACCCGCCTTGGCCGGCGCGTTGATCGGTGCGCTGTCCAGGAGCGCCATTCCGCGGCGTGTCAGGGTGCCGATGTGGTCTTCCACCGCGGCCAGTGCGCCGACCGACTCGATCACCCCGCACAGTTCGCGTACCTGGGTGTCGGTCAGGTCGGTGCCGATCCCGCGGCGCAGCAGGTCCGCGGCGGCCTGGTCGGTGCTGTCGGCGCGTTCCAGGGCTTCGGCCAGCAGCACGGTCCGCTTGCCGGAGCGCAGGTCGTCACCCGAGGGCTTACCGGTCACGGCGGGGTCGCCGAACACCCCAAGCACGTCGTCGCGCAGCTGGAAAGCCACCCCGAAATCGGTGCCGATCTCGTGGAACAGCTCCTGCACGTCGGGCCGGTCGGCGGCGGCCGCCGCGCCGAACTGAAGGGGCCGCGAGATCGTGTACGAAGCCGTCTTGTACGTGTTGACGTTCATCGCCGAGGCGATGGACTCGGCACCGCTGGATTCGGCGACGATGTCGAGGTACTGCCCGCCGAGAACCTCGGTGCGGATGTCCGACCACACCCGCTGCACCCGCAGCTGGGTGTCCCGGGGCACGTCGACGCCGGCGACGATGTCGTCGGCCCACACCAGCGACAGGTCGCCGAGCAGGATCGCCGCCGACCGGCCGAACTGCTCCGGGGAGCCGCTCCAGCCCTGGCCGCGGTGCAGTTCGGTGAAATGAACGTGGGCGGTGGGCATGCCGCGCCGGGTGGCCGAGTCGTCGATGACGTCGTCGTGCACCAGGGCGCAGGCGTGCAGCAGTTCCAAGGCCGAGAACAGCAGAAAGATGTCGTCGTCGACCGCGGTGTCGGGGTGTTCGGTGACCGCGCGGTAGCCCCAGTAGGCGAACGCCGGGCGCACCCGTTTGCCGCCGCGGAGCACGAAGTCCTCCAGCGCGGCGATCAGGCCGTCATAGTCGGTGCCGATGTAGGCGGCCTGCGCGCGGCGGTCAGCCAGGTAACTGCGCAGTTGCTCGGTGACGGCGCTGGCCAGTTCGACGGCCGACGGAGCTGTTGCTTCGACGCTCAGCGCGACGCCCCTTCCTGTGTACGTCCCGACCTTCGGCGGGTTCAACCAGAGTAGAGCGTGACCGCTGTTTTGCCCTACCGAGCCCTAATCGTCGCCCTGGTCGGCGCTGGCGAATCGGGGCGACTGGTCACGGCTGTGCCAGGCCAGCGTGCCGATGACGCCGGCGACGACCAGCGCGGCCAGCCCCAGCCACAGCGCCGCCGCGGTGAACGACCGGGTGCTCGGGTCGGTGACGCGGGCCTGGGCGCTCATTGTGGACACCACGCCGGGCTTGAGCTTCCATTCGACGACGTCGGTGTCGATCCGGTCGCCGTTGGTGGAGGTCACCTCACCGGGAAAGGCCACGGTGAACTGCACGTCGGCGTCGGGATCGCTGAGATTGGTCAGGTCCACGCGGCCTTCCAGGATCACCAGGTTGCCCGCCCGGCGCAGAGAGATGTCCACCCCGGTGGCTTCCCGGTTGAGGTTGGCCAGCTGGGGGACCTCGGCGAAGGTCAGATCGGAGAACACCGCTTCGGAGCCGACGTAGTCGTCGGATTGGTACTTGGACACGGCGACCTTCTGGCTGAAGGGCACGTTGAGGTCGAACTGAGGGCCCTGGTCGTCGCTGTTACGTGGTTTTGCTGCCGCGACGATCTGACCGGAGACTTTGTCGTCGGGTGCGACGGTGATCGAGGCATGGACCCGGATGCAGCCGACCATCAGCGGCGCCACGATCAGCAGCAGCATCGTCAGTGCACGCAGGCGGGGTCGGTTGGGCACGAGGGGTATCGTGCCAGACCGGCCGCGGTGGCGTGCCGACTCACAGCGGCAGGGCGCGTCCCAGGATCGCGAACGCCCGCGGGTCGCCGGCGAAGTGGTAGCCGCGGATCACATCGACGAACCCGAGCCGCCGGTAGAGCCGCCAGGCCCGGTTCGCCTCGCCGATGATCTCCGGCGTCGACAGCAGGACGTTGGATTCGCTGCGTCCGGCCAGCAGCCGGCGGGCCAGCGCCTCACCGAGTCCGCGGCCCTGAGCCTGCGGATGGATGTGCAGCTCGGTCAGCTCGAAATAGCTGCTCATCAGGTTGCTGATCTCGTCTGGCGGCACGCCCACCCGTTGGAGTCCGGCCAGAACCTGCTGTTGCCACCATTGGTCGGGCGCCCCGCAGTAGCCGTAGGCGATGCCGAGCAGGGGGGCGGCGTCGAGCTGGGTGGCCGAGGGTTCCGCCCCGGCGGCGGTGTCGGTCTCGACCGCGGCGACGGCTTTCCAGCCGTGCCGGCGGGTGTGCTCGAGCCACATCGAGGCCCGCTGACCCTCGGTGCCGCGCGGATACCTCATCGCGTCGACGTACACCGTCAACGCATCGTGAAGGCGGCGCTGCATGTCGTTGGGCGACAGGTCGATGAGGAATGTCGCCAACGCCTGGGAGCCCTTCTTCGCGTGCCGATCGGTCATGGGTACTACAGCCATTATCTTCGGTCCCGGGCCGGGCGCTGCGCCCCGACTGGTGACCGCAGCCTGACATCGTCGCGGTAGTAGCGGAACAACAGCAGGACACGGCTACAATCGGGTGGACCAACTAGGTGGTACGGCGCACCTTCACCTCGTATCATTTGGTTAGTTGCCCAGTACGTGCTGGGCTGCCATGTCTTATCGCCAAATCGTGACCCGCCGTGTCGGCAAGGAGGGACGAATGCCACTCTCCGATCATGAGCAGCGCATGCTCGATCAGATCGAGAGCGCTCTCTATGCCGAGGACCCCAAATTCGCCTCCAGTGTGCGGGGCGGAAATCTGCGGGCACCGTCGACTCGGAGGCGCCTGCAGGGCGCGGGTCTTTTCGTCATCGGGCTGGCCATGCTGGTCTCGGGAGTGGCGTTCAAAGCCACGATGATCGGAAGTTTCCCGATCCTGTCGGTGCTGGGCTTCCTGGTCATGTTCGCCGGCGTCGTGTTCGCGATCACCGGTCCGCGGGTGGTCGGTGGCCGCGATGGCGGCGTGTCCGGTCCCAGTCCGGCCGGCTCGCGCCAGCGTCGGGTCAAGGGCGCCGGTTCGTTCACCAGCCGTATGGAGGATCGCTTCCGGCGTCGCTTCGACGAGTAACGCGGAGGCGTTGACGGGGTAGCCGGTCGGCTGCCCCGTTTTTTTGTGTCCGGAACCCTCGACACGTGGGGTCTATTCGGGCGCGCCTTGACGTCCCCCCACAACGCCCCACCGGCCGTTGATCAGGCCTTTTGCACCCTTTGGCTGGCCTGCTGCCACCCCCTAGGTCCGTCCTGGTGGGAGAACGTGGTGCAGACACCCCGAAATGCACCCGCAGGGTGGCGCAAAGTGGGGGAATGTGGGGTATTGTGGCGGTTAACGGAGCGAAGGAGGCTCCGGGGCGTAGGAGGTGCGGGGATGTTTCTCGGTACCTACACGCCCAAGCTCGACGACAAGGGGCGGCTGACACTGCCCGCCAAATTCCGCGACGCGCTGGCAGGAGGGTTGATGGTCACCAAAAGCCAAGACCACAGCCTGGCTGTCTACCCGCGTACGGAATTCGAGCAGCTGGCCCGGCGGGCCGCGCAGACCTCGCGGAGCAATCCGGAGGCCCGTGCGTTCCTGCGCAACCTCGCAGCGGGCACCGACGAACAGCATCCTGACGCCCAGGGCCGGATCACCCTGTCCGCCGACCACCGCCGCTACGCCAACCTCTCGAAGGACTGCGTGGTCATCGGAGCGGTCGACTTCCTCGAGATCTGGGACGCCCAGGCCTGGCAGGAATACCAAGAGACCCACGAAGAGAACTTCTCCGCGGCCAGCGATGAAGCACTCAGCGACATCATCTGACCCGGCCCGTGCAACGTGGCCTCTGCCCGAACCGACCCTGACGTACTTCCCCAACGCCAGGTTCGCCAACTCGGACAGGGACCTCGCTGCATGTGCACCGTCTGACCTATCGGGAGGTTCCGTCGTGGTGGACAGCGCCGACCACGGACACATCCCCGTACTGCTGGACCGCTGCGTCGAGCTGCTGGCTCCCGCGCTCACCCGCACCGCCGCCAACGGCTCCGGTGCCGTCCTCGTCGACGCCACCCTGGGCGCAGGCGGCCACGCCGAGCGCTTCCTGAGCGATTTTCCCGGCCTGCGCCTGATCGGCCTGGACCGCGACCCCACCGCGCTGGCGAAGACGCGACAACGGCTGGCCCGCTTCGCCGACCGCATCACCCTGGTCCACACCCGCTACGACGGCATCGCCGATGCGCTGGCCGAAGCAGGCTGCGCCTCAACCGAATCCATCGAAGGAGTGCTGTTCGACCTGGGTGTCTCCTCGATGCAACTCGACCAGCCCGAGCGCGGCTTCTCCTACGCCAAGGACGCCCCACTGGACATGCGGATGGATCCCGAAGCGCCGCTGACCGCCGCGACGATCCTCAACACCTACGACCGCGCCGAGCTCACCGACATCCTGCGCCGCTTCGGTGAGGAGAAGTTCGCCCACCGGATCGCCGGGCTGATCGTCGAGCGCCGCAAGCGTGCCCCGCTGACCACCACCAGCGAACTGGTGGAGATCATCTATCAGGGCATTCCCGCCCCGGCGCGGCGCACCGGCGGCCATCCCGCCAAGCGGACCTTCCAGGCGCTGCGGATCGCGGTCAACGCCGAGCTCGACTCGCTGACCGCGGCGCTGCCCGCCGCGCTCGCCGCGCTGAAGCCCGGTGGCCGGGTGGTCGTCATGGCCTACCAGTCGCTGGAGGACCGGATCGTCAAGACCACCTTCGCCGACGCGACGGCCTCGCGCTCGCCCGAGGGACTGCCCGTCGAACTGCCCGGCTACGAACCGGAATTCGTCGCACTCACCCGCGGTGCGCAGCGGGCCGACGCCGACGAGATCGAACGAAATCCGCGGAGTGCGCCGGTACGGCTGAGGGCCGTCGAACGCGTCACGACCAGCAACCCGGGACGGGGAGGGAAGAAGTCATGAAGGTCGGGCGCAAGGAAGCCGGTCCCGCGGATCGCGAGAAGGACAAGAAGGGGGACAAGAAGGGCAGGGCCACCGCGGCGCGGCGGCGCACCAGCGAGACCGCAGCACGCAGCGGGCGGCCCCGCGGCGCGGCATCGGCCCGCCGCCCGTCCGAACCGCGTGCGCTCAAGCAGGGCCCGCAGACCGCACCGATGCCGCGGCCCGTCGAGCGCCCGGCCCGTCCCAAGACCGCCAGCCAGGCCAAGGCTCGCGCCAAGGCGCGTAAGGCCAAGGCGCCCAAGGTCGTCCGCTTACCGCTGCGCGAGCGGCTGATCGCCCGATTGGCCGGCATCGACCTTCGCCCGCAGACCTTGATGGCGAAGGTGCCCTTCGTCGTACTCGTCATCGGATCGCTGGGGGTCGGCCTGGCCGTCACCCTGTGGCTGTCCACCGACGCCGCGCAGCGGTCCTACCAGTTGGGTACCGCCCGCGCCACCAACGAGGCGCTCACCCAGCAGAAGGAAGCGCTCGAGCGCGATGTGCTCGAGGCCGAGTCCGCCCCGGCACTGGCCGAAGCGGCCCGCAATCTCGGCATGATCCCGTCGAAGGACACCGCTCACCTGGTGCAGGATCCCTCCGGCAACTGGATCGTCGTGGGCAAGCCGAAGCCGGCCGAAGGCGCGCCGCCACCGCCGCTGAACACCAAGCTGCCCGACGAAAAGCCGCCTGCCCCACCGGTACCGGCGCCGCCGGCCGCCCCGAAGCCGCGCCCGGGCGCCGCCGAGGTGCCCACCCGGATCACACCGCTGGCCGGTCAAGTGCCCGCCGCAGGCCCAGAAGTTCCGGTCCACCTGCCCTCGGCCACCGATCACGCCCCGTCGGCGGCGACGCTGCCCGGCCCGCCCACCGCACCCGGCCTGACTTTGGTCCCGGTCGACCCGGCCGCGACGGTGCCGCCCGCGATCGTCGCCCCGGTCACCGGGCTGCCGCCCGCACTGGCCCCGCAGCCGCCGGCTCCGGCCGACGCCGCGGCCCCCGCACCCGCGGTGCCGCTGACCGGAGGAGCCCAATGAGCCGTAGTCCCAAGCCGGGCCCGAGGGCGGCCGGCGGCAGCAGGAAACGTGCTGCGCTGCCCGCGAAGGCACCCGAGGCCGGCCAGGGACACGCCGCCACCGCGCGCCGCACCCGGCAGGCCACCGAAACCGAATCGCGCACAGCCGGATTCGCATTCCGGCACCGGGCGGGCAACGTCGTCATCCTGCTGGCTCTGTTCGTCGCCGCCGCGCAGTTGTTCAACCTTCAGGTGCCCAAGGCCGCGGGACTTCGTGCCGAGGCCGCCAGCCAGCTCAAGGTCACCGACGTCGAGAAGGCGGTGCGCGGCAGCATCGTCGACCGCAACAACGACAAGCTGGCGTTCACCATCGAGGCCAGGGCGCTGACCTTCCAGCCCACCAAGATCCGCAAGCAGCTCACCGATGCCAAGCAGGCCTCGCCGTCGGCTCCCGACCCGGACAAGCGGCTGGCGGACATCGCCAAGGATGTCTCGGCCAAGCTCGGCAACAAGCCCGATGCGGCGACACTGCTGAAGAAGCTGCGCAGCAACGAGACGTTCGTCTACCTCGCCCGCGCCGTCGACCCGGCGGTCGCCACCGCGATCATCAAGAAGTTCCCCGAGGTCGGCGCCGAACGACAGGATCTGCGCCAGTACCCGGGCGGGGCCTTGGCGGCCAACATCGTCGGCGGCATCGACTGGGACGGGCACGGGTTGCTCGGTCTCGAAGACTCGATGGACTCCCAACTCGCCGGCACCGACGGCTCCATCACCTACGACCGCGGGTCCGACGGCGTGGTGATCCCGGGTAGCTACCGCAACAAGCACGACGCCGTCGACGGCTCGACGGTGCAGCTGACGCTCGACGACGACATCCAGTTCTACGTCCAGCAGCAGGTGCAGCAGGCCAAGGACGTTTCCGGAGCCAAGAACGTCTCCGCGGTGGTGCTCGACGCCAAGACCGGCGAAGTGCTGGCCATGTCCAACGACGACACCTTCGACCCGAGCCAGGACATCGGCCGTCAGGCCGACAAGCAGATGGGCAACCTCGCCGTCACCTCACCGTTCGAGCCGGGGTCGGTCAACAAGATCGTCACCGCGTCCTCGGTGATCGAGTACGGGCTGTCCAATCCCGACGAGGTCCTCCAGGTGCCCGGTTCGATCGACATGGGCGGGGTGACCGTCGGTGACGCCTGGGCGCACGGCGTGATGCCCTACACCACCACGGGGGTGTTCGGTAAGTCGTCCAACGTCGGCACCCTGATGCTCGCGCAGCGGGTGGGCCCGGAACGCTACTACGACATGCTCGGCAAGTTCGGCCTCGGCCAGCGCACCGGCGTCGGCCTGCCGGGTGAAAGCTCCGGTCTGGTCCCGCCCATCGACCAGTGGTCGGGCAGCTCGTTCTCCAATCTGCCCATCGGCCAGGGTCTTTCGATGACCCTGCTGCAGATGGCGGGCATGTACCAGGCGATCGCCAATGACGGCGTGCGGATCCCGCCGCGCATCCTCAAGGCCACCATCGCCGGAGACGGCACCCGCACCGAGGAGCCGCGGCCCGCAGGCATCCGGGTGGTCTCACCCGAGACCGCCCGTACTGTGCGCAACATGTTGCGCGCCGTCGTGCAGCGCGACCCGATGGGCTACCAGCAGGGCACCGGCCCCGCCGCGGCCGTCGAGGGCTACCAGATCGCGGGCAAGACCGGCACCGCCCAGCAGATCAACCCCGCCTGCGGCTGCTACTACAGCGACGTCTACTGGATCACCTTCGCCGGGATGGCCCCGGCCGACGATCCGCGCTACGTCATCGGCATCATGATGGACAACCCGCAGCGCAACGCCGACGGCTCGGCCGGGCACTCGGCGGCCCCGCTGTTCCACAACATCGCCGCCTGGCTGCTGCAGCGGGAGAACGTCCCGCTGTCGGCCGACCCCGGACCGCCGCTGACCCTGCAGGCCATGTAGTAGCCGTGCGACCGGCTCGGCTCGGTAGGGTGTCAATCCGATGACCAACCCCCTGCGGCCCCGTTCGACACCGGCCTTGGCGCTGGCGACGCTGGCCACCCGGATCGGTGCCGTACCGGCCAACGGCGGTGCCGTCCCCGAAGTGCAGATCACCGGGATCACGCTGCGCGGGCAGGAGTCCCTGCCCGGCGACCTGTTCGCGGCGCTGCCCGGATCGTCGTCGCACGGCGCCGCCTTCGCCGGCGACGCGGTCGAGCGCGGCGCGGTGGCGGTGCTGACCGACGCCGACGGTCTGGCCGTCATCCACGGCGGTCCAGGTAGACCGGCGCCGGTGCCGGTGCTGGTGCATCCGAACCCGCGCGCCGTACTCGGTGAGCTGGCATCCGCGGTGTACGGCCACCCCTCGGACCGGGTGGTGGTGCTCGGCGTCACCGGCACCTCCGGCAAGACCACGACGACACACCTGATCGAAGCCGGCCTGCGCTCGGCGCAGCGGGTGCCCGGTCTGGTCGGCACCGTCGGCGTCCGGATCGCCGGGCACGACGTGCCAAGCGCACTGACCACCCCCGAGGCGCCCGCCCTGCAGGCGCTGCTGGCGGTGATGGCCGAGCAGGGCGTGGACACCGCGGTGATGGAGGTGTCCAGCCACGCACTCGAACTCGGGCGGGTGGACGGCATCCGCTTCGCCGTCGGCGGGTTCACCAATCTGTCGCGCGACCACCTCGACTTCCACCCGACGATGGAGGCCTACTTCGAGGCCAAGGCCAAACTGTTCGACCCCGGCTCGCCGGTGCACGCGGCCCAGGCAGTGGTGTGCGTGGACGACGATGCCGGCCGGGCGATGGCGCGCCGCGCCGTGCAGGTGGTGACCGTCAGCACTGACGGACACCCCGCCGACTGGCGCGCACAGGACATCACCGTCGGAGACAACGGCGTGCAGGAGTTCACCGCGCAGGACCCCGCCGGAGTGCATCATCGGCTGCGTATCCGGCTGCCCGGCCGGTACAACGTCGCCAATGCCCTTCTCGCACTGGCGATGCTCGACGCCGTCGGGGTGTCACCCGAGCAGGCGTCACCCGGCCTGCGGGAGGCATCGGTGCCGGGTCGCCTCGAAGCGATCGAGCGCGGGCAGGAGTTCCTCGCCGTCGTCGACTACGCTCACAAACCCGGCGCGCTGCAGGCGGTGCTGGAAACCTTGCGCAGGCCCGATTCGCGGCTGGCTGTGGTGTTCGGCGCCGGTGGAGACCGCGACGCGGGCAAGCGGGAACCCATGGGCCGCATCGCCGCCGAGCTGGCCGACCTGGTGGTCGTCACCGACGACAATCCCCGCGACGAGGACCCGGCGTCGATCCGCGCCGCCATCCTGGCTGGTGTCGCACAGGCCGGCCAGCGGGCCGACGTCGTCGAGATCGGCGACCGGCGCGCGGCCATCCGGCACGCCGTCGCGTGGGCCCGCCGCGGCGATGTGGTGGTGATCGCGGGCAAGGGCCATGAAAAAGGCCAGACCGGCGGCGGCCAGACCCGCCCCTTCGACGACCGTGAGGAACTGGCCCTGGCACTCGAATCGTTGGGAACTGCACCGTGATTCCGTTGACTGTCGCGAGAATTGCCGAGATCGTCGGCGGTGAGCTGGCCGATATCAGCCCGGCGCAGGCCGCCCAGCTCCGGGTGACCGGCACCGTCGAGTTCGACTCGCGCAAGCTCAGCCCCGGTGGCCTGTTCCTGGCGTTGCCTGGTGCCCGCTCCGACGGCCACGACTTCGCGGCGGCGGCGGTCGCGGCGGGGGCGGTCGCCGTGCTGGCCGCCCGGCCGGTCGGCGTGCCCGCCATCGTGGTGCCGCCTGCGGTCGCGGCCGACGCGGGAGCCGGTGTGCTCGAACACGACACCGACGGTTCGGGGGCGGCGGTGCTGGCCGCGCTGGCCAAACTCGCCAACGCGGTCGCCGCGGAGCTGGTCGACGGCGGCCTGACGATCATCGGGATCACCGGCTCCTCGGGTAAGACCTCGACGAAAGACCTGATCGCCGCTGTTCTGCGCCCACTCGGCGAGGTGGTGGCACCGCCGGGCTCGTTCAACAACGAACTCGGCCACCCGTGGACGGTGCTGCGCGCCACCTCCGACACCGACTTCCTGGTCCTGGAGATGTCGGCGCGCCATCCGGGCAACATCGCCGCGCTGGCCGCCATCGCGCGCCCGTCGATCGCGGCCGTGCTGAACGTCGGTACCGCCCACCTGGGCGAGTTCGGCTCGCGGGAGATCATCGCGGAGACGAAATCTGAACTGGTACAAGCCCTTCCAGCCAGTGGCGTCGCGGTGCTCAATGCCGATGACCCGTACGTGGCGGCGATGGACGCCAAGACCGTCGCCCGCGTGGTGCGGGTCGGACGCGGTGAAGGTGCCGAGCCGACGATGCGGCCGAGGAACGAGGCCGAGGAGGAGCGAGGCAATAGGCGGTTGGACATCCGCGCCGAGAATATCGAGCTCGACGAACTGGCCCGGCCCCGCTTCACCCTGACCACCGCCGAGGGATCCGTCGGCGTCGCGCTGGCGGTGCACGGCGAGCATCAGGTGAGCAATGCGCTCTCGGCCGCCGCGATCGCCCTGGAGTGTGGCGCGAGCCTGCCGCAGGTGGCCGCCGCGCTGGCCGACGCAGGCCCGGCGTCGCGGCACCGGATGGAGGTGCACACCCGCGCCGACGGGGTGACCGTGGTCAACGACGCCTACAACGCCAACCCCGACTCGATGCGTGCCGGACTGCAGGCGCTGGCCGTGATGGCCCGCCCGCAGGGCAGGCGCAGCTGGGCCGTTCTGGGCGAGATGGGCGAGCTCGGTGAGGACTCGATTACTGAACACGACCGTATCGGACGGCTGGCGGTGCGCTTAGATATCAGTCGACTCGTCGTCGTCGGAACCGGGAGGCCTATGAGCGCCATGCATCACGGGGCGGTCATGGAAGGTTCCTGGGGTTCGGAGTCCACCATGGTCCCCGACGCTGACGCCGCCCTGGAGTTGCTGCGCGCCGAGCTGCAGCCCGGAGACGTGGTGCTGGTCAAGGCGTCCAACGCCGCGGGCCTGAGCGCGCTGGCCGAAGCGTTGGTGGCCACTCCATGAGACTGATCCTCATCGCTGTCGGCATCGCGCTGGCGGTGTCGATACTGCTCACCCCGGTGCTGGTGCGGTTGTTCACCAGGCAGGGGTTCGGCCACGAGATCCGCGAGGACGGCCCGCCGAGCCACAAGACCAAGCGCGGAACGCCGTCGATGGGCGGGGTGGCGATCATCGCCGGAATCTGGGCCGGCTATTTCGGCACCCATCTGGTCGGGCTGGCAATGGACGGCAGCGGCCCGTCAGCGTCCGGGCTGCTGGTGCTGGGGCTGGCCACCGCGCTGGGTGCGGTGGGTTTCGTCGACGACTTGATCAAGATCCGCCGCTCCCGCAACCTCGGCCTGAACAAGACCGCCAAGACCGTCGGCCAGATCACCGCGGCCGTGCTGTTCGGCATCCTGGTGCTGCAGTTCCGCAACGCCGACGGGCTGACGCCGGGCAGCGCGGAGCTGTCCTATGTGCGCGAGATCGCCACTGTCACGTTGACCCCGCTGCTGTTCGTGTTGTTCGTCGTGGTCGTGGTCAGCGCCTGGTCGAATGCGGTGAACTTCACCGACGGCCTCGACGGGCTGGCCGGCGGCAGCATGGCGATGGTCAGCGCGGCCTACGTGCTGATCACGTTCTGGCAGTACCGCAACGCCTGCGCGACCGCCCCCGGCCTGGGCTGCTACAACGTGCGCGACCCGCTCGACCTGGCGCTCATCGCCGCCGCCACCGCGGGTGCGTGTATCGGGTTCCTGTGGTGGAACGCGGCCCCGGCCAAGATCTTCATGGGGGACACCGGCTCGCTGGCCCTGGGCGGCATCATCGCCGGGCTGTCGGTGACCAGCCGCACCGAGGTCCTCGCGGTGGTGCTCGGCGCCCTGTTCGTCGCCGAGGTGACCTCTGTCGTCGTGCAGATCCTGGCGTTCCGCACCACCGGGCGGCGGGTGTTCCGGATGGCGCCGTTCCACCACCACTTCGAGCTGGTGGGCTGGGCGGAGACGACGGTGATCATCCGGTTCTGGCTGCTGACCGCGATCGCGTGCGGCCTGGGCGTGGCCCTGTTCTACGGCGAGTGGCTCTCGGCCATCGGAGCCTGACGTGACTGGCCTGGAGCCGCTGGCCCGCGGAGCTCGGGTACTGGTCACTGGAGCCGGGATCACCGGACGTGCGGTGGTTGCCGCACTGGCCTCGTGGGACGTCCACATCGTGGTCTGCGATGACAACGACGATGCTCGGAAAGTCTTGGCCGCCAACGGGATCGAGACCATCGAGCCGACGCGGGCGGTAGCCGACATCGGCGCGGTCGACCTGGTGGTCACCAGCCCCGGCTTCCCGCCGCAGGCCCCGGTGCTGGCCGCTGCGGCCGGCGCGGGTGTGCCGATCTGGGGCGATGTCGAACTGGCGTGGCGCCTGGACGCAACGGGGCATTACGGGCCACCCCGGCGCTGGCTGGTGGTCACCGGAACCAACGGCAAGACCACCACCACTTCGATGCTGCACGCGATGCTGCTCGCCGACGGCCGTCGCGCGATGCTGTGCGGAAACATCGGCGATCCGGTCCTCGACGTCCTGTCCCAGCCCGCCGACCTGCTCGCGGTCGAATTGTCCAGCTTTCAGCTGTTCTGGGCGCCCTCGCTGCGCCCGGAGGCCGGGGCGGTGCTCAACATCGCCGAGGACCATCTCGACTGGCACGGCAGTTTCGCCGCCTACGCCGCGGCCAAGGCCAGGGCGCTGCAGGGCCGGGTGGCCGTCGTCGGGCTCGACGACGGGCCGGCGACCGCCCTGCTGCCCGCCGCCGCCGCGCCGGTGAAGGCCGGTTTCCGGCTCGGCGAGCCGGCGGCCGGTGAACTCGGGGTGCGCGACGGTCTGCTCGTGGACCGTGCGTTCGCCGAGGACCTCGCGCTGGCGCCTGCGGCGTCGATCCCGGTGGCCGGGCCGGTCGGGGTGCTTGACGCACTCGGCGCCGCGGCGCTGGCGCGTGCGGTGGACGTGCCGGCCTCGGCGATCGCCGACGCGCTGGCCGGCTTCCGGGTGGGCCGCCACCGTGCCGAGGCCGTCGGCGTCGTCGACGGGGTGAGTTACGTCGACGACTCCAAGGCCACCAACCCGCACGCGGCCCAGGCGTCGGTGCTGGCCTATCCGCGGGTGGTCTGGGTGGCCGGCGGCCTGCTCAAGGGCGCCTCGGTCGACGAGATGATCACCCGGGTGGCAGACCGGCTGGTCGGTGCCGTGCTGATCGGTCGCGACCGTGCGGTGGTTGCCAACGCGTTATCGCGACACGCACCCGATGTCCCCGTCATCGAGGTTGTGACGCGGGAGGATGCTGTGGTGCAAGGGACTAATGAGTCAGATGTTGCTCGTGGGACTCGGTTGGTCGACGCTTCCGGAACTGGCCTTGGTGCACGGGTGATGACCGAGGTCGTCGCGGCTGCCGCCAGCCTGGCCCGGCCGGGTGACACCGTGCTGCTGGCCCCTGCTGGTGCGTCGTTCGACCAGTTCGCCGGCTACGGCGACCGCGGGGACGCGTTCGCCGCCGCCGTTCGTGCTGCGGCGCGGTAGCGGCCATGGCTGACAACATCCTGACCCGGTTGCGGCGTCGGGGTGCCAAGGGCACCGCCGACGGCACTGATGTGCCCGCCGAGAACGACACCGCTGCCTCCGCCGCCGGCGAGACCACCACCGGCGCCGTCGCGGTCGCCACCGCCGAGGCGCCGGCCAAACTCCGCTTCCTGCCGCACAAGACGTTCGGCGCGTGGCTGGGCCGGCCCATGACCTCGTTCCACCTGATCGTCTCGGTGGCCGCCCTGCTGATCATCCTGGGCCTGACCATGGTGCTGTCGGCCTCCGGTGTGCACTCCTACGACGAGGATGGCTCACCCTGGTCGATCTTCTTCCGCCAGGTCATGTGGACGGTGTTGGGGCTGTTCGCCTGCTGGATCGCGCTGCGGCTGCCGGTGAGTTTCATGCGCCGGATGTCGTTCTTCGCATTCGCGGTGACGATCGTGCTGATCACACTGGTGCTGATCCCCGGGATCGGCCACGAGTCCAACGGCTCCCGGGGCTGGTTCGTCGTTGCCGGCCTGTCGATGCAGCCGTCCGAACTCACCAAGATCGCGTTCGCCATCTGGGGCTCCCATCTGCTGGCGACCCGGCGGATGGAGCGCGCCTCGCTGCGCGAGATGCTGGTGCCACTGATCCCCGCGGCGGTGATCGCCCTGGCGCTGATCGTCGCCCAGCCCGACCTCGGCCAGACGGTGTCACTGGGCATCATCCTGCTCGCCATGCTGTGGTTCGCCGGCCTGCCGCTGAAGGTCTTCGTCACCTCGGTGCTGGCTGCGGTCGGGGCCGCGGCGGTGCTAGCGGTGTCCGCGGGCTACCGCTCTGATCGGGTGCGGTCCTGGCTGGATCCCGCCGCCGACGCCCAGGGCTCGGGATATCAGGCCCGGCAGGCCAAATTCGCGCTGGCCAACGGCGGTGTGTTCGGCGACGGACTAGGCCAGGGCACCGCGAAATGGAACTACCTGCCCAACGCCCACAACGACTTCATCTTCGCCATCATCGGTGAGGAACTCGGGTTCGTCGGAGCCTTCGGCATGCTGGCGCTGTTCGGTCTGTTCGCCTACACCGGGATGCGCATCGCCCGGCGGTCAGCCGATCCGTTCCTGCGGCTGCTGACCGCCACCGCCACCATGTGGGTGATCGGCCAGGTGTTCATCAACGTCGGCTACGTGATCGGCCTGCTTCCGGTCACCGGCATTCAGCTGCCGCTGATCTCTGCGGGTGGAACATCAACGGCAACAACGCTGTTCATGATCGGACTGATGGCCAACGCGGCCCGCCACGAGCCTGAGGCGGTGGCTGCACTGCGCGCCGGCCGCGACGACCGGATGAACCGGCTGCTGCGGCTGCCGCTGCCCGAGCCGTATGTGCCGACCCGGGTGGAGGCGCTGCGCGACCGGCTGCGCACCAAGCCGGCCGCCGTCAAACCCGTCAAACCCGCCAAACCCGCCAAATCGGGCAGAGCCGCCAAACCGGTGAAGACGCCCACCCGCGGTCGCGCCGACGCACCCGCCAAAACGAGGACGGCGCAACGGCCCACCCGGCGCTCAGGGCATCATGGTGATGCTTCGCAACGCGGGGCACAGCGATACGGCAGCCAGGGAGCCGGCCAGCCACGGCGGTCCCGCACATTGGAAGGTCAGCGTTACGGGTGAGTAGTGAGCGCGGCGCATCGGTCTCGGTCGTCCTGGCCGGCGGCGGCACCGCAGGTCACGTGGAACCGGCCATGGCAGTCGCCGACGCGCTCAAGGCGCTCGACCCAAACGTTCGCATCACCGCCCTGGGGACCGCCCGCGGCCTGGAGACCCGGCTGGTCCCCGAGCGCGGCTACCACCTCGAACTGATCACTCCTGTCCCGCTGCCACGCAAAGTCAACGGCGATCTGCTGCGCTTGCCGCTGCGGGTGCGCCGCGCCGTCAAGGAGACCCGTGCCGTCCTCGACGATGTCGCCGCCGACGTGGTGATCGGCTTCGGCGGCTACGTGGCCGTGCCTGCCTATCTCGCCGCCCGCGGCGGGCCATTGCGCAGGCGCCGGGTTCCCGTCGTCGTGCACGAGGCCAACGCCCGCGCCGGCGTGGCCAACCGGGTCGGCGCACGGACCGCGCGCCGCGTGCTGGCCGCGGTGCCGGACTCTGGTCTGGCCGGCGCCGAGGTGGTGGGCATGCCGGTGCGCGCGTCGATCACCGAACTGGATCGCACGGCGTTGCGGTCCGCGGCCCGCGCCCACTTCGGGTTCGCCGACGACGCGGTGGTGCTGCTGGTGTTCGGCGGCTCGCAGGGCGCGGCGTCGATCAACCGCGCGGTCAGCGGGGCAGCGGCGGAGCTGGCCGCGGCGGGTATCTCGGTGCTGCACGCCCACGGCCCGAAGAACACCCTGGACCTGCGGACCCCGCCGCCCGGCGACCCGCCCTACGTCGCGGTGCCCTACCTCAGCGAGATGAACCTGGCCTATGCCGCCGCCGACCTGGCGATCTGCCGCTCCGGGGCGATGACAGTCGCCGAGGTCTCGGCCGTCGGGCTGCCCGCCGTCTACGTTCCGCTGCCGATCGGCAACGGCGAGCAGCGGCTCAACGCGCTGCCGGTGGTCAACGCCGGTGGCGGGCTTCTGGTCGCCGACAGCGACCTCACCAGCGACTTCGTCGCCGGCGAGGTCGTCGGCCTGCTCAGCGACACCGCCCGCCTGCAGGCCATGACCAACGCCGCCGCCCAGGTCGGCCACCGCGACGCCGCACGCCGGGTCGCCGAGGTGGCCCTGGATGTGGCTCGAGCGCACCGCGGAGAGGCCCGATGAGCACCGCCAAGGCACTGCCGCCGGAGCTGGCCCGGGTGCACATGGTCGGCATCGGCGGTGCCGGGATGTCGGGGATCGCGCGCATCCTGCTCGACCGCGGGGGGCTGGTGTCGGGCTCGGACGCCAAGGAGTCGCGCGGCGTGGTCGCACTGCAGGCCCGCGGCGCGCAGATCAGCATCGGCCATGACGCGGCGAACCTGGATCTGCTGCCCGGCGGTCCGACCGCGGTGGTCACCACCCACGCCGCGATCCCGAAGACCAACCCGGAGTTGGTCGAGGCCGCCCGGCGCGGGATCCCGGTGATCCTGCGCCCGGTGGTGCTGGCCAAGCTGATGGCCGGGCAGCGCACCTTGCTGGTGACTGGTACGCACGGTAAGACCACCACCACCTCGATGCTGATCGTCGCGTTGCAGCATGTCGGGATGGACCCGTCGTTCGCGGTCGGTGGTGACCTCGGGGAGGCAGGTACCAACGCGCACAACGGAAGTGGTGACTGTTTCGTCGCCGAGGCCGACGAGAGTGACGGCTCGCTGCTGGAATACACCCCGAACGTGGCGGTGGTGACCAATGTCGAGGCCGACCACCTGGATTACTTCGGCAGCGCGGAGGCCTACAGCGCGGTGTTCGACGCGTTCGTACAACGGCTGGTTCCGGGCGGTGCGCTGGTCATCTGCGCCGACGATCCCGGTGCGGCCGCGTTGGCCGAACGCAGCGCCGCCAGCGGTGTACGGGTGTTGCGCTACGGCAGCGGGCCGGGTGACGGTCTGGCCGGGGCACTGGTCGACTGGGAACAGCACGGCACCGGGGCAGTGGCCCACATCCAATTGGCGGGGGAGTCTCATCAGCGGGTGATGCGCCTGGCGGTGCCGGGCAGGCATATGGCGCTCAATGCGCTCGCTGCGCTGCTCGCGGCACTCGAGGTGGGCGCGCCGATCGACGAGGTGCTCGACGGATTGGCCGGTTTCGACGGTGTGCGTAGGCGTTTCGAGCTGGTCGGGGTGGCGGGCGGGGTGAAGGTGTTCGACGACTACGCCCATCACCCGACCGAGGTGCGCGCCGCGCTGACCGCGCTGCGCGCGATCGCCCGCCAGGACCGCACCGGCCACCCGACCATCACCGGGGCCCGCAGTATCGTGGTCTTCCAACCCCACTTATATTCGCGCACAAAGACTTTCGCGCGTGAGTTCGGTAGCGCGCTGGACACCGCCGACGAGGTGTTCGTGCTCGACGTCTACGCCGCCCGCGAGCAACCGATGCCCGGTATCAGCGGGGCCACCGTGGCCGAGCATGTCAGCGTGCCGGTGCACTACGTGGCGGATTTCTCCGCGGTCGCCGCACGGGTGGCGGCATCGGTGGGCAGCGGCGACGTCGTGGTCACCATGGGCGCCGGCGACGTGACGATGCTGGGTCCGGAGATCATCGCCGCGATCCAGGACAAGGCCGGCCGGGAGCAGCGGTGACCGAGCCGGATCCGCCGCAGCCTCCCGACGCGCCCGAACCGACGGCTGGGCGCGACAGTGCGAGTGAGGACGTGCAGAACGTCGATCTCGACGAGGCCGAGACTGAGACCGCAGAGTCTGGCGAAGCCCAGCCCGAGGAGCCCGACTTCGAGGGACCTCGGCGCAAGGCCCGCCGGGAGCGTGAGGAGCGCCGCGCGGCGCAAACCAGGGCGATGGCGATCGAGGAGGCCCGCAGGGAGGCCAAGCGCCGGGTTCGCAGCCAGCACGTCGAGGCGCCGAAACAGTTGGGCCGCGGCACGGTTCGGGGGTTGCGGCTGCTGGTGTGGCTGATCGTGTTGAGTGTGGTCGCCGTCGGACTCGGCCTGATCCTGTACTTCACCCCGCTGATGTCGGCCCGCTCGCTGGTGGTGACCGGGGTCGGCGCGGTGACGCGCGACGAGGTCATCGACGCCGCGAAGGTCCAGCTCGGCACGCCGCTGCTGCAGATCAACACCGACACGGTGGCCGACCGGGTTGCCGAGATCCGCCGGGTGGCCAGCGCCCGGGTGCAGCGCGAGTACCCGTCGACCCTGCGTATCACGATCGTGGAGCGGGTCCCGATCGTGGTGAAGGACTATCCGGACGGCCCGCATCTGTTCGACAAGGACGGTGTGGACTTCGCGACCGCGCCGCCGCCGCCGGGCCTGGCCTACATCGATGTCGACAATCCCGGACCCACGGACGCACCGACGCGTGCGGCCCTGGAGGTGATGACGGCGCTGAGCCCGGAGGTGGTCGGTCAGGTCAGCCGGGTCGCCGCGCCGTCGGTGGCATCGGTGACTCTGACGCTCACCGACGGGCGGACTGTGGTGTGGGGGACCACCGACCGCACCGCGGAGAAGGCCGAGAAGCTCGCGGCGCTGCTGACCCAGCCGGGCCGTACCTATGACGTCTCGAGCCCGGATCTGCCGACCGTCAAGTAGATCGGGTGGCGCCGTGACGGACGTCGCGCGAAATTCGCCCACGACACGTCGGCGCGCCTCCCCAATCCCGCGGGGACCGTCCATATCGTTCTGGTTGCGCGGAACTACTTGACATAACTCTAAGCCTGAGGTTGAGGTTGAGGGTTTGCCCAAGGGGATTAGCGCCACCCGAGCCCGACAGGGAGGAAGACCCAGACGATGACCCCCCCGCATAACTACCTGGCCGTGATCAAGGTCGTTGGCATCGGCGGCGGCGGCGTCAACGCCGTCAACCGCATGATCGAGCAGGGCCTCAAGGGTGTCGAGTTCATCGCCATCAACACTGACGCCCAGGCGCTGTTGATGAGCGACGCCGACGTCAAGCTCGACGTCGGACGTGACTCCACCCGCGGCCTCGGTGCCGGCGCCGACCCCGAGGTGGGCCGCAAGGCCGCGGAGGACGCCAAGGACGAGATCGAAGAGCTGCTGCGCGGCGCCGACATGGTCTTCGTGACCGCAGGCGAGGGCGGCGGCACCGGAACCGGCGGCGCGCCCGTCGTGGCGACCATCGCCCGCAAGCTCGGCGCACTGACCGTCGGCGTGGTCACCCGGCCGTTCTCCTTCGAGGGCAAGCGCCGGTCCAACCAGGCCGAGGCCGGTATCCAAGCGCTGCGCGAGAGCTGCGACACCCTGATCGTCATCCCCAACGACCGGCTGCTGCAGATGGGCGATGCCCAGGTCTCGCTGATGGACGCCTTCCGCAGCGCTGACGAGGTGCTGCTCAACGGCGTGCAGGGCATCACCGACCTGATCACCACCCCGGGCCTGATCAACGTCGACTTCGCCGACGTCAAGGGCATCATGAGCGGTGCGGGTACCGCGTTGATGGGCATCGGTTCGGCCCGCGGCGACGGTCGCGCGCTCAAGGCCGCCGAGATCGCCATCAACTCCCCGCTGCTGGAAGCCTCGATGGAAGGCGCCCAGGGCGTACTGATGTCGATCGCCGGCGGCAGCGACCTCGGGCTGTTCGAGATCAACGAGGCCGCCTCGCTGGTCCAGGACGCCGCCCACGTCGACGCCAACATCATCTTCGGCACCGTGATCGACGACTCGCTGGGCGACGAGGTCCGGGTGACGGTCATCGCCGCCGGCTTCGACGCCGCCGGACCCAGCCGCAAGCCGGTGGTCGGTTCGGGCTCCACGATCGCCGCGGGTGCCGCGGGCAAGCTCAGCTCCTCGCTGTTCGACCCGATCGACGCGGTGAGCGTGCCGGTGCACACCAACGGTGCGACGGTCAGCATCGGCGGAGACGACGGCGGCATCGCCGATGACGATGTCGACGTGCCGCCCTTCATGCGGCACTGACGCCGTCTCTCACCCGCCGCCGATACTGGGTGCTGTGACTGTTCGCATTCGCCGCGTGACCACCACCCGGGCCGGCGGGGCGTCCAAGCCGCCGTTCGACACCTTCAATCTCGGTGACCACGTCGGTGACGATCCCGCCGCGGTGGCGGCCAACCGGGCGAGGCTGGCGAAAGCCATCGGCTTACCTCCCGACCATGTGGTGTGGATGAATCAGGTGCACGGTGACCACCTCGAGGTCGTCGCCGAACCCCGCACCGACCCGCTGCCCGACACCGATGCACTCCTGACCTCCACGCCCGGGCTTGCGCTGGCGGTGGTGACGGCCGACTGCGTGCCGGTGCTGATGGGCGACGCCCGCGCCGGCGTCGTCGCCGCGGTGCATGCGGGACGGGTCGGGGCCGCCGACGGTGTCGTGCTGCGCACGCTGGAAGCCATGCTGGCCGCGGGTGCGCGCACCGAAGACATCTCCGTGCTGCTCGGGCCCGCTGTCAGCGGCGCCAACTACGAGGTGCCCGACCAGATGGCCGCCGACGTCGAGGCCCGCCTGCCGGGTAGTCGCACCCGAACGGCACGGGGGACCGCCGGGCTGGACCTGCGGGCCGGGATCGTCCGGCAATTGCGCGACGCCGGGGTCACGTCCGTCGACGTCGACCCGCGGTGCACCGTCGCCGACAAGAATTTGTTCAGCCATCGCCGGGGCGCACCGACCGGCCGGCTCGCTTGCCTGGTGTGGATGGAATGAGCGATCGCGAATCCGAACTCGCCGCGGCGCTGACCGGGCTGCGCGACAGGCTGGCCGCCGCGGCGTCGGCAGCGGGCCGCGATGCCGCCGACATCGAGCTGCTGCCGATCACCAAGTTCTTTCCGGCCAGCGATGTCGAGATTCTCTGGCGGCTGGGGTGCCGGTCCTTCGGCGAATCCCGTGAGCAGGAGGCGTCGGCCAAGATCGCCGAGGTGCAGACCGCGACCGGGGCGCGCGACCTGCACTGGCACATGGTCGGCCAGATTCAGCGCAACAAAGCCAAAAGCATTGCGGTGTGGGCGGATACGGTCCACTCGCTGTCGACGGCCAAGGTGGCCGCCGCGCTGGATCGCGGTGTGCAGCAGGCGATCGCTGACGGGGTGCGGTCCACGCCGGTGCGGGTGTTCCTGCAGATCAGCCTCGACGGGGACACGGCGCGCGGCGGCGTCGACATCGGCGATCGGGCCGGGGTTGACGCGATGTGCGATCAGATCGCAGGCGCCGACGGGCTGCGACTGGTCGGGCTGATGGCGATCCCGCCACTGGGCGCCGATCCCGACGCCGCATTCTCGGCGCTGGCCGCCGAACACCAGCGGGTACTGGGCCGCCATCCGCAGGCCACCGAGCTGTCCGCGGGCATGTCGGGCGATCTGGAAGCCGCCGTGCGACACGGATCAACGTGTGTGCGTGTCGGTACAGCGCTTATGGGAAATCGTCCTCTAACGTCTCCCTGAGTAGTCACTCCAGTCACATCTTCATCACAGACACCGAACTTCACGCTCAAGAAGGGTCCAGCGATGAGCACTCTCCACAAGGTCAAGGCCTACTTCGGGATGGCCCCGATGGACGATTACGACGACGAGTACTACGACGACGACGACCGCGGCACCGCCCGCGGCGGATACGCCCGTCGCGGTGAGCGTTTCGCCGACGAAGGCTACGAGCGCGCCGGTCGTTACGACGACCGCGAGCCGCGCGCCGCCCGTGAATACGACGACCCGCGCGGCGAGTACGACGCCCCGGCCACCGGCGGGTTCCGCAGCTACGCCGACGAGCCGCGGTTCCGCCCGCGTGAGTTCGACGACATGCCGCGCCCCTCGCGGTTCGGTTCCCTGCGCGGGTCGACCCGCGGCGCCCTGGCGATGGACCCTCGCCGGATGGCCGAACTGTTCGAGGCCGGCAGCCCGATGTCGAAGATCACCACGCTGCGCCCCAAGGACTACAGCGAGGCCCGCACCATCGGCGAGCGTTTCCGTGACGGCCAGCCGGTGATCATGGACCTGGTCTCGATGGACAACGCCGACGCCAAGCGTCTGGTGGATTTCGCCGCCGGCCTGGCCTTCGCCCTGCGCGGCTCGTTCGACAAGGTCGCCACCAAGGTGTTCCTGCTTTCTCCGGCCGATGTCGACGTCACCGCCGAGGAGCGCCGCCGCATCGCTGAAGCCGGCTTCTACAGCTATCAGTGAACCCGGCGCCGGCAACGGTTGCCGGCCCGGCGGCTCCCACGCCGAGTAGGTAGGCTGGCTGCGTCACGCTGGAGACATGCCAGCGATGTCGGCAATGTCACATCCGCTGTTAGTTAAGGACCGGCTTTAGTTGGCGCTGTTCTTCGAAATCCTGGGTTTCGCGCTGTTCATCTTCTGGCTGCTGCTCATCGCCCGGGTCGTGGTGGAGTTCATTCGTTCGTTCGCCAGGGACTGGCAGCCGCGCGGCCTCACCGTGGTCGTCCTCGAGGCGATCATGACGGTGACCGACCCTCCGGTGAAACTCTTGCGGCGCCTGATTCCGCAGTTGACGATCGGTGCGGTGCGTTTCGACCTGTCGATCATGGTGCTGCTGCTGGTTGCGTTCATCGGGATGCAATTGGCCTTCAACGCGGCGGCCGCAGCGGCCTGACAGGGCGGGGCAACTTACCTCACCAGGCGGGCGAATCCGGTTAGGCGCGCCGAGCTGCGGGGTACCAAAACTTTGAAATTCGCTCTTAATTATTAGTCTCGGGCGCAACCGACGGTTCTGGTGTGACAGGATGGACGCCAGTTACAGTACGGCACGATGAACGCGACACGCGTTCTACACTTTGACATCGGTTCGACCGTCCAGACTCGAGGGGGCAGGCAATGCCACTTACACCGGCCGACGTGCACAATGTGGCGTTCAGCAAGCCACCGATCGGCAAGCGCGGTTACAACGAGGACGAGGTCGACGCGTTTCTCGACCTGGTGGAGAACGAGCTCACCCGCCTGATCGAGGAGAACTCCGATCTGCGTCAGCGGGTCAGTGAGCTCGATCAGGAGCTGGCCTCGGCCCGTGCCGGCGGCGGTGTACCGCAGCCCACTCAGGCGATCCCGCTCTACCAGCCCGAGCCGGAACCCGAACCAGCCCCGGCGCCCGTCGCGCAGCCCGCCCCCGCTCCCGCGCCGTCGCCGTCGGTCACCGAGGAGCAGGCGATCAAGGCGGCCCGGGTGCTGAGCCTGGCCCAGGACACCGCCGACCGGTTGACGGGCACCGCCAAGGCCGAGGCCGACAAGCTGCTCGCCGACGCGCGCGCCAATGCCGACCAGATCCTCTCCGAGGCCCGGCACACCGCCGAGACCACGGTCGCCGATGCCAAGCAGCGCTCCGAAGCGATGCTCGCCGACGCGCAGACCCGCTCGGAAACCCAGCTGCGGCAGGCCCAGGAGAAGGCCGACGCACTGCAGGCGGACGCCGAGCGTAAGCACTCGGAGATCATGGGCACCATCAACCAGCAGCGGACCGTCCTGGAGGGCCGGCTCGAGCAGCTGCGCACCTTCGAGCGCGAGTACCGCACCCGGCTCAAGACCTACCTCGAGTCGCAGCTCGAGGAGCTGGGCCAGCGTGGGTCGGCGGCACCGGTCGACTCCGGCGCAGCCACCGACGGCGGCGGGTTCAACCAGTTCAACCGGGGTAACAACTAAGCCTTCCGTCGGGCAGGTCCGTCGGGCCACGTGTCCGAATCCAACCTTGATCTGGCTGCCGGAGGTTGATCGATGCTGATCGTTGCGCTCGTACTGGCGGTGGTCGGCCTCGCGGCCCTGGTCACCGCGGTCGTCACCAGCAATGAGCTCGTCGCGTGGGTGTGCATTGCCGCCAGCGTGCTCGGGGTGATCCTGCTGATCGTGGACGCGATCCGCGAGCGTCAGCATGGCGGTCCCGCCGCCGCGCCCGACCCGGAGCCCGCCGAGGAGCCGGCGATTGCCTATTCCGACGAGGACGTCGTCGAGTCCACCTACTCGACGTTCGACGCGGACTACCCGGCAGACGAGCTCGCCGAGGAGCAGCACCCCGATGAGGTGGTGTCCGAGGATCCCGAGGCCGATCTGCCCAGCGACGACGAACCCGAACTGCCGGAACCGGCCGAAGAGGCCGCCGTCCATCCCGTGGAGACCGCCGGCGAGCCGGACGTGACCGAGGACACCGACCGTCGCTGACTCAGCGGAGCAATCCGGTCGGACCGCGGCTCCGAATGTCACACGTGGGTATTGAATACGCGAGCATCGTCGACCATCCGCTCGACGAGGTGTTCGCCTGGCACACCCGGCCGGGTGCGATGCGCCGGCTGGTCCCGCCGTGGCAGCCGATGCGGGTCGTCGCCGAAACCGACTCGCTTGCCGACGGGGTGGCCATCCTGGGATTGCCTGCCGGGCTGCGCTGGATCGCCCGGCACGACCCGACCGGTTACGACCCGCCGTATCAGTTCCGCGACGTGCTGTCCTCGGATGGGTTGATGACGCTGCCGCCGCGGGTCATCGGCTGGTGGCGACACACCCACCGCTTCAGCGACGCCGGCGACGGTGCCACCAGGGTCCACGACGAGGTCGACACCACGGTGCCCGGCGCGGCGCTGCGCTCCACCTTCGCCTATCGCCACCGGCAACTGGCCGACGACCTCGCTGCGCACCGCGATGCGGCCCTGGCCGGTGCGGACCGCCTCACGGTCGCCATCACCGGCTCGTCCGGTCTGGTCGGCACGGCACTGGCCGCGTTCCTGTCCACCGGCGGGCACCGGGTGATCCGACTGGTTCGGCGCGAGCCGCAGAACTCAGACGAACGGCGTTGGGATCCAAGCGATCCCGCGCCGGATCTGCTCGACGGGGTCGACGCCGTGGTCCACCTGGCCGGTGAGTCGATCGCCGGGCGGTTCACCGACAAGCATCGCGTGGCGATTCGCGACTCCCGCATCGAGCCCACCCGCAAGCTGGCTGCGCTGGCCGCCGAATCCGGCAGTTCGCTGCGTGCCTTCGTCAGCGCGTCAGCGATCGGCATCTACGGATACGACCGCGGCGACGCGCTGCTGTGCGAAGACAGCGCCCACGGTGACGGATTCCTTGCCGATGTGGTCGCGGACTGGGAAGCGGCCACCGCCCCGGCCGCCGACGCGGGGGTACGCACTGTCGTGGTGCGCACCGGCATCGTGCAGTCCGCCGCGGGCGGCACCCTGCGGCTGCTGCGCCCGCTGTTCGCCGCCGGGCTGGGCGGCCGGCTGGGCAGTGGCAGGCAGTGGCTGTCGTGGATCGGTATCGACGACCTGCTCGACGTGTACTACCGCGCCCTCTACGACGACCGGCTGTCCGGCCCGGTCAACGCCGTCGGGCCGAACCCGGTGCGCAACAGCGAGTACACCGCGGTGCTCGCCAAGACCCTGCACCGGCCTGCGCTGCTGCCGGTCCCGTCGATCGGGCCGCGGGTGTTGCTCGGCGAGCAGGGTGCGCGGGAACTGGCCGAGGCAGATCAGCGGGTGCTGCCGACGAAGCTGCAGGCGCTCGGGCACCGGTTCCGCCACCCCACTGTCGACGACGCGCTGGCCCACCAGCTCGGTCACGACCCCGCGCCCGGCGTGCTCTGACTACAGTCCGGCGGCCGACCAGGAGTGCAGAGTGCGTAGCAGCGAATTCTTCTTGTACTCGTGGCCGGCCATCCGGCCCAGGATGTCGTCGAGGGTCAGCACCGCGTCGGTGACATAGGGGCCCTTGTTCAGCATCACGCATTCGGCTCGCTCGGCCATTGCGGCGTCACTGATCTCGGCCCGCGACGGCAGGCCCGTCTTGGCGAGTTGCTCAAGGACCTGGGTCGCCCAGATGACCGGCAGGTGCGCCGCCTCGCATAGGCACAGCGTCTCCTCCTGGACTTCGGCCATCCGCTCGTAACCGCACTCCACTGCCAGGTCGCCGCGGGCGATCATCACCCCGACCCGGTTGCGCCGCATGGCGGTCAGCATCAGTTGCGGCAGATGCTCGAAGGCGAGCCGGGTTTCGATCTTGAGGACCACTCCCAGTTCGGTGTCGCCGAGCCGGGCCAGTTCGTCGAACAACCGGATTACGTCGGCGGGTTCGCGGACGAACGAGAACTGGACGATGTCGGCGACCGCGACGACCGTGGCCAGGTCGGCCAGGTCCTTGTCGGTCAGCGCCGACACCGTCAGGTCGGTGTCGGGGGCGTTGATGCCCCGGCCCGCATGGAGTTTCGCGGTGCCATACGGCGGATGGTCGATGTGGACGTCGATGCTGTCGGGCGCGATGGCCACCACCTCACCGCCGATCTTGCCGTCGTCGAAGAAGATTCGTTCGCCGACTTCGGCGCTGTCGAACAACTCCGGCAACGTGCAGCCGATGTGGGGTGGCTCGTCGTCGGCGGGTGCGGGGGCACAGTCGCGTGTGAGGCGGATGACGTCGCCGGCCGCCAGGTCGATGCTCTGCTCGGTGACCGGGAGCGGGCCGACCACGCCCCGTTTCTTCGCGCCTTTATTGTTCCCCGAGTCGCTTCGCTCGTGCCCTCCGGGGCCTCTGCTCTTGAGCACCGTCCCGGACTCCAGATACGTCGTCTTCTCGGTCGTGATGACGAAACCACCCGGGGCCGCGGCCGCGACCAGCAGCCGCCGTTTGGACCCGCGCGTGTCGTGCAGGAGCAACTCCTCGCCTTCGACGCGGCGGGCCAGCCACTCCGGGTCGACGGGCACGGTGACCAGGCCGGGTTCGGGGGCGCGGGCCGGTCGCTGAGCTGAGGTCAGCCAGCCGCGGGCGGCCGCGACGACCTGGCCGCGGGCATTGCGGCTGGGGTGCAGGCGCACCACCTGCGGGCCACCCTGCAGCGGCCCGGTTCGCAACTTCGGCCCGGCGAGGTCCATCGCGATCAGGCACGGCCGGCCGGCGGCGGCCGCCGCCGACCTGACGTTGGCGGCCATTGTCTTCCAAGCGGTTTCGTCGTCGTGCGCGCAGTTGATTCTGGCGATCCGCATCCCCGCGTCGACCAGTGCACGCACCAGACGTGCATCGCCTGCCGCTTCGGACGGCAGGGTCACCATGATCCGTGCGGCGCGGTCCTCGGCGGCCGGGCCGAGCAGGGTGTCGGCATTGCGGGCGAGTAGGTTCGCGCCGTCCTGCGCGCTGACGGTGGCCGCACCGGGCGCCTGCCAGCCGCGGCCCAGCATCGCCGAGATCGCTGCCGCCACCGACCGCAGAGTCGCCTGGACGTGAGCTTCGCTGCGGCCGAGCGATGACAGGCCGAGCTCGGCCAGCCGGTGCTGCAGGTCCCGCAGATCGCACTGTCGCAAAGCCCAGTAATGCACGAGATTAATTGCACTGCAACGGTTTCCGGGAGTAACCGGAGCGATCCACGGTTGCCATCGGAGTTCTGCCTCGGCCAGCCGGTCGAGCAGCACGTCGATATCGCGCTGCAGGCACTCCAGCTGGTCGGTTTCGGCAGACATGTCCGCGACGCTAGTGAGGCCAGGTTGCGGTTGGGTGAACGATTGGGGCGATGTGACTTTAGGCCCCTCACCGGTACCCCGAATGACCCACGCGCAAGCCCATCGTCGTACGCGACGATGGCGGCATGGCACCCAGCGATACCGTCGTCCTCGACGGCGCGGGTCTGCACCGACTCGTCGACGAGCTGAGCGGGCGGGGATACACCGTTGTCGGCCCCACCGTGCGCGACAACGCCATCGTGGTCGCCGAGTTGGCAAGCGCCGACGACCTGCCTCACGGCTGGGGTGTCGACGTCGCGCCGGGAAGCTACCAGTTGCGCCGCCGCGACGACCTCGCCGCGTTCGGGCATTCCTCAGGCCCCCAGTCGTGGAAGCAGTTCCTGCACCCGCCCCGCCAGAAGGTGTGGGGGTGCGGGCCTGACGGCGTCGACACGCCCGAGCCCGAACCCAAGTACGCCTTCCTCGGCGTACACGGCTGCGATCTGGCCGCCATCGGGGTGCTCGACCGGGTGCTGTCCGGCGGAGCGCACCCAGACGGCTCCTATGTCGGCAGGCGCAGGCAGGCCTTCGTGGTCGCCGTCAACTGCACCGAACCAGGCAACCTGTGCTTCTGCGCCTCGATGGACACCGGTCCGGGCTGCCGGTCGGGCTACGACCTGGCGCTGACCGAACGCCTCGACGGACCGGAGCCGACCTACCTCGTCGAGACCGGCAGCGCGGCGGGCGCCGAGGTGCTGGCCGCGGTCCCGCACCGGGTGGCCGAACGCGCCGAGACCGCGGCAGCCGCCGATGACGTCGCGGCCGCGGCTGACCTGATGGGGCGCCGCATGCCCGACGTGGACCTGCGCCGGTTGCTCGCCGAGTCACGTGAATCCCCGCACTGGGACGATGTCGCCAGCCGCTGCTTGACCTGCGGCAACTGCACCATGGTGTGCCCGACCTGCTTTTGCACCAGCACCTCTGATGTCACCGACCTCACCGGCGAGCACGCCGAGCGGTGGACGGAATGGGCGTCGTGCTTCGAGCTCGACTTCACCTTCGTCCACGAGGGACCGGTGCGGACCTCGGGTCCCTCGCGCTACCGGCACTGGCTCACCCACAAGCTGTCGAGCTGGCATGACCAGTTCGGCTCGTCGGGCTGCGTGGGATGTGGGCGCTGTATCGCCTGGTGTCCCACCGGGATCGACATCACCGAGGAGATGGCGACCTTCGCCCGGCTCGCCGAGGAGGACCATGAGTGAGGCCGTGACGCGCGGGTGGGCGCCGGAGTCCTCGGCGATGGCGCCGATGCCGTATCGGGTGCGCTCGAAAGTCGTGGAGAACGCCGACTCGGTCACGTTGTGCCTCGAACCCGTCGCCACCGAGCTGTCGGCCCCGCGGCCGGGGGAGTTCATGATGCTCTACGCCTACGGGGTCGGCGAGGTGGCAATCTCGGTCAGCGGTGACCCGTCATCCTCCGACGGCACCATCACCCACACCATCCGCAACGTAGGTGCGGTAAGCGCGGCGCTGTGCGCCGCGGAGCCGGGCACCGCACTCGGTGTGCGTGGACCGTTCGGCACCAGTTGGGGACTCGACGAGGCGGCCGGACGCGATCTGGTGATCGTGGCAGGCGGAGTCGGTCTGGCGCCGCTGCGTCCGGTGGTTCTCGGCGCGCTGGCGCACCGGGAGCGCTACGGCACGGTGGTGCTCATCGCCGGCGCCCGTTCCCAGCGCGACTTCCTCTACACCGCGGAAGTGCAACGCTGGCAACAGGATCCGCGCCTGGACGTACACCTGACCGTGGACGTGCCGATCCAGGGCTGGCCGGGGGAGACGGGGTTCGTCACCGAGCCGCTGCGGCGGCTGTCGCTGACGCCCGCCCGGGTGAAGGCCTTCCTGTGCGGGCCGGAACCGATGATGCGCTTCGGTGCCCAGGCTCTGCTGGACAAGGGGGTTGCCCCCGGCGACATCCGGGTCTCGCTGGAACGAAACATGCAGTGCGGCATCGGCTGGTGCGGTCACTGCCAACTCGGTCCGCTGCTGGTGTGCCGCGACGGTCCAGTGGTCGGCTACGACGTGGCGCGTCCGCTGCTGGAAACCAAGGAGCTCTGACATGCCCAGCCTGGCTGTGTGGAAGTTCGCCTCTTGCGACGGATGTCAGCTCACCTTGCTCGACTGTGAGGACGAACTGCTCACGCTGGCCGAGCAGGTGCAGATCGCGACGTTCGCCGAAGCCTCCAGCGCGATCGTCGGCGGCCCCTACGACGTCTCGCTGGTCGAGGGCTCGGTGACCACCTCCTCCGACGAGCGCCGAATCCGCGAAATCCGCGAGCAGTCAGGCATTCTCGTCGCGATCGGCGCCTGTGCCATCGCGGGCGGCATCCAGGCGCTGCGCAACTTCGCCGACGTCGCCGAGTTCACGTCCGTGGTCTACGCCCGGCCCGACTACATCGACACCCTGGCCACCTCGACGCCCGCTTCGGCACACGTCACGGTCGACTACGAGTTGCGGGGCTGCCCGATTGACCGGCGCCAACTGCTCGACACCCTGGCCGCGCTGCTCGTCGGCCGCAAGCCCAGACTGCCCGCGGCCACCGTGTGCACCGAATGCAAACGGGCCGGGGTGACATGTGTGACCGTCGCCGACGGTATCGCCTGCCTGGGACCGGTCACCCACGCCGGCTGCGGCGCACTGTGCCCGCGCCACCACCGCGGCTGCTACGGCTGTTTCGGCCCGACGGCCACCCCCAACATGCCGGCGATGATCCCGCTGCTGCACCGCGACGGAATGTCAGGACCCGACGTGAACCGGGTATTCGACACGTTCAACGTCACGCAGTTCCACGACGCTCTGGAAGCCGAGCCACACCGCCATGACTGACTCCCGGACCATCCGTGTCGGTGCCCTCACCCGAGTCGAGGGCGAGGGCGCCCTGCACGTGGAGATGCGCAACGGCGTGCCCGAACGCGTCGAGCTCAACATCTACGAGCCGCCGCGGTTCTTCGAAGCCTTCCTGCGGGGCCGGGCGCACACCGAGCCGCCCGACATCACCGCCCGGATCTGTGGCATCTGCCCGGTGGCCTACCAGATCAGCGCCTGCAACGCGCTGGAAGACGCTTGCGGCGTCACGCTAGACCCACAGGTGATCGCGCTGCGTCGGCTGCTGTACTGCGGGGAGTGGATCCACAGCCACGCCCTGCACATCTACATGCTGCACGCGCCCGACTTCCTCGGCGAGCCCGACATCATCGCCGTCGCCAAGAACCACCGCGCCGCGGTCGAACGCGGGCTGGCGCTGAAGAAGGCCGGCAATCGGCTGATGGAACTCATCGGTGGCCGATCCATCCATCCGGTGAACGTCCGCCTCGGCGGCTTCTACTCGGTGCCCACCAAAGCCGATCTCAAGCCGATGGCGCAGGAGTTACGCCGCGCCCTGGACGACGCGCTCGCGACCGTGCAATGGGTGGCCGGGTTCGAGTTCCCCGACCTCACCGTGGATCACGAGCTGCTGGCGCTGACCGGGCCGCGCTACGCCATCGAGGACGGGACGATCACCCGCAGTGCCGGTGCGCCGTTCCCGGTGGCCGAGTTCAGCGACCACGTCCGCGAATCGCAGGTGCCGCATTCCACCGCACTGCACGCCACCCTCGACGGCGCCCGTCATCTCACCGGTCCGCTGGCCCGCTACTCGCTGAACTCCGCGCTGCTCTCACCGGTCGCCCGGCAGGCCGCCAGCGCGGCGGGGCTGGGAGCGGAGTGCCGAAACCCGTTTCGCAGCATCGTGGTTCGCGCGGTCGAGACCGTCTACGCGGTCGAGGAGGCGCTGCGCATCATTGAGGACTACGAGCGCCCGGCGCGGCCGTTCGTCGACGTGCCTGCCCGGCCCGGCATCGGGCATGGCGTCAGTGAGGCGCCGCGTGGGCTGCTGTACCACCGCTACGAGATCGGTGAGGACGGGCTGATCAAGGCCGCGGTCATCGTGCCGCCGACCGCCCAGAACCAGGCGGCGATCGAGGACGACCTGGCCAAGGTGGTGCTGGCCGGCGGCGACCTCGACGATGCCGCCCTGACGGCGTTGTGCGAGCGCATGATTCGCAACTACGACCCGTGCATCTCCTGTGCGACACATTTCCTGACGCTCACGATCGACCGCCGGTGAGGGTCGTCATCGGGATCGGCAACGACCATCGCCGCGACGACGGGGTTGGTCCCGCGGTGGCGGCCGAGGTGGCCCGCCAATGCCCGGGGCTACGGGTGGTGCGGTGCGCGGTGGAATCGGCCGCGCTCATCGACGCCTGGGACGGTGCGGATCTCGCGGTGGTGATCGACGCGGCGGCGGGGGAACAGGCGGTGCCCGGCCGGGTCCGGCGGTGCGGTATCGACGAGCTGGCCGCACCGGTGGCGGTCAGTTCACACGATCTGGACCTGGCCCAGACCTACGAGTTGGCTACGGTGCTGGGCCGGGCGCCGGCGCGGCTGGTGGTCGTCAGCGTCGACGTCGCCGACGTCGGATATGGCGCCGGACTGAGTAGTGCTGTGGCACAGGCTGTTCCGCGTGCGGTCGCCGTGGTGCGTGGCGAGCTAGACCGCCACCTTGTCCAGGAAGCCACGCACCAGGCGGCGCAGCCGGCGGGCGGCGTCGTCGACGTGGTGGCCGGTGTGGGCCCGGAGGTCCTCGTGGCGCAGCCCCAGTCGTTCGATGTCGCCGTCGGCGCGGGCCAGGTCGTCGGTGATCCACAGTTCCAGCAGGCCGTGGTCGAGTTCGGGGTGGAACTGCAGCCCCATCGCCCGTCCCTTCACGAAAGCCTGTGACGCGCTGTTGTTTCTGGCGATCTCCTGTGCCCCCGGCGGCGGGGTGAACCGGTCGAAGTGCCACTGGAACCACCGGCCCTCGGGCACCAGATCGTGGTCGCTGCTGTGGACGTGATGCCAGCCGACCTCCGGTGCGTCCGACCGCGTGACCGAACCGCCCAGCGCGGTGGCCACCAACTGACCGCCGAAGCACACGCCCAGCACGCCGACGTCCGCCGCGACGGCGCGGCGCACCGTGTCGATCTCGTCGGCGACCCATGGCAGCCGCTCGTCGTAGACCGCCCAGCGGGACCCCAGCGGCACGATTACGTCGTAGCGCGTCGGGTCGGGGAAGCTGACCTCGACCGCCGGGTCGGCGGTCCGGTCCGCGGGCACCACTTCGAAGGTGTCGACGTCGAAGCCGAGTTCGGTGAACGTCTCCCCGAGCAGCGCCTCTTGGGCGATCGGATCGTTGTAGATGAACAGGACCTTGCTGGGCACCCGATCACGGTACGGCAGAGTGAAGGTCAGACGCAGTCCGAGGCACCATCGACCACGATGACCGCCCCGTTGATGTAGCTGCTCTGCACAGTGCACAGAAAGGCGACGGTGGGCGCTATCTCGTCGACGGTGCCCATCCGGCCGGCGGGGATGTGGGCAATTTCACTCGCGACGATTTCAGGTGCGCCCTGCATGGGCGCGGTCATCGGGGTGTCTATGGTGCCCGGCGCGACGGCGTTGACCCGGATGCCGTATTTGGCCCACTTGACCGCGAGGTTGCGGGTGACGTTGATGATCCCGGACTTGGCCGCCCCGTAGCCCGGCACCAGCGGCACCGACCGCAGCGCCGACATCGAGGCCAGGTTGACGACGCTCGCCCCGCCGGGCAGCTGCGAGGCACGCAGTGCCTTGCGCAGGCCGACGGTCAGGCGGTAGGGCCCGGTGAGATTGACCGCCACCGAGGCGGCGAACCCGTCGGGTGCCGACTCGTCGAGGCCGCCGGGGAAGTTGGCCCCGGCGTTGTTGACCAGAACGTCGAGAACCGGGATATCCTGTGCCAGTTGGTCGATGGAGTCGTTACTCGTGAGCACCAGTTGCCGGTAGCTCATGCCGGACAGGTCGGTGTCGTAGTCGGCGGCGTCCGCCCTGGTGCCGGTGACTGTCACCTCGGCGCCGGCGTCGCGGAACAGCACGGCGACGGCGTGGCCGATCCCGCTTGTCGCGCCGGTGATCAGCGCCCGGGTGCCGGTGAAGTCGAAGCTGACGTTCGCGGTCACGAGTACCTCTCGATCTGTGTGCTCAGCCATGCGGTCTCCCAGAAGTTGACGCTGCCGGCCAGCAGCGTCTGGTGTGCGCCCTTGAGAACCGCACGTGCATCGGGATGCTCAGGTTCGCTGGCGGTCACGATCTCGGCGAGGTGGATGGCTTCCAGTGGGCGCCCGGCAGCCAGGTGCGCCCGGGCGCGCTCGACGATGGCCTGTGCGCCGGCCAGGTCCACCAGGTCGCTGCTCACCGATTCGGGGCCGATCGGGTACAACTCGGTGGTCGAGCTGTGGTGGAACCAGCCGGAGTAGTTCTCCCAGATGGCCCGCACGTCCCAGGCGACTTTGCCGTAGCCCTGGCCGACCTCCAACTCGGCGGGCAGGGTGATCTCGCGCATCAGGGTGCGGACGTCCTTGCCGGCGTTCATTCCCGCGACGGTCTGGTCGTGGATGTACTGGATGGCGTCGCGCAGCCTGGCCAGTTCGCTGTCGATGAGCTGCGCGCCGACGATGGGGTCGAAGTGGCCGGTGAGCAGGACCTCGGGGCGCAGACTGCGAACACGCTCGACGGTGTCGATCACCGTCAGCGCGTCGCGGTAGCGGTCACCGCGGATCGTCACCAGGTTGGGGATGTGGCCGAAGACTGGACCGAAGGTGTTGCTGCACAGGCAGACCCGCTCCTCGGGCAGCCACAGCACCATCGAGTCGGTGGTCTCGCCGCCCGGGGTGGCGATGAACTCCAGCCGCCGGCTGCCGACGTCCAGGCTCAGCCGGTCGGTGACGATGATATCGGCTGATGCGGCGCTCTGCGGCGGCAGCTTCTTGCCGAACCGGCGCTGGATTCCGGCGATGCCGTCGGCGAGGCGCCCGGCGAACGCGAAGGCGCTGCGGTTGGCGCGGTAGGGCAGCAGCCGTTCGTTGTCGTCGCGCCACTGCTCCCAGTTGGCTTGTGCGACAACCTGAGTCTGCGGGTCGCGGAGCGTGTCCAGTCCGCCGACATGGTCGTAGTGGCCCTGGGTGATGACGATGTAGCGCACCGGCGAGTCGTCGACGGCATCGAAGTTTGCCCGGTGCACGGGAGCCTCGAAGCCCATCCCGGTGTTGACGATCACCCGGCCGTCGGTGGTGGTCAGCAGGTAGGTGTTCGTCAGGCCCGGCGAGCACCAGATCCCGGGTGCGACCTCCTGCGCCGACTCCGCCGACGCGGGCGCCATCGCGTCGGCGCCGGGGCGGCTGCGGTAGATGGGTGTCACGGTGGCCTCTCAGATCTCCGGGCGGACGTCGAAGCGGTCGAAGTAGAAGTCGAACCGGGACCGCAGTTCGGCGGGGTCCACGCCGAAATGGCCGCGCAGGTCATAGGGGATGCGACCTTTGCCGCCGCGGCGATTGCCGTCGATATAGGCCTGGAATCGCTTGGCCACCTTGGGTTCGATGTCCACCCCGGCCAGTGCGTACAACTGCTGCAGCACCGGCATCTCGTTGCCGTTGAGGTGGTGGAAGGAGATGTCGACGCTGCGCTCGGCGGGCACCAGGGCCCGGTCGCGAACACACGCGCTCAGCAGCCGGTGGATCCGGTCCGACCAGTAGTCGACCAGCCAGTCCGGGTCGATGCTGGTGCGCCGCAACCGGTCCGAGTAGGCCATCATGGTGATCGCGGACTGGATCACCGCCACCGGATCGCGGTGGGTGAACGCCACGGTGGCATCCGGGAAGGTGGCCATCAGCGGCCCGAGCTGTTCGGCGTGCTGCGGGGACTTGAGCACCCAGGTGCGTGGTCCGCGCAGGAATGTCAACGCCTGCAACACCTTTCTGAGGTAAGCGTAGTGCCGGACGTGGTCCAGGCCGAGGTAGTAGTCCCGCCAGGCCGGCACCCGGGCATGCCATTCGAGGGCGTAACCGGCCATGTCGAGATCGAGGAGCTCGACCTCCTCCTCGATGGCCTCGGGAAACCGGTCGTGCATGGCGGCGACGTAGGGGGTGCTGGCCATCAGGGCGTCGTGCTCGGCCTTGGCCCGCCCGTAGCGAGGATCGACACCGAAGACGTCGGGGCCTCGGCCGCGGGCCGGGATCGGCTCGTCGCTCTCCCAGTAGGGCAGCGCACGCCGGCGCGGATCCTGCGCGATCAGGTTGACCAGGTGCGTCGTGCCCGAGCGGGGCATGCCGACCACGATGAGCGGCTTCTCGATGTCGATGGACTCGATCTCCGGGTACCGGGTGAGCAGATCGTTGAGCGAGAGCCGGTTGCGCAGCCGGCGCACCGTGCGGGCGCGCAGGGTGCCCCGGCTCAGCTGTCGAAGCCCGGTGTCGGACTCGATGGCGGCGATGTGCGCTGTGAGGCGGTCGGTGAACCCGTCGGTGTCGGCGAGGTCGTCGGTTCCGGCCTGGGCCGCCGCCTCCTCGAGCATCCGGTCGGCGTCGAACACCACCTCGCGCGCCTCGGTGTAGTCCAGGATCTGCTTCTGGGCGTCGGTGAGCAGGGGTGCGGTGAGGTCGTCGAGGTTCAGCGTCTGCGTTGACGACATCCGCGCTTCCCTTGCTGGTGTCGAATATTCGACGTACTGTTCGGAAATATGACGCTCAACGTAGACGCGACCGACGGTGCCCGTCAAGCGTCCTCCCCACCCACCGAGCGTGTGATCGCAATTATGGAAATGCTCGGTGTCGACCCGGGCCGCCAGTTCTCACTGGCCGAGATCTCCCGTCGCCTCGGCATCAGCCGGGCCACCGGTCACGCGATCCTGGCGACCCTGACCGCCCGCGACTGGGTCAGCCGCGACCCGGCCACCGCCAAGTACGCATGGGGCAGTGCGGTCACCGGCCTGAGCGGGGCGGGGGCGTTCCGCGCCGAACTCGAGGACCTGGCGGCGGCGACCGGGACCCAGGTTTACCTCGCGCGCCGCGAGGACACCAGCCTGGTGATCGTCGACGTGGCGGGGCGGACACCCACGGCCCCGGTGATCGGCAGGGGGATGCGAACACCGTTCGTCGCGCCGTTCGGCCGGGACTACGTGGCGTGGTCGGATGCCGATGCGCAGCGAACCTGGCTGGAGGCCATCGGGCAGCCCAGTGACGCGCTGCGCACTCGAATTACCAAGGTGATCAACGAGATTCGCACGCGCGGCTACGTCGTCGAGCGCTTGACCCGGGAATACCTGCGGGTCTACGCCGCACTGCGGGCGCTCAGCGACGACGGCGAGATCGACGCGATCACCGCCCGGCTGGCCCGTGCGTTCGCCGACCTCAGCGTGATCGACGTGCTACCCGAGGAACTCGGGGTCGGCCCGGTGCACGACATCGCCACCATCTCGGCGCCGATCGCCGGGCCCGACGGCCGGGTCGCGATGTCGGTGACCGCCGCCCCGTTCGCCACGCTGGACGCGGCCGCGATCGCCGGGCTCGGGGAGCAGGTGAAGCAGACCGCGGCGCGTATCCTTGCCCGTAGCGGTAATCGCGGCTGACAGGTGGCACATGACAGCGCTCTACACCCTTGTGGTCTGGCTGGTGGTCGCTGCGCACTTCGCGTTTCTGATCTACCTGCCCAGCGGTGGCTTTCTGGCGTTGCGCTGGCGTCGCTCCATCTGGTTGCACGTCCCGATCGTGCTGTGGGGCATCGGCAGTGTCGCCCTGCACTTCTGGTGCCCACTGACCGCGCTGGAGCAGTGGGCCCGCCCGCGGGCCGGCCTGCCGCCGCTCGGGTCGGCCGGCTTCATCGACCACTACATCACCGGGGTCATGTATCCCTCCGGCGCAACGGGTTATGCGCAGGCGTCGGCGTTCGCCGCGGTGCTGGTGTCCTGGATCGCCTACGCTGTGACGGCCCGGCGATCAGCCCACACCCGGCCAGCCCTCGGCTCGCCAGCACACCCAGTCGATCTCCACAACTGCACCGACGGCCAGTCCGGTCGTGCCGACGCACGTTCGGCTCGGTAGCCGGTCGGGAAACCACGGCGCGTAGGCGTCGTTGAACGCCGCGTAGTCCGACCAGTCGGTCAGAAACGCCCGCACCGACACCACATCGTCAATGCCGCCGCCGCACAGTTCGGTCACGCGCAGCAGGTTTCGCAGCACCTGCTCGGTCTGGGTGGCGACGTCGTCGCCGACCAGTGCGCCCGTGGTGTCAGTGGGCATCTGCCCGGTCACGTACAGGGTCGGCCCGGCGGCGGTGGCGTGCGAGAACGGGGCCACCGCGGGCGGCACGCCGTCTGCTGGTGTGAACGTGAAGGCCCGGATGCCGGAGCCGCTGGGCCGGCGACATTCGGAATCTGTCATGCCGCCGGATTCTGCCACCGCGGGAAGCACCGCTTGTCGATCCGGGCGTGCACGCCCTGGCGCTGGTCGACCACCTGCGTCACGGTGAAGTCCACCGCCACCGACATGAACGAGTAGGCATCCGGACGGGTCAGGCCGAAGTGGCGGACCAGCAGGTCCAGGGCGCGCAGCGCGGCACTCTTCATCGCTGCGTCGAGGGTGTCACCGAAGCCGTGCACCAGAAGCTCGGTCGCCGTCTCCAGCACCGGTACGGAGAACGGCAGATCGCGGCGAATAGTCAAGCGCAGCAACCCGTTCAGTGACGACTCCAGTGCCGTTCCGCTCACCTCCCCGTCGCCCTGGGAGACGTGCGGATCGCCGACCGACAACAGTGCGCCGGCGACCTGCACCGGGTAGTACATCCGGCCGCCGGCGCCGATCCGCCAGTTGTCGACGTTGCCGCCGTGATCACCCGGCGGCACCGACGAGACCCGGGCTGGTTCCGCGGGTGCGACGCCCATCGTGCCGAAGTGCGGGCGCAGCGGGACGACGACGCCGGCCAGGGCGGGCTCGCGGCGGCTCTCCGGCGGGGTGACGATGGTGCCGGGAGCGTCGGCTAGCGGCGTCGCGGTCCAGTCGTAGCCGAACAGGGCGCGGCCCAGCAGCGCCTCGGTGTCCAGCTCGTAGACGGTCACCCGTTCCACGGGCAGCTCGCGGTACAGGTAACCCCAGTGGGCGGCCAGGTTGGAGCCGTAGGGCAGCCGCGGGGTGGCCGCAAGGATGTCGACCTGCAGCACGTCACCCGGTCGCGCCCCGGCGACCGCGATCGGCCCGGTGAGGATGTGCGGGCCCGGACCGCGATCGTCGACCTCCTCGAAGACCTGCGCGATCCCGTCGTCCATCAACAGGTCCGGGGCATCGCCCGCGTGATGGGTCAGGGTCTCGATCTCCACCACGTCGCCGGAGTCCACCGTCACGGCGGGTGGTTGGCGGGGATCGAAGAACCCCCAGTGCACCGTCTGTGGCGTCGCCGGAAGGTGGTGCAGGGTCATAAGCACCGGATCATGCCAGCGCGCGGCGGTCTTGTCGCAGCGAGCAAACTTCCGGAACAGGCACTTCGCGCCGATCCGCATAATGGCAACATGGACGTTTCGTTAATGGTCTGGGTGGTCACCTGCGTGGTCATTCTCGGGCTGTTCGTGTTCGACTTCTACGCCCATGTGCGGGTCCCGCACGAACCGACGTTCCGCGAGTCGGCCACCTGGTCGGCGGTCTACATCGGCCTGGCCATCGTGTTCGGCTTCGTGGTGTGGTGGCAGTGGGGCGGGCAGTTCGCCGGTGAGTACTTCGCCGGCTACGTCACCGAGAAGGCCCTCTCGGTGGACAACCTTTTCGTCTTCACCGTGATCATGGCGACGTTCGCCGTGCCGCGGGCGTTCCAGCAGAAGCTGCTGTTGATCGGCATTGTCATGGCCCTGGTGATGCGGGCCGGCTTCATCGCCGTCGGCGCCGCCGCCATCAGCGCATACAGCTGGGTGTTCTACATCTTCGGCATCTTCCTGGTGCTCACCGCGGCCAAGCTGGCCCGCGAGGCCGGCCATGAGAAGGAGGTCGAGGAGGAACGCGACAGCCGGATCATCACGTTTGTGCGCAAGTTCGTGCCGACCACCGACGACTACCACGGCGACAAGTTCCTCACCACGGTCGACGACAAGCGGGTCGTCACCCCGATGTTGTTGGCGCTCATCGCAATCGGGTTCACCGACCTGCTGTTCGCGCTGGACTCCATCCCGGCCATCTACGGCCTCACCGAAGAGCCCTACATCGTCTTCACCGCCAACGCCTTCGCGTTGATGGGCCTGCGGCAGCTGTACTTCCTGATCGGCGGACTGCTGGACCGGCTGGTGTACCTGTCTTACGGGCTGTCACTGATCCTGGCATTCATCGGCGTGAAGCTCGTTCTGCATGCGCTGCACGAGAACACCCTGCCGTTCATCAACGGCGGCCAGCACGTCAAGGTGCCCGAGATCACCACCGGCCTGTCGCTGAGTGTCATCGGCGTGATCCTCGTCGTGACCACCGTCGCCAGCCTCATCAAGACCCGCGGGCGCACGGTGGCCGACGAAGGCGCGCACAGCTAGGTCGGCTCAGTTGTTGCTTGACGGGCACGAGACGTCGACGAAGACATCGCCGGGGTTGCTCTTGTCCATCGGCAGCATCAGGGTGCCGTCCGGCATCATCATGACCACCAGGCCGTGCACGCCGGTGACCGAACACCGGGCCAGCGGGCCCAGCACGGTGCCGTTGAATTGCACGCTGTACCCCTGATCCTGAAGTGTTTTGACGATGTCGGCAGCCGAGCCGCTGGGCGGGACGGCGGCGGCCGGTCCGGGTGTCGCCAATGCAGTGGCCAGTGCAGTTGCGGCGATGGCGGCGGAGAACAGGATCTTGCGCATGTGAGGGTCCTCGGGTCGATGGCCCCGCTGCGCGGGGCGAGATTGTGTTCCGAGGCTTGGTGTGCCGAACAGGTCCGCGCGTTACGGCGCGCCGGGCCGGGTACGAGAACGGCCCCGGGTGACCGGGGCCGTTCTGTTGTGTCCGAGGGGGGACTTGAACCCCCACGCCCGTTAATAGGGCACTAGCACCTCAAGCTAGCGCGTCTGCCATTCCGCCACTCGGACATCGCCCCTGCGGGGCAGCTAAGGCTAACGGATCGACGACCGGAGTCCCAAACCGGAACTAGGCCGCAGGCAGGCGCTGGGCGATTTGGCCAGCGATCGCCGAGGCCGCCGACGTCGGACCGTCGAGGCTGCACGCTTCGACATCGACCGCCACATTGCTGTGCACGGTCAGCGCCCGCTGGCACGACCATTTCTCCGGGGTCGTCTGCACCCGCGACACCGCGAGCACGTCGCGGTCGGTGCTGGGGCGGCCCACCGACCACACCTGGGCGGGGCCGATCGGTGCGGGGTAGGTGAGTTCGCGGTCCGAGCAGCCGGCCCACTGTGCCTGCGAGGCAGTGAAGAAGTCCGCGGCTGCCCGCGCGGTCGGGAACAGCACCACGGCCTGCACCGCGAAGTGCGACCAGGCCGGCGCCGTCGGCGGGTCGCGCAACACCTGTCCGTGGATGGCTGTCGAGCCACTCTTGGCGTACACGCTCTGCTGAGCGGCACCCGCGATGGCCAGGCAGTTCACGTCGTCGAGCCGGGCGCTGTCGTTCCACGCCCTGGTCACGTCGGCGGTGACCACGACGTCGTCGCTCGACAGGGCCGCCCCGACGTCACCGGCGGGCAGCAGCAGTGCGGGAAGCGAGTCGGCTGTGGCCAGCGGAGCGTGGTCGGCAGACATCGCACTGCCCGAGGTGGTGGCGGTGCAGCCGCTGAGCGCCAGGCACAGCAGCGCCGCGATCGCGGGCAGGCGGGGAGTCACTGGTAAATCAAACCCCATATCGGCGTGTTGCGCGAGGGGTTGGAGGGAAACATGTGGTATTGGCTGGACGCCACATCTCCGGTGTGGCGCCGCCAGTGGTAGGAAAGGTGACTGTGACACAACCCGTGGACGAGGTCGTCGACCTCGTCAGCGCCCTCATCCGTTTCGACACCTCCAATACCGGCGAACTCGAGACCACCAAGGGCGAGGCGGAGTGCGCCCTGTGGGTGGCCGAGCAGCTCAGCGCGGTCGGCTATGCCACCGAGTACGTCGAGTCCGGCGCCCCCGGCCGCGGCAACGTCTTCGCCCGCCTCGCCGGGTCGGACCCGAGCCGCGGCGCGCTGCTCATCCACGGCCATCTCGACGTCGTGCCCGCCGAACCCGCGGACTGGAGCGTGCACCCGTTCTCCGGCGCCATCGCCGACGGCTATGTCTGGGGCCGCGGCGCGGTCGACATGAAGGACATGTGCGGCATGATGATCGCTGTCGCGCGGCACTTCAAACGCGCCGGGATCGTGCCACCCCGTGATCTGGTGTTCGCCTTCGTCGCCGACGAGGAGCACGGCGGAACCTATGGCGCACAGTGGCTTGTCGACAACCGGCCCGACCTGTTCGACGGCATCACCGAGGCCATCGGCGAGGTGGGCGGGTTCTCGTTGACGGTGCCGCACAAGGACGGTGGGGAGCGCCGGCTGTATCTGATCGAGACCGCCGAGAAGGGGCTGTCGTGGATGCGGCTGACCGCCCGCGGCCGGGCGGGGCACGGCTCGATGGTCCACGACGACAACGCGGTCACCGCGATCGCCGAGGCGGTCGCGCGGCTGGGCCGCCACCAGTTCCCCTTGGTACTCACCGATTCGGTGGAGCAGTTCTTGACGGCGGTCGCCGAGGAGACCGGCTACAGCTTCGACCTGGACTCTCCGGACCTGGACGGCACGATCGCCAAGCTCGGCGGTATCGCCCGCATTGTCGGCGCCACACTGCGCGACACCGCCAATCCCACGATGCTCAAGGCCGGGTACAAGGCCAACGTGATCCCGCAGACGGCCGAGGCGGTGGTGGACTGCCGGGTGCTGCCCGGCCGTAAGGAAGCCTTCGAGCGCGAGATCGACGAGCTCATCGGGCCCGACGTCACCCGCACCTGGGAACGCGACCTGCCGTCCTACGAGACGACGTTCGACGGCGACCTGGTGGACGCGATGAACGCCGCGCTGCTGGCGGTGGATCCCGAAGCCCGCACCGTGCCGTATATGCTCTCCGGCGGTACGGACGCGAAAGCTTTTGCCCGCCTTGGTATTCGGTGTTTCGGTTTCATACCGCTGCGGCTGCCGCCGGAACTGGACTTCGCGGCGCTGTTCCACGGCATCGACGAGCGGGTACCCATCGACGCGCTGGAGTTCGGCGTGGCCGTGCTCGAACACTTCTTGAAGAACTGCTGACCAACCCCGAAAGGACTGGCACTCATGGCCTTTGACTACAACCCCTACGACTTCCTGCCCGAACTGCCCGGCTTCACCCTGACGAGTACCGACATCACCGACGGCAAGCCGCTGCGCAACGCTCAGGTCAGCGGCATCATGGGCGCCGACGGCGAGGATGTCTCACCCCAGCTGAGCTGGTCGGGCTTCCCCGAAGAGACCCGCAGCTTCGCGGTCACCGTCTACGACCCGGACGCCCCCACGGCGTCGGGCTTCTGGCACTGGGCGGTGGCCAACCTGCCCGCCACCACCACCGAGCTGCCCTCCGGTGTCGGCGACGGCTCGCTGCTGCCTGGTGACGCGCTGACCTTGGTCAACGATGCCGGCGTGCGTCGCTTCATCGGCGCCGCCCCGCCGGCCGGTCACGGCTACCACCGCTACTTCGTCGCCGTGCATGCCCTCAATGTGGAGAAGCTGGAGCTCACCGAGGACGCCAGCCCGGCCTTCCTGGGCTTCAACCTGTTCATGAACGCGATCGCCCGCGCGGTGATCCATGGGACCTACGAGCAGAAGTAGGCGGCGCGGCCTGGCAGCATGTCGAGGATGAGTCGCTCTGCGTGTGCCGGCCACAGCCGAGTATCCGGTCTCGGGGCTGTTCTCGGTGCGATCGTGCTGGTGTCCGCCGGCTGCGGTGCGATCGTCGAGGGGAAGCCGGTGGCGGCGAGGCCGCCGATCGGTCAGTCGGCTGCGATCGAGTGGGGGCCGTGTCACGCCGTCGGCGGTGGCGACGGAGCGCACATCCCCGCAGATGCGCAGTGTGGCGACCTCACTGTCCCGATCGACTACGCGAATTCCGGTGGGGCGGTTGCCAAGTTGGCGCTCATCCGGTTTCCGGCTACCGGGGGCAAGATCGGTTCGCTGGTCATCAACCCCGGCGGCCCGGGGGAGTCGGGCGTCGACGCGGCACTGTCGATGCTGGATTCGCTGCCACCGCAGATCCGGGCCCGGTTCGACCTCGTCGGGTTCGACCCGCGGGGAGTCGGTTCGTCGACTCCGGCGCTGTGGTGCAACTCCGATGCCGACAACGACGCGATGCGCGCCGATCCCCAGGTTGACTACACCCCTGCCGGCGTTGCCCATATCGAGAGCACAGAGAAACAGTTCGTCCAGCGCTGCGTGGACAAAATGGGTAAGGACTTCTTGGCTAACGTGGGAACCGCCAATGTCGCCAGGGATCTCGACCGGCTGCGTGCCGCACTGGGTGACGAGAAGCTGACCTATCTGGGATATTCCTACGGCACCGAGATCGGAACGGCCTACGCCGAGGCCTTTCCGGACAAGGTGCGAGCGATGATCCTCGACGGTGCGGTCGATCCTGACGCGGATCCGATCCAGTCCAACATCGACCAGGCGGCCGCATTCCAGAAGGCGTTCGACGATTTCGCCGCCGACTGTGCCAAAGAACCCAAGTGCCCGTTGGGCACCGACCCGGCCAAGGCTGTCGACGTTTACCGTCATATGGTCGATCCCTTGGTCGGCAAGCCAATTCGCACCGACGATCCGCGCGGCCTGGGTTACGGCGACGCGATCACGGGCACCATCATGGCGATGTACTCGCCGACTCTCTGGAAGCATCTGACCGAAGGGTTGACCGAGTTGTCCCAGGGGCGCGGCGACACCTTGCTCGCCATGGCCGACATGTACTGGAACCGTGACGAGCACGGTCACTACTCCAACTCCAACGACGCCGAGGTCGGGGTCAACTGTGTCGACGAGCCGCCCAACACTGACCGCACGAAGGCCGTCGACGAAGACCGCAGGACCCGGCTGGCGGCGCCGTTCATGAGCTACGGTCCGTTCACCGGTGACGCACCACTGGACACCTGCGCGTTCTGGCCGGTGCCGCCGACCGGCGCCCCGCACCAGGTGTCCGCGCCGGGGCTGGGGCCGGTGCTCGTGGTCTCCACGACCGACGACCCTGCGACGCCCTACCGGGCGGGCGTCGAGCTGGCCAAGGAGCTCGGTGGCGGCCTGCTGACCTTCGACGGCACCCAGCACACCGTGGTGTTCCAGGGCGACGCCTGCGTGGACAAGTACGCCGCGGCCTACCTGATCGACCTGACCCTGCCGCCGCCGAATTCCAAGTGCTGAACCGGTGACTACAGGGGCGCCGCGGAGCCGACGGCGTCACTGAGCGAGCTGAACCCGCCGGCGTGCAGCCGCGCGGCGATGCCGTCGTGAATTTCCTTGGCCCACAAGCCTCCGCCGTAGACGAAGCCGGTGTAGCCCTGCAGCAGCGACGCGCCCGCGGTGATTCGCTCCCAGGCATCGTCGGCGGTTTCGATACCGCCGACGCTGACCAGTACCAGCCGCTCGCCGACCCGGCCGTAGAGCCGCCGCAGGATCTCCAGCGATCGCCGCGCGACCGGCGGCCCGGAGATCCCGCCGGCGCCGAGTTCGTCGACGCCGGGGGTGCGCAGCCCGGCTCGCGAGATCGTGGTGTTGGTTGCGACGATGCCCGCCAGGCCGAGTTCGACGGCCAGGTCGGCCACCGCGTCGACGTCGTCGTCGGACAGGTCGGGGGCGATCTTCACCAGCACCGGTGTGGACGTCTCGCTCAGGACCGCGCTCAGGATGGGGCGCAGCGACTCCACCGCCTGCAGGTCGCGCAGCCCCGGGGTGTTGGGGGAGCTGACGTTGACCACCAGGTAGGCGGCCAGCGGGCCGAGCAGTCGAGCACTGGATCGGTAGTCCTCGGCGGCCAGCTCGGGCGGTGTGACCTTCGACTTGCCGATGTTCACCCCGATGGGTACGTCGGGGTGGTGGCGGGCCAGTTGCAATGCCAGCTGTCCGGCGCCGTGGTTGTTGAAGCCCATCCGGTTCAGCAGCGCCCGGTCCTGTGCCAGTCGGAACAGCCGCGGCAGGGGATTACCCGGCTGCGGAACGGCGGTCACCGTGCCCACCTCGGCGTAGCCGAAACCCAGTGCGCCCCAGGTGTGCAGGCCGACACCGTCCTTGTCGAATCCCGCGGCCAGCCCGAGCGGACCCGGAAAACGCACCCCGAACACCGTGGCGGCCAGCACCGGATCCTGCGGGGCGAGCCGGCGGCTCAGCTGCCTGCGGGCGACGCCGGTGGCCGTCGCGGCGCGCAGCCCGGCGAACACCAGCGTGTGGATCCGTTCGGGGGGCACCAGGAACAGCGCCCGCCGCACCGCGGAGTACATCACAGCTCTGGCTGGTCTGTGTGGCGGCCGTCGATGCGGATCTTCTTGCGCCGCAACAAGACCCGGCGGCTCCCGTCGGTGTAGAGGCGCACCCTGGTCAGTTCCCAGCCGCGGTACTCGGCTTCGATCGACAGCCGGGTCGACGCGCTGACGCGGGTCACGTCCGGCGGTAGCCGCAGCGGGATCCACTCGTAGTCCTCGGAGAGGTCGACCTCCCAGCTGGCCGGCATCCGGCCGCGGTGGGCGCTACTCATCGGCCACCGGCGGCGTTACGGATCACCTGCACCCCGGCGCCCGACCCCGACACGACGTAGAGCGTGCCGGTCCTGTCATCGAAGGCCAGCGAGTTCGGTTGCTGCACGGTCGGGTAGCGCACCTTTTCCACGGGGATTCCAGTAGCGAGATCGTAACCAATGACGACGTTCGCCGCGGTCTGTGAAACCCACACCAGCTTGCGCGATCCGGCCAGGCCGTAGGGTGCGGCGGGCACCGGATAGGCCTGGCGTTCGATCAGCGGGTCGACGCCGAAGACCAGCAGCTGGCCGCCGCGGGTGTCGGCGACGAGCACGCGTCCCAGCGGATCGGCGGCCAGCGTGGTGGCACCCTCGCCGGCGCGCAGCGCCTGCTGGGCTTTGCCGTCGGCGCTCAGCGCCGTCACCGAGGTCTGCCCGCGGTCCAGCACGACGGCGCTGTCGCCCTCGGTGACAATCGCGTCGACGCGGGCGAAGATCTCGGCCTTGGTGGCCACCGCGGTCTCCGTCGCCATCGTGAAGGCGGCGCCCTGCGCGCTGCCCAGCACCAGCCGGCCGTCGGCCCGCCGGGCGATTGCGGTGAAGTCGGTGTCTGCTTGGCCGTCGACGGCCACCTGGCGGGTGGTCCCGGCCGCCACGTCGACGACGGTGTAGCCGCCGCGCCTCGAGACGTATACCGAGCCCTGTCCGTCGCCGGCGATCGACGACGCCGGGCCGCCCAGCGCGATTGCCCTGGGAGTCCCGCCAGGTCCGAACACGGTGACCGTCGCGGCGGCCTTCGGGTCGGCGGCCGGGGTGAAAACCACCAGCGAGGCGGTCTTAGCGTCGAACACCGCGGCCTGCGCGCGGCCGCCCAGGGCCAGAACCTGCCCCGCAGGTGCAGTCGCGGGGGGCGGCGAGACGGCAGCCTGCGCGGGTTCGATGGTGGGCGGCGGGGCGTCGAGCGGACTCGAGGAGCACCCCGTAGCCACTGCGACGACGGTCAGCAACACGCCGGTGTACCTGCGCAAACCAGCGCTGTTTACAACCATTGGCAACGGGTAGCTCTCGGACGTGTGCACGATCGAGCGACCGGGTCGCCCTCTGTCGATCACTGATTCTAGGTCTCCGCGCAGAAGACAAATTTGCGGCTATGTCTACTGGATTTCCGTAACCGGGGTTATGGTGGCGTTATGACGCTGGCTGCGATACCCGAGTCCGACGGGCGGGAATTTGCCATCGAGGACCTCTCGACGGGCGTGTTCGCCAGCGGATTCGGCCACCTCGGTGATGGGCGGAGCTTCTCCTTCCACGTGCACCGCGGTCAGCTCGTGGTCGAGGTCTACCACCCGCGGCTGGCCGGTCCGGTGCCGCACGCCGAGGACGTGGTTGCCGCGGCCACCCGCAATATCGGCGATTTCGACGTCAACGACGAGCGCAGTCTGATCGCCGCGCTGCGCGACACCGTCGCCGCCGCGCAGCCGGTGCCCCGCCCGGCGCGCTGAAACTCCCGCGTTATCCAGTACGGTCGGCGGCGTGGAAGTCGCGTCGATGTCGTGGTTGCAGGTCGTCGTCTTGTCGATCGTCCAGGGGCTGACCGAGTTCCTGCCGGTCTCGTCATCGAGCCACCTGGCGATCGTGTCCCGGGTCTTCTTCGCCGGTGACGCCGGCGCGTCGTTCACCGCGGTGTCCCAGCTGGGCACCGAAGCCGCCGTGCTCATCTACTTCGCCCGCGACATCGTGCGCATCCTCAAGGCCTGGTTCAACGGCCTGTTCGTCAAGGCGCACCGCGACAACCCCGACTACCGGTTGGGCTGGTACGTCATCATCGGCACGGTGCCGATCGTCGTGCTCGGGGTCGCGTTCAAGCAGGCGATCCGTGGCGAGGTGCGCAACCTGTGGATCATCGCCACCGCGATGCTGGTCTTCTCCGCAGTGATCGCCGCCGCCGAGTACTTCGGCCGCCAGACCCGCCACATCGAACAGCTGACCTGGCGCGACGGCCTGTTGGTCGGCATCGCGCAATGCCTGGCACTGATTCCCGGTGTGTCGCGGTCCGGATCGACCATCAGCGCGGGTCTGTTCCTTGGACTCGACCGTGAGCTGTCCGCCAGATTCGGCTTCCTGCTGGGTATCCCGGCCATCCTGGCGTCAGGGCTGTTTTCGCTGCCGGACGCCTTCCACCCGGTGACCGAGGGGATGAGCGCCACGGGTGCCCAACTCCTGGTCTCCGTCGTCATCGCATTCGTCGTCGGCTTCGCGGCGATCACGTGGTTGCTGCGGTTCGTCGCCCACCACGTCATGTATTGGTTCGTCGGCTACCGGGTGGTGCTGGCCCTCGTCGTCATGGCGCTGCTGAGTACCGGCGTGGTGGCCGCGGGATGACCGCCGGCGACGATGCAGAGCGTAGCGATGAGGAGGAGCGGCGCTAGATGACTGTCATTCTGCTGCGCCACGGCCGCTCCACCTCCAATACCGCCCACACCCTGGCCGGGCGCACTGAGGGCGTCGAACTCGATGACAAGGGCCGCGCCCAGGCCGCCGCGCTGCCCGAGCGGGTCGACGGCCTGCCGATCGCCGCGCTGGTGCGCTCGCCGCTGCTGCGCTGCCGCATGACGCTGGAGCCGCTGGCCGAGGCCCTGGGCCTGGATCCGGTGGTCGACGAGCGGCTTGCCGAGGTCGACTACGGGCAGTGGACCGGGCGCGCGTTGAAGGACCTGGTCAAAGAGCCGCTGTGGTCGGTGGTGCAGCACCAGCCCAGCGCTGCGGTGTTCCCCGACGGTGAAGGCCTGGCCCAGGTCCAGTCCCGCGCGGTGGCCGCCATCCGGGACCACGACCGCCGGTTGGCGCAGGAGCACGGCAAGGATGTCCTGTGGGTGGCGTGCACGCACGGTGACGTCATCAAGTCGGTGGTCGCCGACGCGCTCGGCGCCCACCTGGACAGCTTCCAGCGCATCACCGCCGACCCGGCGTCGATGAGCGTGATCCGCTATACGCCGGTGCGCCCGTTCGTGATTCACGTCAACCACACCGGCGGCCAGCTGGCGTCGGTGCTGAGCGCCCCGCCGCCGACCGAGGCGGACACAGCCGCCGAGGACGCGGTCGTCGGCGGTTCCACGGACTAGGAATTCTCCGCGTCGCCGCGATCTGCGCCGAATGTCACCGGCCCAGCGGCTCCGCCGAGTTACGGCTCAGCTGCTTCTGCCGGTATTTTGGAGGTAACCATGCCCCGCGCCATTCACGTCTTCCGCACTCCCGACCGATTCGTGGCCGGGACCGTTGGGCAACCCGGAAACCGGACGTTCTACCTGCAGGCCGTGCACGACAGCCGGGTGATCTCCGTGATTCTGGAAAAGCAGCAGGTCGCCGTGCTGGCTGAACGCATCGGTGCGCTGTTGGTCGAGATCAACCGGCGCTTCGGCACCCCGCTGCCGCCGGAGACCGATGTCGTCGAGGACCTCAGCCCGCTGATCACCCCAGTCGACGCCGAGTTCCGGGTCGGCACGATGGGTCTGGGCTGGGACTCCGAGGCCGAGACCGTGGTGGTGGAGTTGCTGGCCGTCAGCGACACCGAATTCGACGCGTCGGTGGTTCTCGACGACGCCGAAGAGGGGCCCGACGCGGTGCGGGTGTTCCTGACCCCGGAGTCGGCGCGACAATTCGCCAGCCGGTCGCATCGCGTCATCTCCGCCGGACGCCCGCCGTGCCCGCTGTGCGACGAGCCGCTGGATCCCGAGGGCCACATCTGTGTCCGCACCAACGGATATCGGCGCGGCGCGTTCGGCGGCGCCGAGGACGACCTGGACCCGTGACGGGAACCGACGAGTCCGTGGCACGTGAGGTGCTGCAGCGCGGGGAGTTGAACGTTCTCGGCCGCATCCGCTCGGCCAGCAACGCCACCTTTCTGTGCGAGGCGACGCTGGCCGAACAGACCCTGCACTGCGTTTACAAGCCGGTCGCCGGCGAACAGCCGCTGTGGGATTTCCCGGATGGCACCCTCGCCGGCCGCGAGTTCGGCTCCTACCTGGTATCGGCCGCTCTGGGCTGGAACATCGTGCCGCTCACCGTGATTGGCGACGGGCCCGCCGGGCGCGGAATGCTGCAGCTGTGGGTGGACCAACCCGATGACGACGACGACGAGCCGGCCGGTCCCGCACTGGTCGACCTGTGCCCGGCGAAATCGATTCCGCCGGGCTACCTTCCGGTGCTCGACGCCTATGACTACGCGGGCAACGAGGTGACGCTGGTGCACGCCGACGACGAGCGGCTGCTGCGGATGGCGGTGTTCGACGTCATCGTCAACAACGCCGACCGCAAGGGCGGCCACATCCTGGCCGGTGTAGACGGGCGGGTCTACGGCGTGGATCACGGTGTGTCGCTTCATGTTCAAGACAAGCTGCGGACGGTGCTGTGGGGTTGGGCGGGCAAGCCCGTCGACGACGAAACCCTGGCGGCCGTCGCAGTGCTCGGCGAGCAACTGTCCGGCCCGCTGGCCGAGGAACTGTGCGGTCACATCACCGACGCTGAAGTGACGGCGTTGCGGCAGCGGGTCCGCGCTCTGCTGGCCGAACCGGTGATGCCGGGCCCGGACCGGCGCAGGCCGATTCCCTGGCCGGCCTTCTAGGGCTTGTGCGGCGTGGCCGGCTCCCAGTGCAGGATGCCGCCGTCGGCCAGTAGCGACATGTGCAGCCGGCCGTCCTTGAGCAGGAATCCCCGGACGTAGCCCAGCGCGGTGGACACCTGGCCGTCCAGCGACGGCTGCGGGCAGGCCATGCGGGTCGTCGCGATCGGCCCGAAGGTGAGGCTGCCGGAATCCGGCGACGCCGCGCTGGCGTGCCAGGTGGCGCTGCCGCGGTTGCAGTCGATGCGGAATGCAGCCTGTCCGTCGGCTCCGAAATCGACGGTGAACATCGACGGATCCGCGACGGTGGTGGTGCCCTGCTCGTCGCTCATCGATTCCAGGCTGAGCAGCCGCCAGCTCGTGCCGTCCAGTGGATGCGGCGGCGGCGTCGAGCCGCACGCCGCCAGGGCCAGGACGGCGCTGCCGAGGAGCCAGATCAGGCGCATTCGCTGCAATCTACGGGCGGCGGGCAGGGGTGATCATGATTCGGAGATACTGACACGGTGAGTCTGACCGATGCGGAGCTGGCCGCCGACCTGGCCGAGGAGGCCGGACGTCTGCTGCTGGCCGTCCGTGAGGAGGTCGGCCACGACTACCCGTGGGAGCTTGGTGACGCCGGCGACTTCCGCGCCAACGCACTGATCCTGCGCCGCCTGCGGGCCGAACGGCCCGACGACGCGGTGCTGTCCGAGGAGGCCTACGACGACCTCAAGCGGTTGCACGCCGACCGGGTCTGGATCATCGACCCCCTCGACGGCACTCGTGAGTTCTCCATGCCGCGACGGCCGGATTGGGCTGTGCACGTGGCGTTGTGGAAGCGCACCGGTCCCGACGGCGGCGCCATCACCGACGCTGCCGTGGCCCTGCCCGCGATGGGCGAGGTACACCGCAGCGACACTGTGCGGGCACCGGCCGCGCCGCAGGCGGGCCCGATCCGGATCACCGCCAGCTCCAACCGCCCGCCCGCGGTGTTGTGGCGGCTGCGTGACCGCCTGGACATGGAGTTCATCCGCATCGGCTCGGCGGGCGCCAAGGCGATGGCCGTGGTGCGCGGCGACGCGGACGCCTACATCCACGCGGGCGGCCAGTGGGAGTGGGACTCCGCCGCCCCAGCCGGCGTACTGCAGGCCGCCGGGATGCACGCCACCCGCCTGGACGGCTCGCCGCTGCTCTACAACCAGCCCGACCCGTACCTTCCCGACCTGCTGATGTGCCGGCCAGAAGTGGCCGACCTGTTGCTCGATGCAATGTGGCTGGCGAGCTAGGGAATGGATCGGGCCGCCACGTTGTAGCACTGTCCTGGAGAGTGCCGGTCCCATCACCACCCGGAGCGACGTGACGAGCGAACCCCTTAGAGTCAACGCCATGCAGTCCTGGCCGGCAGTCGAGATTCCGCAGCTGCCCGGTCGCGGGCCTGCCCTGCGGCTCTACGACACCGCCGACGGGCAGGTGCGCCCCACGGCACCGGGCCAGACCGCGACGATGTACGTCTGCGGCATCACGCCCTACGACGCGACCCACCTGGGCCATGCGGCCACCTACCTGACTTTCGACCTGGTGTACCGGGTGTGGTTGGACAGCGGGCATCAGGTGCACTATGTCCAGAACATCACCGACGTCGACGACCCGCTGTTCGAGCGGGCCAACCGGGACGGCATCGACTGGCGTGATCTGGGTGCCCGGGAGATCCAGCTGTTCCGCGAGGACATGGCCGCGCTTCGGGTGCTTCCGCCGCAGGACTACGTTGCGGCGACCGACGCCATCGCCGAAGTGCTGGAGTTGGTGGAGAAACTCGTTGCCTGCGGCGCGGCCTACGTCGTCGACGATCCCGAGTTTCCCGACGTCTACTACCGCGCCGACGGCACGCCTCAGTTCGGGTACGAGTCCGGATACGACCGCGACACCATGCTGGCGCTGTTCGCCGAGCGCGGCGGCGACCCGGATCGGTTGGGCAAGGCCGACCCACTCGACGCGCTGCTGTGGCGTGCCGCGCGTCCCGGTGAGCCGAGCTGGCCCTCACCGTTCGGCCCTGGCCGTCCCGGCTGGCACGTCGAGTGTTCGGCAATCTCGTTGGACCGCTTGGGTTTCGGGTTCGACGTCCAGGGCGGCGGCAGTGACCTCATCTTCCCGCACCACGAGTTCTCCGCCGCGCATGCCGAATGTGCCACCGGTGAGCGCAGATTCGCCCGGCACTACGTGCACGCAGGCATGATCGGCTGGGACGGGCACAAGATGTCCAAGAGCCGCGGCAACCTGGTACTGGTGTCCCGGTTGCGTGAGCAGGGTGTCGACCCCGCCGCGATCCGGCTCGGCCTGTTCGCCGGGCATTACCGCAGCGACCGGTTCTGGAGCGATGAGGTGCTGACGCACGCCAACGAACGGCTGCAGCGGTGGCGCAGCGCGACGGCCCTGCCCGCCGGCCCCGACACCACCGACCTGCTCGCCCGGTTGCGTCAGTACCTGGCCGACGACCTGGACACGCCCAGCGCCCTGGCGGCCGTCGACGGGTGGTGTACCGACGCGCTGGAGTACGGCGGACACGACACGTCCGCACCCGCCGCGGTAGCCAGCGCCGTCGACGCACTTCTGGGTGTGCGGCTCTAACAATCCGGTACCTTTGGCGGCCATGAGTTCCGTCAACGGCAAGGTCGTCTTCATCACCGGGGGCGCCCGCGGCGTCGGGGCCGACGTGGCCCGTCGGCTGCGGCGCAAGAACGCCACCTTGGTCCTGACCGACATCGACGCGGCACCGCTGGCCGAACTGGCCGCCGAGCTCGGCGAGGAGTACGTGCTGACCGCGGTCGCCGACGTCCGCGACCTGGCCGCTATGCAGGCCGTCGCCGACCAGGCCGTGCAGCGTTTCGGCGGCATCGACGTGGTGGTGGCCAACGCGGGAATCGCGACCTACGGCTCGGTGCTCAAGGTCGACCCGGAGGCTTTCAAGCGGCTGATGGACATCAACGTCAACGGGGTGTTCCACACCGTGCGGGCCACCTTGCCGTCGGTCATCGACCGCCGTGGCTACGTCCTGATCGTGTCGTCACTGGCGGCTTACTCGGCTGCACCCGGGCTCGCTCCGTACCACGCCTCGAAGGCCGCCGTGGAGCACTTCGCCAACGCGCTGCGCCTGGAAGTCGCCCACCACGGTGTCGACGTCGGTTCGGCACACATGTCCTGGATCGACACCCCGATGGTTCAGGACGCCAAGAGCGATCTGAGCAGCTTTGCGCAGATGCTGTCCAAGCTGCCGAACCCGTTGGGCAAGACCACAAGTGTGGACACCTGCGGCGAGGCCTTCGTCAAGGGCATCGAGGGCCGCCGCCGTCGGGTCAACGTGCCCGGCTGGGTGGGGGCGTTCCGCTGGCTTCGCCCGGTGCTGTCGACACCGCTGGGGGAGAAGCAGGTCGTGGCGATGGTGCCGTCGATCCTGCCCGCGATGGACGCCGAAGTGGAATCGCTGGGGCGGTCCACCAGCTCCCGGCTCGAAGAGCTCGAAACCCCGTGACCTACAGCGAAACGGTGTCGTAGGTGCCCACCTGAGCGGACAGGTAGCGCAGCTGGTCGGTCGCCGAACCCAGGGTCTGGTCGATACCGGTCAGCCGGGCCGCGTAGTGGGCGATCGGATACTCCGCCGTCACACCGATACCGCCGTGCAGCTGGATGGACTCCTGCGCAATGTGCTTGCCCGAGCGGCCGATCTGGAACTTGGCCCGCGCGGCCACCACCGGATCGAGCCTGCCGTCGGTGATGGACATGGCGGCGTAATAGCTCATGCTGCGCGCCAGCTCGAGTGAGACGTACATATCGGCGGCCCGCTGGGTCAGCGTCTGGAACGTCTTGAGCGGAACCCCGAACTGCTTGCGCGTCTTGAGGTAATCGGTGGTCAGCCGCAGCGACTCGTCCATCGCGCCGACAGCCTCGGCGCACAGCGCAGAGGAGTAGCGGACCAGCGTCGCGTGGATGCGGTCGCTGACATCTCCGCCGTCGCCCAGCGGTTGGGCCGGGGCGTTGTCGAAGTCGATCTGGGCGCCGCGCTGGCCGTCGAACGTGCGGTAGGACTTGCGTGTCACCGCGTCGCCGTCGACCAGGAACAGTCCGTTGCCGCCACCGGGCAATGCGGCGGTCACCACGATGACATCGGCCGAATCACCGGCCAGGACAGGGTTTTTCCGGCCTGTGATCGTCCAGCTGCCGCCGTGGTGGCTGGCCTGGGTGGACAATGTGTCCGAGCCGCGCAGGCCCGGCTCGAAATGCGCCAGGGCCAATAGCTTTTCGCCACCGGCGACCTCGTCGAGCAGGGCTTTCTGCTCGTCGCTGCCGAGTTCGGCGATCACGCCGCCGGGGATCAGCGCGGCCGCGGCCACCGGCTCGGGCGCCAGCCGCCTGCCGATCTCGGTCATCACGACCATGATCTCGATCTGGCCCGACTCCTCGGGCTCGAAACCCAGTCCCAGGATGCCGATTTCGGCGAGTTGTCCCCACACCTCGCGGCTCCAGCCGAGCTCGGAGTCGACGGCCTTGTTGCGGCTCTCGGTGTCGTAGCTGCGGGACAACACGTCGCGCGCGGTGTCGGCCAGCAGTTGCTGTTCTTCGGTCAGGTCAAAGTTCATGGCCGGCTCTCACAGTCCAAGGATCGTCGAGGAGATGATGGTGCGCTGAACCTCGTTGCTACCGCCGTAGATCGAGGTCTTGCGGAAGTTGAGATAGTGCGGCGCGGCATGCTGCGCCCACACCGGTGACTCGATGTCCTCGCCGCCGTCGAAAGGCAGCGCGTCCGGGCCCGCCACCTCGACGGCCAGTTCGGTCACCGCCTGCTGCAGCTGGCTGCCGCGTAGCTTGAGAATCGACGACGCCGGGTTCGGCTTTCCGGTGCCCTCGTCGCCGCTCACCCGCAACTGTGTCAATTCCAGTGCCAGCAGTTCATTTTCGATTTCGGCCACCTTGGCGGCGAACAGGGTGTCCTCCAGCAGGCTGCCACCGCCGACCTTGGTCTGCGCGGCGCGCTCCTTGACGTCGGCGAGCCAGACCTTGGTGGTGCCGACGCGGGCAATACCGGTGCGTTCGTTGGACAGCAGGAACTTGGCGTAGCTCCAGCCCTGGTTCTCCTCGCCGACAAGCTGATTGGCGGGAACCCGGACGTCTTCGAAGAACACCTCGTTGACCTCGTAGCTGCCGTCGATCAGCTTGATCGGCCGCAGCGTGATGCCCGGGGTGGACATCTCGACGAGGATGAAGGAGATGCCCGCCTGCTTCTTGGGGGCGTCGGGATTGGTGCGGGCCAGCACGAAGATCCAGTCGGCGAACTGGCCGAGCGTGGTCCAGGTCTTCTGGCCGTTGATCACGTAGTCGTCACCGTCGCGCACCGCGACGGTGCGCAGCGACGCCAGATCGGAGCCGGCCTCGGGCTCGGAAAAGCCCTGGCACCACCAGATGTCGAGGTTGGCGGTCGCGGGCAGGAAACGCTCCTTGAGCTCCTGGGAGGCGAACTGCGCGATCACCGGGCCCACCATGCTGGCGTTGAACGCCAGCGGTTCGGGCACGCACGCCATCCGCATCTCGTCGGCCCAGATCTGTCGCTGCAGCGGCGACCAGTCCTTGCCGCCCCACGCCACCGGCCAGTTCGGCACGGCCAGCCCGGCCTTGTTGAGGATGCGCTGGGTGGTGACGATGTCGTCGGGCCAGATCAGCGCCTCGCGGCGGGCGCGGTCCCGGATGTCGGCCGGGATCTGCGTGGTGAAGAACTCGCGAAGCTCGTCGCGGAATGCCGCGTCCTCGTCGTTCAGTGCCAGTTGCACGACTTCAACCTCGATTCGTCGTTACTCGCCGGTATTCACCGTGCACGCTATCGCAGCCCGACCAACCGGTCGGCAGGAGACCCCCTCAAGCCGCTGACGTTTTGGTGACGAGAACGTTTCTTGTCGGTGGGGCCGGATAGCCTTTCGAACATGAGTTCGATCGTTGCGGCGCTGGACGCACTCGATGCCGCGGTCGAACTGCTGGGTGCGGCCGAAATCGCCGAACTTCCCGCCCATCAGCGCTTCGCAGTCCTCGAGCGGCTGGAGACTACGCTGCGCCGCCAGGTGGCGATCTCCCATGAGCAGCTCACTCATCTCGAGCAGTACGAAGGCTGCCCGCCGATCCCGATCGTGCTGGCCGACGTGCTGCGGATCAGCCGCAGCGCGGCGAAGCGGCGGCTGCGGGATGCCGAGCACCTGGCCCCACGTACGACCCTGACCGGCCAACCGCTGGCCCCGTTGCTGCCAGCCACCGCGAAAGCCTGGGACGCCGGACTGCTCGACTGCGACCACATCCGGGTCATCCAGAAGTTCTTCCGCGACCTACCCGACCATGTCCCACCGGCCGAGATCGTCAGAGCCGAGCGCTCATTGGCCGAACACGCCGAACACCTGCGTCCCGATCAGCTGGAGAAGATCGCCGCGCGGATGGCCACCCACCTCAACCCCGACGGGATCTTCTCCGATGCCGACCGGGCCCGCCAGCGCGGCTTCACCTGGTGCGGACCGCAGCGCCCCGACGGCATGAGTGTGGGGCGGCTGACCGCCACCCCGGAACTACGCGCGATGTTCGATGCCCTGTTCGCCAAACTCGCCGCCCCCGGCATGTGCACCCCCGACGACGCTGGCCGCGATGCCCGCGGGCACGGCCAACGCCAACACGACGCCCTGGCCGAGCTGGCGCGGCGCCACCTCGGTGATCCGACACTCGGCCAGCACAACGGACTTCCCGTCACCGTGATCGCCACCGCGACATTGCAGGATCTGCAGGCCGGGGCCGGACACGCCGTCACCGCGGGCGGCACCCTGTTACCGATCACCGATCTGATCCGCATGGCCGTCCCGTCCTACAGCTACCTCGCTGTGTTCGACGGGGTGACCGGCAAGTCGCTGTGGCTGGGCCGCACCAAACGCCTGGCCTCCGCCGACCAACGCATCATGTTGCTAGCAAAAGACCGTGGCTGCACAGCCCCAGGATGCACCGTGCGCGGCTACGACTGCCACGTCCACCACGCCACCCGCCCCTGGAAACACGGCGGCACCACCGACATCGACGACCTCACCCTGGCCTGCCAACGCGACAACCTGCACGCCGACAACGACGGCTGGGACACCCGCAAACTCCCCAACGGCCAAACCGAATGGATCCCCCCGCCGAACGTGCCGCTCATCGGCGGGACCAACACCTACCACCATCCCGAACGACTGCTCCCCACCGACGACGAAGACGACGACCCGTGAGTCAGCCTCGGAAACCCGGTCCTCGCCTGCGCAGATAGCGCTCGAACTCTGCCGCCAGCGCGTCGCCGTCGATCTTTGACAGCGCCTCGTTGACGTCCACATCGGCGTCGCCACGCTCTTCGAGTGCGGTCACGTACTCGGCGATCTCTTCGTCGTCAGCGGTCATCTCGGTGACCGCCACTTCCCACTCCTCGGCCTGGGCGGGCAGGTCACCGAGAGGCACCTCGATGTCGAGGACGTCCTCGACGCGGCGCAACAGTGCGACGGTGGCCTTGGGGTTGGGCGGTTGCGAGACGTAATGTGGCACCGCCGCCCAGAAGGTCACCGCAGGGATCCCGGCCGCGACGCAGGCGTCCTGGAACACCCCGGCGATCCCGGTCGGACCCTCATAGCGGGTCTCCTCGAGACCGAAAAACTTCGCCGACTCGGGGGAGTAGGCGGCACCCGACACCGGCACCGGGCGGGTGTGCGGTGTATCGGCGAGCAGCGCTCCCAGGATCACCACGGTGTCGACATTGAGCTTGTCGGCGATCGCCAGCAGTTCAGAACAGAAGGTCCGCCAGCGCATGTTGGGTTCCACGCCGTGCATCAACACGATGTCGCGATCAGAGCCGGGCGGCCGGCAGTGCGCCACCCGCATCGACGGCCACACCAGTTCGCGGGTGACGCCGTCGACCTGCCGGATCACCGGGCGATTGACCTGGTAGTCGTAATAGGCCTCGTCGTCGATCTCGATGATCGTCTCGGCTTCCCAGATCGAGTCCAGGTGCTCGAGCGCGTCACTGGCGGCGTCGCCGGCGTCGTTCCAGCCCTCGAACGCCGCAACAATGATCGTGTTGTGGAGTTCAGGCAGGTCCGGGCCCTTGGCACCGCTGTAGCTCGACGGGGTCACCGTCTCAGCCTAAGGCTTGCGAGCCCGTGATGAGCCTTGTCGGACCTACTACCCTGGTGTGGTGATTGGTGCTGACGATGTTCGGTTGGGGACCGGCCGTGGGTACCCGGATTCCGGCCAGGGCCTGGCCTCGACGGCAGCGGCGGGGAGCTGTCGCCGACGATGAGTTGGGCGTCCCGTCGTCGAACAGAGGACGACGTAGACTTTTCTCCGTCGAGAGGCGTTGCAACGGTTACTTCAGTGGGACTGGATCCCCGCGAAGTAACCGCCACGCTCGACAGAGTTAAGGACGCCTTCCGTTACGGAAGGAACGTGTGTGAGCGCGAGCGCTGACGTGAACACCCCGCAGCCGAACATCCGTCCCGACTGCACCGATGAGCTGTCGGCCACCTTGCGGCAGCGGATCATGGTGATCGACGGCGCGATGGGCACGGCGATCCAGCGCGACCGGCCGGACGAGGCCGGGTATCGCGGCGAGCGTTTCAAGGATTGGCCCAGCGATCTGGTCGGCAACAACGACCTGCTCACGCTGACCCAGCCGCACATCATCGAGGCGATCCACCGCGAGTATCTCGAGGCGGGCGCCGACATCCTGGAAACCAACACGTTCAACGCGAACGCGGTGTCGCTGTCCGACTACGGCATGGAGGCGCTGAGCTACGAGCTGAACTATGCCGGTGCCGCGTTGGCCCGTGCCGTGTGCGACGAGTTCAGCACCCCGCAGTGGCCCCGCTACGTCGCCGGTGCGCTCGGGCCGACGACGCGGACCGCGTCGATCTCGCCGGACGTCAACGACCCCGGCGCCCGCAACGTGTCCTACGACCAGTTGGTCGCCGCCTACCTCGACGCCGCCAGAGGCCTGCTCGACGGAGGCGCGGACCTGCTGATCGTCGAGACCATCTTCGACACGCTCAACGCCAAGGCGGCGATCTTCGCCATCGAGACACTGTTCGAGGAGCGCGGACGTCGCTGGCCGGTGATCATCTCGGGCACCATCACCGACGCCTCCGGGCGCACCCTGTCCGGTCAGGTGACCGAGGCGTTCTGGAACTCGATCCGGCACGCGAAGCCGATCGCCGTCGGCCTCAACTGCGCTCTGGGCGCCCCGGAAATGCGGCCCTATCTCGCGGAGATCTCGCGGATCGCGGACATCTTCGTCTCCTGCTATCCGAATGCCGGGCTGCCCAACGCCTTCGGCGAGTACGACGAGTCGCCCAAGCGGCAGGCGTCCTACGTCGCCGACTTCGTCGAGGCCGGTCTGGTCAACATGGTCGGCGGGTGCTGCGGAACCACCCCGGCGCACATCGCCGAGATCGCCAAGGTGGTCGAGGGCAAGCCGCCGCGCGAGGTGCCGACGATCCCGGTGGCCACCCGGCTCGCCGGCCTGGAGCCGCTCAACATCACCGACGACTCGCTGTTCGTCAACATCGGTGAGCGCACCAATATCACCGGCTCGGCCCGCTTCCGCAACCTGATCAAGGCCGAGGACTACGACACCGCGCTGTCGGTCGCCCTGCAGCAGGTCGAGGTCGGTGCGCAGGTCATCGACATCAACATGGACGAGGGCATGATCGACGGCGTCGCCGCGATGGACCGGTTCACCAAGCTGATCGCCGCCGAGCCGGACATCAGCCGAGTCCCGGTGATGATCGACTCCTCCAAGTGGGAGGTCATCGAGGCGGGCCTGAAGAACGTGCAGGGCAAGCCGATCGTCAACTCGATCTCCATGAAGGAGGGCGAGGAGAAGTTCATCCGAGAGGCCCGGCTGTGCCGCAAGTACGGCGCCGCCGTCGTCGTGATGGCCTTCGACGAACAGGGCCAGGCCGACAACCTGGAACGCCGCAAGGAGATTTGCGGGCGGGCCTACCGGATCCTGACCGAGCAGGTCGGCTTCCCGGCCGAGGACATCATCTTCGACCCGAACTGCTTCGCGCTGGCCACCGGTATCGAGGAGCACGCCAGCTACGGGATCGACTTCATCGAGGCGTGCTCCTGGATCAAGGAAAACCTTCCCGGGGTGCACATCTCGGGCGGTATCTCGAACGTGTCGTTCTCGTTCCGCGGCAACAATCCGGTCCGCGAGGCGATCCACTCGGTGTTCCTGTTCCACGCCATCAAGGCCGGCCTGGACATGGGCATCGTCAACGCCGGCGCGCTGGTGCCCTACGACTCGATCGACCCCGAATTGCGGGACCGCATCGAGGATGTCGTGCTCAACCTCCGCCCGGACGCCGCTGAGCGGCTGCTGGAGATCGCCGAGCGGTTCAACAGCTCGGAGAAGGCCGAGGATCCGGCCGCGGCGGAGTGGCGCAGTCTGCCGGTCCGCGAGCGGATCACGCACGCTCTGGTCAAGGGCATCGACGCCCACGTCGACGCCGACACCGAGGAACTGCGGGCCGAGATCGCCGCCGCGGGGGGGCGGCCGATCGAGGTGATCGAAGGCCCGCTGATGGACGGGATGAACGTCGTCGGCGACCTGTTCGGCGCGGGCAAGATGTTCCTGCCCCAGGTGGTGAAGTCGGCCCGGGTGATGAAGAAGGCCGTGGCCTACCTGCTGCCCTACATCGAGGCCGAGAAGGCCGAACCGCTGCCTGGAGAGGCCGCGACGAAGGACACCAACGGCACGATCATCATGGCGACCGTCAAGGGCGACGTCCACGACATCGGCAAGAACATCGTCGGAGTTGTCTTGCAGTGCAACAACTTCGAAGTGATCGACCTCGGTGTTATGGTGCCTGCCCAGAAAATCCTGGACGCGGCCAAGGAGCACGACGCCGACATCATCGGGCTCTCCGGTCTGATCACCCCGTCGCTGGACGAGATGGTCAACTTCGCCGCCGAGATGGAACGCCAGGGTTTGCAGATCCCGCTGCTGATCGGTGGGGCCACGACGTCGCGCGCCCACACCGCGGTGAAGGTGGCGCCGCGGCGCAGCGGTCCGGTGGTCTGGGTCAAGGACGCCTCCCGTTCGGTGCCGGTCGCCGCGGCGCTGCTTGACGACAAGCAGCGTCCCGCGTTGCTGGAGGCCACCGAGAAGGACTACGCCTCGCTTCGTGAACGGCACGCGCAGAAGAACGAGCGGCCGATGCTGACGTTGGAGAAGGCCCGTGCCAACCGGACGCCGATCGAGTGGGACGGCTACACGCCGCCGGTGCCCGCGCAGGGCACGGGAGTGCGAGAGTTTCTCGACTACGACCTCGCCGAGTTGCGTGAGTACATCGACTGGCAGCCGTTCTTCAACGCGTGGGAGATGAAGGGCAGATTCCCCGACATCCTCAACAACCCGGCTTCGGGTGAGACGGCCCGCAAGCTGTACGACGACGCCCAGGAGATGCTCGACACCCTCATCAAGGAGAAGTGGCTGACAGCCAACGGGGTGATCGGTTTCTTCCCCGCGAACGCGGTCGGTGACGACATCCAGGTCTACACCGACGACACCCGCACCGAGGTGCTGACCACGTTGCACAACCTGCGTCAGCAGGGCCAGCACCGCGACGGCATCCCGAACCGGTCACTGGGCGACTTCGTCGCGCCCAAAGACACCGGCCTGCGGGATTACGTCGGCGCGTTCGCGGTCACCACGGGACTCGGCAGCCACGACAAGATCGTGGAGTTCAAGGCGGACAACGACGACTACAGCGCGATCCTGCTGGAGTCGCTCGCCGACCGGCTGGCCGAGGCCTTCGCCGAACGGATGCACCAGCGCGTCCGCAAGGAGTTCTGGGGGTATCAGCCCGACGAGCAGTTGGACAATGCGGATCTCATCGGTGAGAAGTACCGCGGCATCCGTCCCGCCCCCGGCTACCCGGCATGCCCGGAGCACACCGAGAAGGTGACGCTCTGGGAGTTGATGGATGTCAAGGAGCGCACCGGCATCGAGCTCACCGAGTCGATGGCGATGTGGCCCGGTGCGGCGGTCAGCGGCTGGTACTTCTCGCACCCGCAGTCGCAGTACTTCGTGGTCGGTCGGTTGGCCCAGGACCAGGTCGCCGACTACGCCAAACGCAAGGGCTGGACCCTGGCCGAAGCCGAGCGCTGGCTGGCTCCGAATCTCGGGTACAACCCGGAGGACTGAGACTGGTTGGCCGACAACCTGTTTCGTAGCCCCGCGATATTGATTTCCGCGCCGACCCCAGGTGATGACACAATGACAGGCATGCATGCCGTGCTGTTCGACATGGATGGCACCCTTGTCGATTCCGAAAAGCTCTGGGACATCTCGCTGCAGGAGCTCTACAAGAAGCTCGGCGGGGAGCTCACACCCCAGGTACGCGACGCCACCGTCGGCGGCTCGGCCGAGGGCGTGATGCGGATCGTCTACGACGACCTCGGCCTGGAACACGACCCCGTCCACATGGCGGCCAGCGCCGACTGGCTGCACGACTACACCGCGGAGTTGTTCGACGGCGGACTGCCGTGGTGCGACGGCGCCCAGGAGCTGCTGGACACCCTCGCCGACGCCGCTGTCCCGATGGCCCTGGTCACCAACACCCGTCGGGCGTTGACTGAGCGGGCGCTGAACAGCATTGGCAGGCACTACTTCTCGGTCAGTGTCTGCGGCGACGAGGTCGAGCGCGCCAAGCCTGCGCCCGACCCGTACCGGCGCGCCGCGACGTTGCTGGGCCTGGCCCCCGACCAGTGCCTGGCCGTCGAGGATTCGATCACCGGTGCGGCGGCCGCGGAGGACGCCGGGTGCCCGGTTTTGGTGGTGCCCAACGACGTCGAGGTCCCCACCAGCCCGCGGCGGCACCAGGTTTCGTCGCTGGCCCGGGTGGGCATCCCGCAATTGCGAGAGATCTATACCGAGTTGCGGCTCGGCCTGGGAGAACGCTCCGCCTGAAGGCCACCGGCCAATATCGTCGTGTCGGCTGGCTGACTGTGCGAAGGTAGTCCTTACCAAATCTCGACGTCTCGCAGTGCTGCGGAAAGGACGCTCATGGCCGGGCAGGGCCCCATCGACCAGACACCGTCGGCAATCACCGACGAAGACTTCTCATCCGGCGGGACGGCCGTCCGCATCGCGTCGGTGGCCGCGCTCGGCGGCCTGCTGTTCGGCTACGACAGCGCCGTCATCAACGGTGCGGTCGACTCGATCCAGGCACGATTCGGAATCGGCAACGCCGAACTCGGCTTCGCCGTCGCCTCCGCCTTGCTCGGCGCCGCGGCCGGCGCCATGTCGGCCGGCCGGATCGCCGACCGCATCGGCCGCATCTCGGTCATGAAGATTGCCGCGGTGTTCTTCTTCGTCAGCGCGATCGGCACGGGATTGGCTCCCAACGTCACGACCGTCGTCATCTTCCGGATCGTCGGCGGTATCGGCGTCGGCATCGCCTCGGTGATCGCGCCGGCCTACATCGCCGAGACCTCGCCGCCACGCATCCGGGGCCGGCTCGGATCATTGCAGCAACTCGCGATCGTGTCCGGCATCTTCTTGTCCTTCGCCATCAACTGGCTGCTTCAGCACGCCGCCGGTGGACCTTCCAAGGATCTGTGGCTGGGACTGGAGGCGTGGCGGTGGATGTTCCTTGCGATGTCCGTTCCCGCCGTCCTGTACGGCAGCCTGGCCTTCACGATTCCGGAGTCGCCGCGTTATCTCGTTGCCAGCCACAAGATTCCGGAAGCCCGCAAGGTGCTGACGATGCTGCTCGGTGAGAAGAACCTGGAGATCACGATCAGCAGGATCCAGGAGACCCTGGAGCGCGAGGACAAGCCGTCCTGGCGGGATCTGCGCAAGCCGACGGGCGGGCTCTACGGCATCGTCTGGGTCGGGTTGGGGCTGTCGATCTTCCAGCAGTTCGTCGGGATCAACGTGATCTTCTACTACTCCAACGTGCTGTGGCAGGCGGTCGGTTTCGACGCCGACCAGTCGGCGATCTACACCGTGATCACCTCGGTGGTCAACGTCGCCACCACGCTCATCGCGATCGCGCTGATCGACAAGATCGGCCGTAAGCCGTTGCTGCTCATCGGATCCTCGGGCATGGCGGTGACGCTGATCACGATGTCGGTCATCTTCGCGAACGCCACGCTTGTCGACGGCAAGCCCAGCCTGCCCGGTGCGTCCGGAGTCATCGCCTTGATCGCCGCGAACCTGTTCGTCGTCGCCTTCGGCATGTCCTGGGGTCCGGTGGTGTGGGTGCTGCTGGGCGAGATGTTCCCCAACCGCATCCGCGCGGCCGCACTCGGGCTGGCCGCGGCCGGGCAGTGGGCAGCCAACTGGCTGATCACCGTGACCTTCCCCGGCCTGCGCGAGCACCTCGGGCTGGCCTACGGCTTCTACGGACTGTGCGCGGTTCTCTCGGGCATCTTCGTGTGGAAGTGGGTCATGGAGACCAAGGGCGTCTCGCTGGAGGACATGCACGCCGAGGTGCTGCACGACGGCAAGGCCGCGACGGCCTGATTCGTCGCTACGGGACGTCGGTGTACTGCCAGTTCGCCCCGGCCGACGAGAAGGTGAAGCCCTTGGCGGTCTGCTCGCTGAGGCAGGCGATGCCGGCTTGCTGCGACACGTTGCAACGGAAACCCGCGGCGGCCAGGATCTTGCCGAACGGCAGGGTCTTGGCTGTCCCGGTCGGCGGCGTGAACTCGTCGGCGGCCACCGACGTGAACTGTGGGTCGCCCTCGGTGCGCACCACGATCGCGTTCGGGGTGACGCTGCGGCCGGTGTCGTCGGTGACGCTCTGCGGCGCCCCCTGGATGCTCAGGCTGCCTCCCGAGGACTGACAACCCGCCCAGCTGCGAGCCACGATCACACACCGCCAGCTGCCGCTGGGGCTGACGAAGTAATAGCCCGCCCGGTCGTCGGTCTTGGCGTAGAAGTCGAAGGCGTTGACCAGTTTGTCGTTGCTCGGGCGGGCCGACGATGTGGGCGGCGCAGGCGCGGGCGCCTGCTGGTTGGTGTCGTTGCTGATCGAGATCGGGCTCGAGCAGCCGGCCATGGCCAGCGCTGCGACCGCCACGATCCTCGCCGCCCGGATTCCTCCCACGGCACCGCAGCCTAGTCGCCGAGCGGAAACCGCCGTGACGGCGCATCGGGCGCCATGGAACAATCGCAGCCCGTGAAGACCTTCGAGGAGCTGTTCGCCGAACTGGGGGAGCGTGCGCGCACGCGTCCTGCGGGCAGCGCCACCGTCGCCGCGCTCGACGCCGGCGTGCACACCCTGGGCAAGAAGATCATCGAGGAGGCCGGCGAGGTCTGGCTGGCCGCCGAGCACGAGCCCGACGAGGCCCTGGCCGAGGAGATCAGCCAGCTGCTCTACTGGACCCAGGTCCTGATGGTCGCCCGCGGGCTGACCCTCGACGACATCTACCGAAAGCTCTAGATGGCTGCCATGTTGCGTGTTGCGGTCCCCAACAAGGGCGCACTGTCCGAATCCGCGGCCGAGATCCTCTCGGAAGCGGGCTACCGCCGGCGTAGCGATCCCAAGGATCTCACCGTCATCGACCGCGCCAACGGCGTCGAGTTCTTCTTCCTCCGTCCCAAGGACATCGCGATCTACGTCGGCTCCGGTCAGCTCGACTTCGGCATCACCGGCCGCGACCTGGCCGCCGAATCCGAGGCGCCGGTCAACGAACGGCTGGCACTGGGCTTCGGATCCTCGAGTTTCCGCTACGCCGCCCCCGCGGGGCCGGAGTGGTCCGTGGCGGACCTGGCCGGCAAGCGGATCGCCACCGCCTATCCGAATCTGGTCCGAAAAGACTTGCGGGACAAAGGAATCGACGCCACCGTGATCCGCCTCGACGGTGCGGTGGAGATCTCGATCCAGCTGGGTGTGGCCGACGCGATCGCCGATGTCGTCGGCTCCGGCCGCACCCTGAGCCTGCACAACCTGGTTGCCTTCGGTGATCCGCTGTGCGATTCCGAAGCGGTGCTCATCGAGCGTGTCCCCGACGGTGACGACCCCGCCCGGGCGGCCCGCGACCAGCTCGCCGCCCGCGTGCAGGGCGTGGTCTTCGGCCAGCAGTACCTGATGCTCGACTACGACTGCCCGCGCACGGTGCTCGATCGTGCCACCGCGATCACCCCGGGCCTGGAGTCACCCACCATCGCCCCGCTGGCCGACGACGACTGGGTGGCCGTGCGCGCCCTGGTGCCCCGCCGTGAGGTCAACGCGATCATGGACGAACTTGCCGCGATCGGCGCCAAGGCGATTCTGGCCTCCGACATCAGGTTCTGCCGCTTCTGAGTTAGCCCCCAGATGCCGTGCTAGCGTCCGCATGTGACGCATGCACTTGTACTGCTGCTGGCTCTGCTGATCGGGGTCGTCGCCGGCCTTCGGGCGTTCACCGCTCCTGCGGTGATGGCCTGGGCTGCCTTCCTCGACTGGATCAACCTGACCGGGACGTGGGCGTCGTGGGTGGGTCACTGGGGCACCGTGACCGTGCTGACGATCATCGCTGTCGCCGAGCTGATCTCCGATCAGATGGAGCAGACCCCGAGCCGCAAGACGGCCGTCCAGTTCCTGACCCGGCTCGCGACCGGTGCCTTCGCCGGTGCGGTGCTCGGCACGGCCTGGGGCTACCAGTGGAGCAGCCTGGGTGCCGGCATCATCGGCGCGGTCATCGGCACCATCGGCGGCTACGAGGCCCGCACCCGGCTGGTCCGGGCAACCGGGGGCCGCGACTTTCCGATCGGAGTGCTCGAGGACGCGGTAGCGGTGGTGGCCGGGCTGGCGATCGCCTCGCTGGTCAACGTGTTGTGAGCTAGCCGCGCCGCTGCACCAGCAGTGTCTGGGCCGAGGTGCCGATGAACCCGGCGCGGTCGAAGAGTTCGGCGGTGGTGACGCCGATCCCGTCGGGCCCGATGGAGCCGCGTGCCCGCACCGCGAAGTCGGCTCCGGTGGGCAGCCGGTGCAGATGCACCGCGGTGTCGGTGTTCATGAACACGAACTTGGCTGGATCCAGCGCTGCGCCAATGCCGTTCGCGGAGTCGACGACCATGGCCAGCCGTTGCAGGGGAGTCGTGGGCTCGTCGTCGACGAGGCCCACCAGCGGGGACATCCAGTACAGGGCCCCGGACGGCTCGTCGTACTGCGGTCGCCACTGCACCGAGTCCAGATAGCCGCCGGTGTCGGTCCAGTGCAGCGCCAGCGGGGCGGTCTCGCCTTCGACCAGCGGCGGGTAACGGTCGGCGGCGGCATCGGCGGTGTCCGAGGTGGCCAGTGCCCACGCCGTCACCCGGGCGACCGGCCGGTCGCCCGAGATCTCGGCCGACCACATCGAGATGCGACTGCCCGGCCGCTCGACGCGGACCCGCACGCGCAGCTCGGTCACCGGGATGGCGCCGAGAATGTCCAGCGTCACCCGGCCGATCCGCATCCCCGGCGGCAGCCGCTCCTCGATGGACTTGGTCAGCAGCGCCAAAGGCGGTGAGCCGTGCTGGATTTCGGGAGTCCAGTTGCTGCGGGTGTGATCGGTGGACTCGAACACCGCGGGGTCATCTCCGGCACCCACGCGCCGGTAGTAGCACTCGGTCACGCCTCGGCTCCCGCTCGCTCCGGTCCTCGCTGCGCTGAGATCCTCACTCGCGCTCGCCTTCGGGCGGTCACGCGGCGGGCTCGCGGTCTAACACCTCGGGCCAGCCGGGGTAGGGCGGTGGGGTGCCCCCGTAGGCCGGGCACAGCGACTGGTGGCTGCACCACCCGCACAACCGCGACGGGTTGGGCCGGAAATCGCCTGTGGCACCGGCTGATTGGATTGCCCGCCAGATCGCCATCAACGTCTTCTCGAACCGCAGCAACTCGTCGAGGTCGGGGGTGTAGTCGAGCACCTGCCCGTCGGCGAGATAGATCAGCCGCAACCTGCTGGCCAGCACCTCACGCGAGCGCAGCAGTGCCACCGCATAGAACTTCATCTGGAACAGCGCCTTGAACTCCGCGAGCGTCCGTACCGCCGACGGGGCCCTGCCGGTCTTGTAGTCGACCACACGGACCTCGCCGGTGCCCGCGACGTCGATACGGTCGACGAATCCGCGCAGCAGCGTTCCGTCGGCCAGTTCCACCTCGATGCGCTGTTCGCAGCTCTGCGGGTCGAACCGGGTCGGGTCCTCGAGCCGGTAGTAGCCGACAAGCAGCTTGCGGGCCTCGGCGAGCAGCTGCCCGCTGCCGTCGGCATCGAGCCCCTCGGTCACGCCCGGATGCTCGGCGAGCACCCGCTCCCAGGCGGGATCCACCAGCGCCAGGGCGGTTTGGGGTACCCGATCCGCGGCGGGCATGCCGTAGAGCTGCTCCAGGGCCGAATGCACCACTGTTCCGCGCAGCTGGGCGACCGACGGCGGCTCGGGTAGCCGGTCGATCGCCCGGAACCGGTACAGCAGCGGGCACTGCTTGAAATCGGCCGCTCGCGACGGTGACAACGCCGGGCGACGGCCGTGCACCGGCGCGACATCGCTCATGGTTGGCAGCCTAGGACGCGGCGCCGACAACGCGAGGCCACGACGTGCGGTGAGTCGGCTCGGCTATGGCAGGCTAAGCGGCTGTGACCGACGAACCTGACACCCCGCCCAGGACCGGTCCCTTTGTCGTCGGGGACCGTGTGCAGCTGACCGACGCCAAGGGCAGGCACTACACGATGATCCTGACGCCCGGCAGCGAGTTCCATACCCACCGCGGCGCGATCGAGCACGACACCGTGATCGGGCAGCCCGAGGGCAGCGTGGTCAAGTCCACCAACGGCGACGCCTTCCTGGTGCTGCGGCCGCTGCTCATCGACTACGTGCTCTCGATGCCCCGCGGCGCCCAGGTGATCTACCCCAAGGACGCCGCGCAGATCGTCCACGAGGGCGACATCTTCCCCGGCGCCCGGGTACTGGAAGCGGGAGCCGGTTCCGGGGCGCTGACGTGCTCGCTGCTGCGCGCCGTCGGCCCCGCCGGTGAGGTGATCTCCTACGAGATCCGCGACGACCACGCCGAGCACGCACGGCGCAACGTGGACACCTTCTTCCGGCAGACCCCGCACAACTGGCGGCTGGTCATCGGCGACCTCGCCGAATCCGATCTCGACGAGGCCTCGGTGGACCGGGTGGTGCTCGACATGCTGGCGCCGTGGGACGTCCTCGACACCGTCGCCCGGCTGCTCATCCCCGGCGGGGTCCTGATGGTCTACGTGGCCACGGTGACACAGCTGTCCAAGACGGTGGAGGCACTGCGCGAGCAGCAGTGCTGGACCGAGCCCAGGGCGTGGGAGTCGCTGCAGCGCGGCTGGAACGTGGTCGGCCTGGCCGTGCGGCCCCAGCACAACATGCGCGGGCATACCGCATTCCTGATCTCGGCACGCCGACTGGCCCCGGGCACGGTCACCCCGACTCCCTTGCGCCGCAAGCGGCTTGCCGTCTAGCCAGCTAGTCGTCGCTGTGCTGCAGGCCGCGGCGGGCTGAGAGCAGTTCGATCTCCGGCCGGGCGGCCACCAGCCGTTCAGCGGCGTCGAGCACTTCGACGACGTGCGCGCGGTCGGCAGCCACCACGGACAGCCCGATACCGGCTCGCCGGTGCAGGTCCAGGGACTCGGTTTCGGCCGCCGACACCTGAAAGCGGCGCTGCAACTCGGCCACGATGGGCCGGACCACCGACCGCTTCGCCTTCAGCGAGCGGACGTCACCGAGCAGGACGTCGAACTGCAGCCAGCCGATCCACACGTCAGCGGGTCGGGGTCGGGACCGCGGTCGTGGGGCTCGGCGACGGCGGCGGTGGCGGCGTCCCGGCCGGGCTGGGACTGGCGCCGGTGGCCTCGGTGCGGGCGTTGCCGAATGCCAGCAGCATCTCGGCGGTCTGCCGGGACAGCTGCCAACTGCCCTGATGGGAGCGGAACTCCATCGGGAAGGTGAAGCCGCCCGGATTGGCCGGGTTCGAGGTGCTCACGTTGACGGTGGCCAGGGCATCGTCGGGCTCGCGGTCAGACCATCGGATGTCCGCGGCGCTGAAGGTCAGCGGGGTGAAGCCGCCGTCGCGCAGGGCGGCGGCGAACTTGTCGATCGTCGTCGCGTCATCGGCGGTGGTGCCCTCGACGAGCGCGAGCTTGTCGGTGCCCTTCACCGCCGGGTCGGCCAACCGGTACAGCACGTCGGTCAGCGCCTCGGGTGCCGGCAGCTCGGCGGTGGTCGACGGGGGAGCCGAGACGGCCGGTGGGGCCGGGTCGACCGGACCGGTCGCCGGTTTCGACTCGTCCTGGTTGGAACACCCCGATAGTGCGAGCGCCGCCACAATCGTGGCGGCGCCCAACACTGCGAACGGGTTGCGACTCATCCAGCGGCGACTCAGCTGGCCGCGCTCATCAGCGCCAGCGCCGACGACTTGGTCAGCTGCCAGCCGGTGGGGCTCGGGCCGGCGATGAACTGGATGCTCTGAGTGGCGGTAGCGCCGTTGGCCGCGGTCGCGGTCACGTTGGCGGTAGCGGTCGGCCCCTCCTGGTCGATATCGGCCACGACGAAGCTGAGCGGGAAGTAGCCCTTGGCAGAGGCGTTGCTGAAGGCGCGGTCAGCGGTGATGCCCTCAAACCGGCCGAGTCCGCCCTGGATGTAGGAGGCCTTGGTACCGGAGAACGATCCGCCGCTCTGCAGCCCGTCCAGCGTGGCCACCAGTGCACTTTGCAGCTCGGGTGCGGGTGCCTGGGGCAGCGGCGCGCCGAACACGACAGGCGACACAGCAGGAGATGCGGCGGGGTTGCCGAATGCAACCGAGGTCACACCAGCGGCTGCGCCGGCGACGATTGCGGCGGCTGCTACGCCCGTGGCTAGCAGTTTCAGGGTCACGGCTGTCCTTTCGATCGGCCCGACTCATCCATGAGGTTAACAGTGTTGCCAGTGTGTCGATATTCCCCGAGCGCACAAGATTGGCCATTGGCCGGTAGCGTTGAGGTATCCGCCGCACCAACTCTCGGTGTGGGAAAGGAGCGCAACATGACTGAGTCACAGCACGAAGAGCCACAGCTGTCCAGCGATGACGCTGCCGAACTCGAGCAGCTGCGCCGGGAAGCCTCGATTCTGCGCGAGCAACTTGAGAACGCGATCGCTCAGGGCACCCCGCGCACCGCCCGGGACATCCACCAGCTCGAGGCACGGATCGATTCCCTGGCGGCCCGCAACGCCAAGCTGATGGATACCCTCAAGGAAGCCCGCCAGCAGCTGCTGGCGCTGCGCGAGGAGGTCGACCGGCTGGGCCAGCCGCCCAGCGGCTACGGCGTCCTGCTCAACGCCCACGAGGACGACACCGTCGACGTGTTCACCTCCGGTCGCAAGATGCGGCTGACGTGCTCACCCAACATCGACGTGAAGTCGCTGAAGCAGGGCCAGACCGTGCGCCTCAACGAGGCGCTCACCGTCGTGGAAGCCGGCAACTTCGAAGCGGTCGGAGAGATCTCCACGCTGCGCGAGATCCTGGCCGACGGTCACCGCGCGCTGGTGGTCGGGCACGCCGACGAGGAACGCATCGTGTGGCTGGCCGAGCCGCTGGTTGCGATCGAGGACCTGCCCGCCGACGTCGCCGAGGAACTCGACGACGACGACCTGCGTCCCCGCAAGCTCCGCCCCGGCGACTCGCTGCTGGTCGACACCAAGGCCGGCTATGCCTTCGAGCGCATCCCCAAGGCCGAGGTCGAGGACCTTGTGCTCGAGGAGGTGCCGGACGTCGCGTACTCCGATATCGGCGGCCTGACCCGCCAGATCGAGCAGATCCGCGATGCGGTCGAGCTGCCCTTCCTGCACAAGGAGCTTTACCGGGAGTACTCGCTGCGCCCGCCCAAGGGTGTGCTGCTCTACGGTCCGCCCGGGTGCGGCAAGACGCTCATCGCCAAGGCGGTGGCCAACTCGCTGGCCAAGAAGATGGCCGAGGTTCGTGGTGACGACGCCCGCGAGGCGAAGTCATACTTCCTCAACATCAAGGGCCCCGAGCTGCTGAACAAGTTCGTCGGCGAGACCGAGCGTCACATCCGGCTGATCTTCCAGCGGGCCCGCGAGAAGGCGTCCGAGGGCACCCCGGTGATCGTGTTCTTCGACGAGATGGACTCGATCTTCCGCACCCGCGGCACCGGCGTGAGCTCGGACGTGGAGACCACGGTCGTGCCGCAGCTGCTGTCCGAGATCGACGGTGTGGAAGGCCTTGAGAACGTCATCGTGATCGGCGCCTCCAACCGCGAGGACATGATCGACCCGGCGATCCTGCGACCCGGGCGCCTGGACGTGAAGATCAAGATCGAGCGCCCGGACGCCGAAGCGGCACAGGACATCTTCTCGAAGTACCTCACCGAGAACCTGCCGGTCAATGTCGACGACCTCGCCGAGTTCGACGGTGACCGCGGGCAGTGCATCAGGGCGATGATCGAGAAGGTTGTCGACCGGATGTACGCCGAGATCGACGACAACCGGTTCCTGGAGGTCACCTACGCCAACGGTGACAAGGAAGTCATGTATTTCAAGGACTTCAACTCCGGTGCCATGATCCAGAACGTCGTCGACCGCGCGAAGAAGTACGCGATCAAGTCGGTGCTCGAAACCGGCCAGCACGGCCTGCGTATCCAGCACCTGCTCGACTCGATCGTCGACGAGTTCGCCGAGAACGAGGACCTGCCCAACACCACCAACCCCGATGACTGGGCGCGGATCTCGGGCAAGAAGGGCGAGCGGATCGTCTACATCCGCACCCTGGTCACCGGCAAGACCTCGAGCGCCTCACGGGCGATCGACACCGAATCGAACCTGGGCCAGTACCTGTAGCGGCGCTGCGCCGCCGTCAGAACTCCAGCGAGTAGGTGTTCGTCAGATCGTCCTGGGTGACGTGCGCGTCGCGGGTAGTGGTGTCGACGGTCAACGGCTCGGTGAGGACCCGGGTTTCGTAGCGCCAGCCCTCGGGAAGGTTGAGCCGCCTGCCGAGTCCGGGCAGATCCTCCAGACCCAGGTTGGCGTCGACGATCTGGCTCCAGGTCTGCATCACCCAGCGCTGACCGTCGGGGTCGACGAGTTCGAACACCGGCCGGCCCGCGCCGAAGTGGAACGCGGTGTGCCGCGCGACGTAGTTGATGCTGTATGGCGCCGGATTGTGCGAGGCCAGTTGCACAGTGGCCTGTTTGATCATGTCGATTCCGCCGAAGGTCTTGATCTCCTGCTCACCCTGGCTCACCTTGTCGATGCTGCTCATCAGCCAGTAGCGCGGCCCGTTGAGCAGTGCGGCCACAGCGTCGTTCTCCCTGGCGAGGGCATCCGCGTCGAGGGCATCCCACAGTTCAGCGGGGCAGTCGTTGAGCGGAAAGGTGTTGTACACGGTGGCCTGCGGGCCGGACTCACCGATGCTCACCAGAAGTACTTCGCCATAACGCTTTCCGAACAGGTCTCGGGTCTGGTCAACCATGGCGTCCCTCCATCTCCAAGTATGCGTCGCGGCCGGCCAAGCTCACGGCCACGTCGGCGACCAGTGGGTCGAAGAACCGCTGGCGGTAGAGCGGGTCAACGCTCGTGCTCACCGTGAAGTACAACCCCGACAACACTGCTACGAATAACGAAGTATGCACCACGGTCTGGGGTACCGGCACGTGGATGCCGAACCACGTTCCATCACAGGGAGGTTCGCCGACCGGACAGTTCTTCTCGGCGGACCACAGCACGGTCACGTCGTCGGGAATGGCGATCGTCCCCAGCGCCAGGAAGAACGCGAAAAGTCCGGTGGTGAAGAACACCACCTGGATCGCCTGGGACACCACCATCACCGCGACGCCGTTGACCTGCTCTGCCAGCGACAGCGGGGTGCGGGCCGGTTCGGTGTCGGTGGCCAGCGGTGTGCCCGGCCAGCAGTTCGGCGGTGTCGCGGGGCCCGGACCGATCGTCGCGCAGGGCCTGCACCTCGTGGCGGATGGTGACCACCATGAAAGCGATGGCCACCAGGGACAGGAAACCGATTGTCTGCCAGAGTCGTTCGCGGGTCATCCGGGCGGGCAGCTGCCACAGTTCACCGGTGAAGTACACGACCACGGTCAGCATCAGTAACGGCAGGGCCCGGCTCATCAACGTCCCGAGCGCGCCGAACTGAACCCAGGCGTAGCGGAACGCCCACAGCAGAATCGAGCCGATGCCAATGTAGGTCAGCCAAACCGCAAGCAATGCAACGACTCCGAAGCCGGCGACCTCGGCCAGGGTTAGTCCGGACCAGCCGCTGAAGACGAGCGGAAATCCGACCACGAACAACGCCATAACCGTCAGCGCCGGACTGCGCCGCCCTGCCTCGCTGCGAGTGGTGCCGGCCCGGTGCAGCAGATAGAGCGCGAACGGTGCCGCCGCCAGCACGCCGGCCAGGACGACGAGTTTGGGCAGGCCGCGGGCCAGGAACCATTCGTGCACACGACGAATGTCGGACATGTCAGCGCCTTGGCAGTGCCGACCGGTAGCGATTGCGCGCCACAAGGGTCTGCCGCAGCTCGTCGATCAACGGCTCGATGAACTGCGCCCGGTAGTCGGTATCGCTGACCGCCTTCGCGGACAGGTACATAAAGGTGATCGCGGACAGCAACATGCTGGTCTGGAGCAACGCGTCGGGCACTGGCAGCGTCATCCCGAGTAGATGACCGTCGGGCCGTCCGGCGCCACGAGTCCAGGCGTCCAGCGTCTCGGGGCTCAGGATGATGAGCCCGAACACGACGAAGATGGCGCCGGTCAGCATCGCCACGGTGAGCACCTGGGTCACCTGGGAGGCGGCGACGACGAACACCACGTTGACACGTTCGGCCCGGGACAGCGGCCTGCCGCTCGCAGGGTCGGGTATCCCCGCGAACGGTGTGTCGTCGAGGGTCTCGTCACCTTCGAGCACCGGGCAGGTCTGCGCCAGAATTGGCCGCACCCGGTCCAGCGTGTTGGACACCAGAAACGCGGCGGCGATGACAACCAGGAAAAGCATTCCTGCCCAGAGTCTTTGGCGGCTGATCAGCGCCGTCATCTGCCATACCGGACCGTTGAAGAAAACCAGGAACGTCAGCAGCACCACCGGCAGCGCGCGCACGAACATGCCGCCGATCAACGCCAGGTTGGTGCGCGTGACGTAGAGCATGAAACCGAGCAGTGATCCGGCGCCCGACGCCGTGGCCGCCAGGATCAGGGCGACGGTGATCGCGGCACTGACCAGGTTCACCAGAATCCGGTTACCGGGCCCGCCGAAGATCATCCCGACGACGATGGCGGCCAACGCAGCGTTGGCTGCCATCGCCCGGTGCAACGGGTTGGTCAAACGTGAGACCAGCCAGCCCACGAGCGCGGCGACCGGTAGTACGAGGGCCACCAGCGCCAAGACCACACCTTCGGCCAGATCGGGCCGGCCGGGAATGTCGACGGTGTGCTGGCCGGTGACCGAGACGATTGCGATCGAATTGAGCGCGATGACGGCGTAGGCCGCCAGCGCCGGCGCCGACCGACTCCACACCCGGCTCACCAGCGCGCGCCTGCGAACCACCGCGGGCAGGCCACGGGCCAGAAACCAGTGGTCGGCCGCGTAGCGGTCAGTCGATGGCGAAGCCACCACGATTACCCACCGTCTTCCCTTCCTTGAGGACCAGCAGGACATTAGCCGGATCGCCGAGGGAATCGATGTCGTCGACAGGATTGCCCCGAACGACAACGAGATCCGCGATCTTGCCCGGCTCCACCGTGCCGATGGTGTCCTCGACGCCGCACAGCTGGGCCGACGTCCGCGTGCCCGCGACAATGGCCTGCATCGGGGTGAGCCCGCCGAACTTGACCAGCAGACCGAGCTCTTTGAGGTTGGTGCCGTGGTCCGGGGACAGACCGGCATCGGTGCCGACCGCGATCCTGACACCGGCTGCGGCCGAGGCCGCGATCGAATCATGAGCCATGGCATGCCATTTCGCGCTCTTGGCGGCGCCCTGCGGAGATGCGGTGACCGGTTTCATCGTTTCCAGCAGGGTCGGAACGAGAAACGTTCCCTGCGCGACCATCTGGTGGCGCAGTTCGTCGTCGAGTTCATAACCGTGTTCGATGCTGTGCACGCCGGCGTCGACCGCGGCCTTGATCCCGGCGTAGCCGATCGCGTGGGCGGCGACCGGCCGGTCACCGTAGTTGTGGCCTTCTTCGACGACCGCGGAGATCATTTCGCGGCGCATCCCGAGCCAGCTCGGGTCGTCGTTGGGAGATGACACCCCGCCGCTGGAGGCGATCTTGATGACATCGGCACCGGCGCGCAGGAGCTCACGGGCCCGCTTGCGGGCGGCATCGACGCTGTCGACGAGATAGGCCCCGAGGAAGCCGCCGAGGTCGATTCCGGAGGGCAGGTGGAAATCGGCATGGCCGCCGCTCTGGCTGAGCATGTTGACCGCCACCAGCAGGCGCGGACCGGCGATCAGTCCGTCGGCGACGGCCTCGCGGACACCGGTGTCGATACCCATCAGGTCACGTGCGGTAGTCACGCCGTTTTCCAGTGTTACCCGCAAGCGTTCGATCAACTGAAAGTAGCCGTAAGACGGCGGCTTGAAGGCCTTCTCCAACGGGCTGCCGGTCGAGCCGGGCAGCCCGAAGTGGACATGGCAGTCGAAGAAGCCGGGGCAGATCGTGTTCCCGCCGAGGTCGACGCGCACCGCATCGGCCGGTTGTGGTGGCGCATCGGACTCTGCACCGGCCCAGGCGATTCGGTCGCCGTCGACCACCACCGCGCCGTTGCGGACCGGTGCCGCGCCGGTTCCGTCGATCAGCACGGCATGGTGCAGCACAAGACGCGTCATTGTGCTGCCTACTTCACCAAGTCCGCAGGCGACATGCAATCGCCCACGCCGCACCGTCGCTCCTGCCGCACTGCTGTCATCGCCACCCCGTTAGGCTTACGGCCATGCAACGGATTATCGGGACCGAGGTCGAGTACGGCATCTCGTCGCCGACCGACCCGACCGCCAATCCGATCCTCACCTCGACTCAGGCGGTGCTGGCCTACGCCGCGGCCGCCGGTATCCAGCGGGCCAAGCGGACCCGGTGGGACTACGAAGTGGAGTCGCCGCTGCGCGACGCCCGCGGCTTCGACCTGAGCCGGGCGACGGGGCCCCCACCGATCGTGGACGCCGACGAGGTCGGCGCCGCCAACATGATCCTGACCAACGGCGCGCGGCTCTACGTCGACCACGCGCACCCGGAGTATTCGGCCCCCGAGGTCACCGACCCGATGGACGCGGTGATCTGGGACAAGGCCGGCGAGCGGGTGATGGAGGCCGCGGCCCGGCATGTGGCCAGCGTCCCCGGGGCGGCCAAGCTCCAGCTCTACAAGAACAATGTCGACGGCAAGGGCGCGTCGTACGGTTCGCACGAGAACTATCTGATGAGCCGGCAGACGCCGTTCTCCGCGGTGATCTCCGGACTCACCCCGTTCATGGTGTCGCGCCAGGTCATCACCGGTTCCGGCCGGGTGGGCATCGGTCCGTCCGGTGACGAGCCGGGCTTCCAGCTGTCCCAGCGTGCCGACTACATCGAGGTCGAGGTCGGCCTGGAGACCACGCTCAAGCGCGGCATCATCAACACCCGCGACGAGCCGCACGCCGACGCCGACAAGTACCGCCGGCTGCACTGCATCATTGGTGACGCCAACCTTGCCGAGACGTCGACCTATCTGAAGGTGGGCACAACCTCGCTGGTGCTCGACCTGATCGAGGAAGGCCCGCAGCACGGTCTGGACCTGTCCGATCTGGCGCTGGCCCGGCCCGTGCACGCCGTGCACGTGGTCAGCCGGGACCCGTCGCTTCGGGCGACCGTGGCGCTGGCCGACGGGCGTGAGCTGACCGCCCTGGCCATCCAGCGGATCTACCTGGACCGGGTGGCCAAGCTGGTCGACGCCCGCGATCCCGACCCGCGCGCCTCGCACGTCGTCGAGACCTGGGCGCACATCCTCGACCTGCTCGAACGGGACCCGATGGAATGTGCCGAGCTGCTGGACTGGCCGGCCAAACTGCGGCTGCTCGAAGGTTTCCGCAATCGGGAGAACCTCGGGTGGTCGGCGCCGCGCCTGCACCTGGTGGATCTGCAGTACTCCGACGTCCGGCTGGACAAGGGGCTGTACAACCGGCTGGTGGCCCGCGGATCGATGAAACGCCTGGTCACCGAGCAGCAGGTGCTCGACGCGGTGGACAATCCGCCGACCGACACCCGGGCGTACTTCCGCGGCGAGTGTCTGCGCCGGTTCGGCGCCGACATCGCCGCGGCGAGCTGGGACTCGGTGATCTTCGACTTGGGCGGCGACTCGCTGGTCCGGATCCCGACGCTGGAGCCGCTGCGGGGCAGCAAGGCCCATGTCGGTGCGTTGCTGGATTCGGTCAACAGTGCCGTCGAACTGGTGGAACAACTCACGACCTGACGATCGTTAGAAGGGGCAATACCGGCCCCGACCGGTAGTGTGGAGGAACCGGCGACCCGTACCGCATGGCACGACAAGGCCGCCGATGACGAGCAGGAGGCAGCGATGGCTCAAGAGCAGACCAAGCGTGGTGGTGGCGGCGGCGAGGACGACGACCTCACCGGCGACGCGGCCGGCGGGCAGGAGCGTCGCGACAAGCTCGCCGAGGAGACCGACGATCTGCTGGACGAGATTGATGACGTCCTCGAAGAGAACGCTGAGGACTTCGTGCGCGCATACGTCCAAAAGGGCGGACAGTGACCTGGCCGTTCTCTGATCGACTGGCCACTAGTTCACCCCTGACGGATCTGTCTTCGTTCTCCGAGTTCCTTCGGCGCGAGGCTCCTCAGTTGCTGCCGACCGCGGGCACCGTGGGCGCTCCGGCACCGGGTGACGCATTGCCGCACGGCACGACGATCGTGGCGTTGCGCTATCCCGGTGGCGTGCTGATCGCCGGTGACCGGCGCTCGACCCAGGGCCACATGATCGCTGGCCGCGATGTCCAGAAGGTCTACATCACCGACGATTACACCGCGACCGGCATCGCGGGCACCGCGGCGATCGCCGTGGAATTCGCTCGGTTGTACGCCGTGGAACTCGAGCACTACGAGAAGCTCGAAGGGGTGGCGCTGACGTTCGCCGGCAAGGTGAACCGGTTGGCGATCATGGTGCGCGGCAACCTCGGTGCCGCACTGCAGGGTTTCGTGGCGCTGCCGCTGCTGGTCGGCTACGACCTCGGCGATCCGGATCCGCAAGCGGCGGGGCGCATCGTGTCGTTCGACGCGGCAGGCGGATGGAACATCGAGGACGAGGGCTACCAGTCGGTGGGCTCGGGCTCGATCTTCGCCAAGTCCTCGATCAAGAAGCTCTACGGCGGTGTGACCGACGCGGAGTCGGCGTTGCGGGTCGCGGTGGAGGCGCTCTACGACGCCGCCGACGACGACTCCGCCACCGGCGGACCGGATCTGGTGCGCGGGATCTTCCCGACCGCGGTGACCATCGAGGCCGATGGCGCGCTCGAGGTGGCTGAGGAGCGGATTTCCCGGCTGGCCCGCGAAGTGATCGAAACACGTTCCCGGACAAACACATTCGGTCCCGGTAAGGGCCCGAGTAACGAAGCACCGCGGGTGGATTAGTGAGCTTCCCATATTTCATTTCGCCCGAGCAGGCGATGCGCGAGCGTTCGGAGCTCGCGCGTAAGGGTATTGCCAGGGGCCGCAGCGTGGTGGTGCTGGCCTACGCCGGCGGTGTGCTGTTCGTCGCCGAGAACCCGTCGCGTTCGCTGCAGAAGGTCAGTGAGCTCTACGACCGGGTGGGCTTCGCTGCGGTGGGCCGGTTCAATGAGTTCGACAACCTGCGCCGCGGTGGTATCCAGTTCGCCGACACCCGCGGCTACGCCTACGACCGCCGCGACGTCACCGGGCGTCAGCTGGCCAATGTCTACGCGCAGACCCTCGGCACTATCTTCACCGAGCAGGCCAAGCCCTACGAGGTGGAGCTGTGCGTGGCCGAAGTGGCCCACTTCGGTGAGACCAAACCCCCTGAGCTGTACCGGATCACCTATGACGGCTCGATCGCCGACGAGCCGCAGTTCGTCGTGATGGGTGGTACCACCGAGCCGATCATCAACGCGCTCAAGGAGACCTACTCCGAAAACGCCGAGTTGGCCGACGCCGTCGGTATCGCGGTCGGCGCACTGCGCGCGGGCATCGCGAGCGCGACCAACAATGCCAGCCCGCCGAGCGAGCCTCGGGTGCTGGGTACCTCGAGCCTCGAGGTGGCCGTCCTGGACGCCAACCGGCCCAGGCGCGCGTTCCGCCGGATCACCGGTGCGGCGCTGGAAGCGCTACTGCCCAAAGTGGATTCGGCCCCCGAAGAGCCGGTCGCCGAAGAGGGCGACCCCGAGTAGTTACCTACCGGATGTGTTCGCGGTCGCCGACGATCACAGCCAGGATGTTGTGCCACGCATCGGAGGGCTCGGTGAGCACGTCGCTGTGCGTCGACGGCCCGATCATCGGCCGGCCGGTCAGACGCCGGCCCGCGGCCAACGGGATCACCCCGGGCATCTCGTCGGGGTCGGCCCCGTGCGGCCCGAACGGGATGCCCTGCACCGCGCTGATCAGATCGCCGGGTGCGGTCATGCTGAAGCGCAGCACCGCCGGATTGCGGTTGTGCCAGTCGGCCGGGCTGTGCACACCCACCCCCGCTCCGGCGGCTTCGACGTAAATCACCCGGTCGGCGGTCAACCCGAACCGCTCGGCCGTCCCGACGATCGAACCGCCGTAGGAATGCCCGATATACGTGACGGGAATGTGCCCGGCCCGGCGTTCGACGTCCTCGCTGAACGCCACCAGCCTCGGTGCCATCGCCAGGGCGTAGTCCGGGTCGGCGGCGTCGACGATCCCGGCCAGCAGGGGACCGGTCGGGAAGGGACCGCCGAGAAAGTTGATCATCGCGACGTCGCCGCCGGATCCGGCGACGAACCGCCGTGTGGTGGCCAGGTCGTCGGCGGTGTCGTCGAAGGTGGTGTTGAGCCCCGGCACCAGCACCCCGATCGCCCGCGCCCGGCTGAGATCCCCGGACAGTTCGATGAACATCTCGCGCCCGGGGTCGAACGCCAGGATCTGGCGCGGGATTCGGCGCTCACGGTCCAGCGGGTCGGGAACGTCGGCGAGAAGCGTTTCGTAGTAGGCGATCCGGCGGTTGGCGGCACGGTCGTGCCCGGCGATCACCGCCGCGCGCATCTTCGGATCGGTGTGTAGAACCGCCCAGAGTCGTTCGGCGTCAGCCGGATTCATGCCCGGTGAGAGTGCGGAGCGCAGCTTGTCCTCGACGGGCCGGTCCAGGGTTCGGCGCTCATCGAGGATCGCGGTGGCGATGTTGAGGCGGTTGGCCGCCACACGCATCTCCCAGGGGATGCCGTCGGTGTTGCCGACCTCATGGGGCGCCTGCTCGACGAGCCGCTCACGCTCGGCGGGCGACAGCGCGGCGATCTGGCCGGCGATGCGGTCCTGGCTCATCGCGGGCCAGTCGCTCACCCCGGTGCCTGCGGCACCCGCCGGACGCACAGCCGCCGGTGCCGACTCGACGTCGAACGCCGCGTCGAGCGCCCGGGCGGCCTCGGCGTCGGCCGCTCCCAGCCGGGACAGGCTCTCCTGCAGCCGCCGCGTCAGGTCGGCGGCTCGCACACTCAGCATCGTCATCGCCGCCGCCGGCGACCCTCCGCTGCAGGCCACCAGCAGCTCCGGCGGGCTGGCCGGCGCCGCGACGGATCCGTCGTCACTGACCCGGCAGCCGTCGGCCTTCGCCTCGGCGAGGACGGCCATGACCTGGTCGCGCGCCGCGGTCAACGCCCGCTCGGCGTCGCGGGCTTCGGCGGCGGCCAGAACCAGCGCCCGGCACAGCTCGCGCAGCCCTGCGGCGGCCGGGGCGATACCCGTGCGGGCGGCGTCGGCTCCGGTGCCGGACCACGAGGTGGTCTGCGCTGCCTGATCGACGGTGTCGGCGTGGGTTTGCAGCCGGCCCGCGGTGGCGTCCCACTCCCGGGCGAGCTCACCGAGCGCGGCGGGCTGCCAGCCCAGCGCCTGGGAGACGGTCGGCCCGTTCACCGCAGCCGCAGGCCGTCTGCATGGGCCCGCTCGGCATCGGACAGCTCGTCGATGCAGCGCCGGGCCGCGGTCACCCACTGAGCCACCGCGGCGGCCTGTCGCCGCACGTCAGCGGTGGCGCGCCGGGGCGCATCGACGGCGTCCAGCGCCGAACCGGGCAGGGCTGCCACGGCCGGTACGGATACCGCGGCGAGGTCGTCGGCGGCGCGGGCGGCACGGTCGGTCAGGGCCCGCAGTGCGGTGGTGTCGAGACCGACGGGCTCGGGCATGGCTCATGGTCACACGCACCGCCGGCGGAGGTCGACAACCACTAACAGGGCAATCCGCAGCGACCCGAGGAGCTTTCGCTGCGGGCTTGCCCACCGCTACCGCAAGACAACCAGTAGTCTCGATGGTGTGCAGCGAAGGATCATGGGCATCGAAACCGAATTCGGTGTCACCTGCACGTTCCACGGCCATCGCCGGCTCAGTCCTGACGAGGTCGCCCGGTATCTGTTTCGCCGGGTGGTGTCGTGGGGCCGCAGCTCGAACGTGTTTCTGCGCAACGGCGCGCGGTTGTATCTGGATGTCGGAAGTCACCCGGAGTACGCCACCGCCGAATGCGACAACCTGGTGCAACTGGTCACCCACGACCGCGCGGGCGAGCGGGTCCTCGAGGATCTGCTCATCGATGCCGAGCAGCGGCTGGCCGACGAGGGCATCGGCGGGGACATCTACCTGTTCAAGAACAACACCGACTCGGCCGGTAACTCGTATGGCTGCCACGAGAACTATCTGATAGTTCGCGCCGGCGAATTCTCTCGGATCTCCGATGTCCTGCTGCCGTTCCTGGTCACCCGACAGCTGATCTGCGGCGCCGGCAAGGTGTTGCAGACCCCCAAGGCGGCGACGTTCTGTCTGTCGCAGCGCGCCGAACACATCTGGGAAGGCGTGTCCTCGGCAACGACCCGATCGCGCCCAATTATCAATACCCGCGACGAGCCGCACGCGGATGCCGAGAAGTACCGCAGGCTGCACGTGATCGTCGGCGACTCCAACATGTGCGAAGCCACCACGATGCTCAAGGTGGGCACCGCTTCGCTGGTGCTCGAGATGATCGAAGCCGGTGTCGCCTTCCGCGACTTCTCGCTCGACAACCCGATCCGGGCCATCCGGGAGGTCAGCCACGACCTGACCGGCCGCAGACCCGTCCGCCTGGCCGGTGGCCGGCAGGCCAGCGCGCTGGACATCCAGCGGGAGTACTTCACCCGCGCGGTGGAGTACCTGCAGACCCGGGAGCCCAACACCCAGATCGACCAGGTGGTCGACCTGTGGGGGCGCCAGCTCGACGCCGTCGAGAGCCAGGACTTCGCCAAGGTCGACACCGAGATCGACTGGGTGATCAAGCGCAAGCTCTTCCAGCGCTACCAGGACCGCTACAACATGGAGCTGTCCGACCCCAAGATCAGTCAGCTCGACCTGGCATACCACGACATCAAGCGGGGCCGCGGCGTGTTCGACCTGCTGCAGCGCAAGGGCCTGGCCACCAGGATCACCACCGACGAGGAGATCGAGGCCGCCGTCGACACCCCGCCGCAGACCACCCGGGCCAAACTGCGCGGCGAGTTCATCAGCGCTGCGCAGGAAGCCGGCCGCGACTTCACCGTCGACTGGGTGCACCTCAAGCTCAACGATCAGGCGCAGCGCACCGTGTTGTGCAAGGACCCGTTCCGGTCGGTCGACGAGCGGGTCAAGCGGCTCATCGCCAGCATGTAGCCCTCGCGCGCGCCGCAGGGACGACGGGCCGTTTCCCGCTAAGGTTGGGCGAGTGGCGACATCCAAGGTCGAGCGGTTGATGAACCTCGTCATCGCCCTGTTGTCCACCCACGGTTACATCACCGCCGAGCGCATCCGCGAGAGTGTGGCCGGCTACGCCGACAGTCCCAGCGACGAGGCGTTCTCCCGAATGTTCGAGCGGGACAAGAACGAACTGCGCGACCTCGGCATCCCACTGGAGACCGGACGGGTGTCGGCGTTCGACCCCGCCGAGGGATATCGGATCAACCGCAACGCCTACGCACTGCCCGACATCGAACTCACCGCGCAGGAGGCGGCCGCCGTCGCGGTCGCGGCCCAGCTGTGGGAGTCACCCGAACTGATCACCGCGACCCAGGGCGCACTGCTGAAGCTGCGGGCCGCCGGCGTCGAGGTGGACGCCGACGCGGCGGTCGCGATCACCACCGCGGCCGGCCCGCCGGGCCTGCGTGGCTCGGAGGACGTACTGGGAATCCTGTTGTCCGCCATCAATTCCGGCCAGCCGGTGCGGTTCCGGCATCGGCCGCTTCCGACTGAGCCGTACACGGTGCGCACCGTCGAGCCGTGGGGTGTGGTCACTGCCCGGGGCCGCTGGTATCTGGTCGGGCACGACCGTGACCGCGACGCCACCCGAACGTTCCGGTTGTCCCGTATCGGCGCGGACGTCGAAACCGTCGGGCCCGCCGGCTCGGTGACCCGGCCGCCCGGCGTGGACCTGCGGGCCATCGTCGAGAAGGCGATCGGCGAGGCACCCACCGGCGTGCGTGCCACGTTATGGGTGGCCGACGGGCGGGCCACGGCCCTGCGCCGCGCCGGCACGTCGATCGGCCCGCGGACGATCGGTGGCCGCGCCGGTGAGGTCATCGACCTCGACCTGGGCACCCGCGACCGGCTGGCCCGCGAGATCGCCGGGTACGGCGCGGACGCGCTGGTTCTCGAGCCGGCCGCGTTGCGTGAGGATGTCGTGGCCCGGCTGACCGCACAGGCGGGCCGCCGATGACGCCCGTCTCGACCCGGCTGGTCCGGCTGCTCAACATGGTTCCCTACCTCAAGGCCAACCCGCAGATCACCTATGACGAGGCCGCCGCAGACCTCGGCGTGACCCGCAAGCAACTCCAGCAGGACCTCGACCAGTTGTGGATGTGCGGCCTGCCGGGCTACGGTCCCGGCGACCTCATCGATTTCGAATTCTCCGGTGACACCATCAATGTCACGTTCACCGCGGGTGTGGACGCCCCGCTGCGGCTCACCTCGCCGGAAGCCACCGGGCTTCTCGTCGCACTGCGGGCGCTCGTCGACATCCCCGGTGTCGTCGACCCCGAGGCGGCCCGCAGCGCGATCGCCAAGATCGAGTCGGCGGCCGGCACCATCGCTCACGACCAGACCCACGCGGCGGCCGCCGTCGAGGAGCAGGCACCGATCGAGAGCGACGCCGCCGCGGCGGTCCGGGCCGCGGTCCGCGGTGGCCGTGCGCTGAGCATCGAGTACTACTCGGCGTCCCGGGACATGTTGTCCACCAGGATCGTCGACCCGATCCGGGTGGTCCTCGTCGCCGACCACTCCTATCTGGAGGCGTGGTCGCGGGAAGCCGAGGGCGTGCGGTTGTTCCGCTTCGACCGAATCGTGAACGCCAGCGTGCTCGACGAACCTGCCGCGCCACCGGAACCCGCCGTGCAGTCGCCGCCGGACACCTCGCTGTTCGACGCGGATCCGGCTCTGCCCGCGGCCAGGCTGCTGGTGGCGCCGACGGCGTCGTGGATGCTCGAGTACTACCCGATGCGGGTCGGCAAGCAGCTGCCCGATGGCTCGTGCGAGGCGGCGATGACGTATGCCTCCGATGAATGGATGACCCGGCTGCTGCTCGGATTCGGTCCTGACGTGCGGGTTCTGGGACCGGAGTCACTGGTCAACCGGGTGGCGCAGGCGGCAAACGCGGCGCTGGCGGCCTACGCCGAGCTGGCCGGCTGATTCCGCGTCCAGGCTCGTCACAGCACCCGTGGGGTAGCATCGAACCGACATCTGGAGGTGACCAAATTGGGTGCTCTACAACCGTGGCACTGGCTGATCCTTATCGCCGTGGTCGTGTTGCTTTTCGGGTCGAAGCGGTTGCCTGATGCTGCGCGTTCGCTCGGCAAGTCGATGCGAATCTTCAAGTCCGAAGTCAAGGAACTGCAGAACGACAACAAGGCGGAGACCCCGGTCACCCCTGTTCAGCCCGCGACGCAGGTCCAGTCCGAACGTGTCGAGGCTCCGGTGACCCCACCGCCGGCCCAGAACCCGACCGACGCCCGACCGGCCTGAACCGACCACGAACCGGCGCCCACGCGCCCGTAGTCAGACGCTGCCGTGCGCACTCCTAAGTTTCTGTCGCGGCGCAAACGCCGTACCAATCCCGACGGGACGATGTCTCTCGTCGAGCACATCCGCGAGTTGCGGACCCGCCTGCTGATCTCGATGGGCGCCGTCGCCGTGACCACGGTGTTCGGTTTCCTCTGGTACAGCCACGGCTTCTTCGGCGTCGAAAGCCTCGGGGAGTGGCTGCGCGCCCCGTACTGCTCACTGCCGCCGTCGGCGCGTGCGGATATCAGCGCTGACGGCGGTTGCCGGCTGCTGGCCACCGCACCGTTCGACCAGTTCATGTTGCGGCTCAAAGTCGGTATGACAGCAGGCATCGTGCTGGCCTGCCCGGTCTGGCTGTACCAACTGTGGTCGTTCATCACGCCCGGGCTGTACAAGAACGAGCGCCGCTTCGCCATGGCGTTTGTGACGGTCGCGGCGACGCTGTTCATCGCCGGCGCGGTGCTGGCCTACATCGTGCTGTCCAAGGCCCTGCACTTCCTGCTGACCGTCGGCAACGACGTTCAGGTGACCGCCCTCTCCGGTGACAAGTACTTCGGTTTCCTGATCAACCTGCTGCTGGTGTTCGGGGTCAGCTTCGAGTTCCCGCTGCTGATCATCATGTTGAACGTGGTCGGCGTGCTGCACTACGAGAAGCTCAAGACCTGGCGCCGTGGGCTGATCTTCGGAGTGTTCGTCTTCGCCGCATTCGCCACACCGGGCTCCGACCCGTTCTCGATGCTGGCGCTGGGACTCGCGCTGACCCTGCTGATGGAGTTCGCGATCCAGATCACCCGCCTGCATGACCGGCGTAAGGCCAAGCGCGAAGCGCAACAGAGCGCCATCCCCGACGATCAGGCCGCGCCCATCGAGCCGCCCGAACCGGTGGCCTCGCCCGCCCAGTACGCGGCACGGCATGACGACATCACCTGAGGCCGGCCAACCGGGGGCAGGCCTCGCACAGTTCGCGGCGCTGCTGACCTTCCAGCTCGACCCGTTCCAGCTTCAGGCGTGTGAGGCCCTGGAGCGCGGACACGGTGTCCTGGTCTGCGCGCCGACCGGTGCGGGAAAGACCGTCGTCGGCGAGTTCGCGGTCCACCTGGCCCTGGCCGCCGGGCGAAAGTGCTTCTACACCACCCCGATCAAGGCGCTGAGCAACCAGAAGCACAACGACCTGGTTCGCCGTTACGGCGCGCAGAACATCGGGCTGCTCACCGGCGACCAGTCGGTCAACGGGGACGCGCCCGTGGTGGTGATGACCACCGAAGTGCTCCGCAACATGCTGTACGCGGGATCGGATGCGTTGCAAGGACTTTCGCATGTCGTGATGGACGAGGTGCATTTCCTGGCCGACCGGATGCGCGGAGCGGTATGGGAGGAGGTCATCCTGCATCTGCCCGAAGACGTGCGCCTGGTGAGCCTGTCGGCGACGGTGAGCAACGCCGAGGAGTTCGGCGGCTGGATCCAAACCGTGCGCGGCGACACCACCGTGGTGGTCGACGAACACCGGCCGGTGCCACTGTGGCAGCACGTCCTGGTCGGCAAGCGCCTGTTCGACCTGTTCGACTACTCGGCAGGCAACGCGCCCGCAGGCAAACAGCACCTCGTCGACCCCGAGCTGATCCGCCACATCGCGCACCGCCGCGAGGCCGAGCGGCTCACCGACTGGCAACCTCGCCGCCGCGGCCTCGGCCGCCCCGGAGGTGGGCCGGGTCTGATCCGGCCCCCGTCACGTCCCGACGTCATCGCCGCTCTCGACCGGGAGGCGCTGCTTCCGGCGATCACGTTCATCTTCTCCCGCGCGGGCTGCGACGCCGCGGTCAAGCAGTGCCTGCGTAGCCCGCTACGGCTGACCGACGACGCCGACCGGGCGCGCATCGCCGAGGTGATCGACCGGCGCTGCGCCGATCTGGCTGATGCCGACCTGGCGGTGCTGGACTACTACGAGTGGCGCGAAGGTCTGCTGCGGGGGTTGGCCGCCCACCACGCGGGCATGCTGCCGATCTTCCGGCACACCGTGGAAGAGTTGTTCACCGCCGGTCTGGTCAAGGCCGTATTCGCCACCGAGACACTGGCGCTGGGCATCAACATGCCGGCCCGCACGGTGGTGCTGGAGAAGCTGGTGAAGTTCAACGGCGAGCAGCACATGCCGCTGACGCCGGGGGAGTACACCCAGCTGACCGGACGCGCCGGGCGCCGCGGCATCGACGTCGAGGGGCACGCCGTCGTCATCTGGACGCCGGACGTCGAACCGGCCGAGGTCGCCGGACTGGCCTCCACCCGTACGTTCCCGCTGAAGAGCTCGTTCGCCCCGTCGTACAACATGACGATCAACCTGGTGAACCAGATGGGACCCGAGCAGGCCCGCCAACTGCTGGAGCGGTCGTTCGCCCAGTTCCAGGCGGACCGCTCGGTGGTCGGGCTGGTGCGCGGATCAGAGCGGGGCGAGAAGATGCTCGACGAGATCGCCGCCGAACTCGACTGGGACCGTCGCGCCAAGCCGGTGCCCGAGCCTGCGGTTCTCGACTATGTGCGGCTGCGGGCCAAGATCAGCGAGCGGGAGCGCTCCCAATCGCGGTCGTCGCGGCTTCAGCGCCGGCAGGCCGCCAACGGCGCGCTGGCCGGTTTGCGCCGCGGCGACATCATCAACATCACCCAGGGCAGGCGCGGCGGGCTGGCGGTGGTGCTGGAGGCGGCCAACGACGCCGACGATCCCCGGCCGCTGGTGCTCACCGAAGATCGTTGGGCCGGAAGGATTTCCTCGGCCGACTACCCGGCTGCCGCCGCGCCGATCGGGTCGATGTCGTTGCCCAAGCGCGTCGAGCACCGCCAGCCCAGGGTGCGCCGGGACCTGGCCTCGGCGTTGCGGTCCGCGGCGGCCGGTCTGGTCATCCCGGCCGGGCGCAAGCGGCGGGCCGGTGCTGACGACGAGGCCGACATCGATCCCGAACTGATCGCGCTGCGTGAGCAGATGCGCGCACACCCCGCCCATCGGATCGCCGACCGGGAGGCCAAGGTCCGGATCGGTGAGCGATACCTGCGGGTGGAACGTGACAACGAACAGATCCGCAAGAAGGTCAGCGCGGCGACCAACTCGCTGGCCCGCACGTTCGACCGAATCGTCGGGCTGCTGACCGAGCGGGGCTTCATCACCACCTTGGGGCGGGAGCGAAGCGACCCGGGGATGGGCACCGTGGGGCAGGAGGGCGTGCCGAAGGTGACCGCCGACGGCCGGCTGCTGGCCCGGATCTACAGCGAAAGCGACCTGCTGGTCGCCGAGTGCCTGCGCACCGGGGTGTGGAAGACGCTGCAGCCGGCCGAACTGGCCGCGGTGCTCTCGGCCGTGGTCTACGAGTCCCGTGGCGGCGACGGCCCGACGCAGGCGGTCGACATGCCGACCCCGGGTGTGCGGCGCGCGCTCGTCGAGACCCGCAGGCTGTCCGGTCAGTTGCGCGCCGACGAGAACCGGCACCGGATCGCGCCGACGCGCGAGCCCGACGAAGGGTTCGTCGCCGCCGTCTACCGCTGGGCGACCACCGGGAACCTGGCCGCGGCCCTGGATGCCTCCGATCTCACCGGTACCGGCACACCGATGTCGGCGGGTGACTTCGTCCGCTGGTGCCGCCAGGTACTCGACCTGCTCGACCAGGTGCGCAACTCCGGACCCGACCCGGCGCTGCGGAGCGCCGCGAAACGCGCCATCGACGATGTCCGGCGCGGCGTCGTTGCTGTTGATAGCGGGTAGGGTGATGCAAACGCTACGGTGGGAGCGGCGAATCGCTACCAGACCAAGGAGAGACGATGAGCGGACCGCAGGGATCTGACCCCAACCCCTGGCAGGCTCAGCAGCCCGCCCAGGGTGAGGATCAGCCTGCCCCCAGCTCGGAGCAGCCGCAGTCGACGGCGCCGTCCTGGCAGCCTCCGGCAACCCCGGACCCGCAGGCGACCGAAACCCCGGCCTGGCAGCCCACCGGTGAGACCCCGGCCTGGCAGCCCCCGGCGTACAACCAGCAACAGCAGTACCCGCCGTACGGTCAGGCCCAGCCCGGTTACCCGCAGCAGCCCTATCAGCAGCCGACCGAGTACAACCCGGCCGCTTACGGCCAGCCGGGTCAGTACGCGCAGCCCCCGTACGGTCAGCCCCAGTACGGGCAGCCGCAGCAGTACGGCCAGCCCCAGCAGTACGGCCAGCCGCAGCAGTACGGTCAGTACCCGGGTCAGCCGGGACAACCCGGCCAGCCGGGTCAGCCGGGTCAGCCGGGTCAGCCGGGTCAGTACCCTCAGTACCCGCAGCCCGGGTCCGAGGAGGCCGCCAAGAAGTCGACGGCGGCGATCGGCATCGTGATCGGTGTGCTCGCGGCGATCATCCTGGCCGTCGTGCTGGTGCTCGGTTTCTGGAAGCCCGGCTTCTTCGTCACCACCAAACTCGACATCAACAAGGCGCAGCAGGGTGTTCAGCAGATCCTGACCGACGAGACCAACGGCTACGGTGCCAAGAACGTCAAGGACGTCAAGTGCAACAACGGCCAGAACCCGACGGTCAAGAAGGGTGACACCTTCACCTGTGAGGTCAGCATCGACGGCACCAAGCGTCAGGTGACGGTGACGTTCCAGGACGACAAGGGCACGTACGAGGTCGGTCGGCCCAAATAGCCGCTCGGCGGCGTCATCGGCGGGAGTGCCGCTCGGCGGCGTCATCGGCGGGAGTAGCCGCCCGGCGGCGGGTGAACACCCGGTGAATTGACGCTTCTGCCGCCGAATTGCGCTGTGCGCCATCGCCACATCGGGCTGTCTCAATTTCACGTCGGTGTTGCTGTGCGGTGCTAGCGTCCTAGTGCATGAGCAGTGCGGCGGAGCGTGCGGAACAGTTGGCGCTGATTTCCCGGCTCAAGGCGACCTTCCCGGAAGTGTCCGAGTGGCCGATGCCCGACGAGGTGGACAGCGCCCACTACTGGGCCTACCAGAAGACGGTGCACGATGTCGGCGGCGAGCTGCAGGTGCCGCTGCCGTACGAGAACAAAGAAGAAGAGCAATGGGAATTGATGACCTATGTGCTCTGCGAGGTTCTCGGCTGGCGGGGGATCTGGGTCTCCGAGGAGCGCCGCCGGATCGGCAATGTCGACGTCGGCCGTCCCATCTATCTCGGTCTGCCGTATTACAGCCGCTGGCTGTGGTCCGTGGGCCGGCTGCTCATCGAGAAGGGCTACATCAGCTGGGGTGAGCTCACCGATCGGCTGGTCGAGGTGCAGGCCCGCTACGCCGGCGGGCTGGCCGGCCGGCTGCCCGACGCCGAGCCGAAGTTCGAAGGCGACGGCTCGAAAGTCAAGCGCAACAAGCATCATCGCGCGGCGGTCGGTATCGGTGATCCGCAGATCTATGCCGGCAAGGCCGGTCCGGCAAAGTTCAAGGTCGGCGACGACGTCGTGGTGCGCGACCTGCCCGCCATGTTCTACACCCGCACCCCGGAGTACTGCCGCGGCGCCCGCGGTGTGATCGCCGAGGTCACCTACGAGAGCCCCGCACCCGAGGACGAGGCGTGGGACCGTGAGGACGCCGCCCCGGAATGGTTCTACATCGTGCGGTTCCGGCAGGCCGACCTGTGGGACACCTACACCGGGCCCGACACCGACACCCTGCAGACCGAAATCCCCGAACGCTGGCTGCAAGCCCTTTGAGAAGGAGTTCACCACTCTGATGTCTGATCACGGGCACGACCACGACCACGACCACGACCACGACCGGACCGTCAAACCCATGGTCGACGAGATCACCGACTTCGAGGTCCTGGAGATCGCGCTGCGCGAATTGTGCGTCGAGAAGGGACTTTTCACCGCCGCCGAGCATCGCGTCTTCACCGAGTACGCCGAGCAGATCGGGCCCACCCCGGCTGCCCGGCTGGTGGCCAAGGCCTGGCTGGACCCAGAGTTCAAGAAGCTCGCGCTGACCGACGCGGTCGCTGCGGCCAAGGAGGTCGGGGTGGACTGGCTGGACCCGACCGGGTTCGGCACGCCGAGTGACTTCGTGGCGTTCAAGGTTCTCGAGGACACACCCATGTTGCATAACGTGATCGTCTGCGCGTTGTGTTCGTGCTACCCGCGGCCGATCCTCGGCAACTCCCCGGAGTGGTACCGCACCCCGAACTACCGGCGTCGTCTGGTGCGCTGGCCGCGACAGGTGTTGTCCGAGTTCGGGTTACAGCTGCCCGACGGCGTCGAGGTGCGGGTGGAGGACTCCAACCAGAAGCACCGCTTCATGGTGATGCCGGTGCGCCCGGAAGGCACCGACGGCTGGACCGAGGATCAGCTGGCCGAGATCCTCACCCGCGACTGCCTGATCGGGGTGGCGCTGCCCAAGCCGGGCGTCACCTCCAACGTGTACACGACCGCGCGCCCGGCCGTGCGTCCGGTCGTCGAGTCATGAGCGACGAAGACTTCGTCGTCCTCGACGAGATCGTGCAGCGCAGGCAGACCTGGCCGGTGATGGCCGCCAAGTACGGCGTGGAGAACCCGCTGCCGCCCTGGAAGACCAGCCTCGACGGCCTGTGTGACGTGCTCGACAAGTCTTGCAACACAACTGATCTCGACTTCAAGCAGCGCCGCGACGAGGAAGACGAGCTGTCGGCCACCCGCTACGCCGACCTGCCGTATCCGGAGAGCCAGTTGGTGTCGCTGGCGCACTCCCTGATGGCCCGCGGGCTCATCGACGAGGCCGAACTTCGGCAGCGCCTGGCCGCGGTGCGGGCCCGTCTGGAAGCCCGGTAGCGCGGGATCAACGGGCGGCGCCCACGAAGGGGATCGACGCCGGTGCGGCCTGGGTGGCAGGCCCGTCGAACAGGCCGCGCTCGCGCAGGATAGGGACCACGCCTTCGCCGAACCAGAACAGCTCCTCCAGATGCGGGTAGCCCGAGAAGATGAACTCGTCGATCCCGATCTCGGCGTACTCGGCGATCCGGTCGGCCACGTCGGTGTGGCTGCCCACCAATGCGGTTCCGGCTCCGCCGCGGACCAGCCCGACGCCGGCCCACAGGTTCGGCGCGATCTCCAGACTGCGGGCGTCATGCCAGGACCCGTCGGAGCGGTTGGCCTCGTGCAGCGCGAGCATCCGGCGCTGGCCCTCGGACTGACTGCGCCGCAACCCGGCCTGCGCTGACCGCACGGTTTCCTCGTCGAGGGCCGCCACCAGCTTGTCGGCCTGCGACCAGGCTTCACTCGCCTCGTCACGCGAGATGGTGTGCAGCCGGATCCCGAAACGGACGGTGCGGCCCTCGTCGGCGGCGAGCTTGCGGATCCACTCCACCTTCTCGGCCACGGCGGCCGGTGGTTCACCCCAGGTCAGGTAGACGTCGGCATGGCGCGCAGCGATCGGGCCCGCCGCGGCCGAACTGCCGCCGAAGTACAGCGGCGGAACGGGGTTCGGCAGGGTGGCGAGGCTGGCTTCCTCGACACTGACGTAGTCGCCCTGCGTGGTGACCGTCTCGCCGCGCCAGAGCCGGTTGACGATGTCGAGGAATTCGTCGGCACGCGCGTACCGGGCGTCCTTGTCGAGATGGTCGCCGAAGGCCCGCTGCTCGTGTGCTTCTCCGCCGACGACCACGTTGAGCAGGATGCGACCCGGGGCGTGCCGGGCGAACGTGGCGGCCATCTGGGCTGACAGCGTGGGACTGACCAGGCCGGGCCGGAATGCCACCAGGAATGCCAGCGACGTGGTCTCCCGGGCGAGCAGGGCGGCGGTGATGAACGCGTCCTCGCACCAGGCCCCGGTCGGAATGAGAGCGCCGGTGAAACCGAACGTCTCCGCCCCGCGCACGATCGAGGCGAGGTAGTCGATCGAGGCGTCCCGGTCACTGTGGGCTGCTCCGGCCGGCGTGCCGTGGCCACCCCCGACGATCAGTCGGCTGTCGCCGTAGGTGGGCAGAAACCAGTGCAGCTTGATCGACATAACACGGACACTAGGCAATCAGCGGGCGCGGCCGGGCCGCCCATATCCGCAGTACCGCCTGCCATCTGCGGCCATGGTTTTCATCGACGTGATTCCGACGCGCCGTCATCCGGGCAGCGAGTCCAGGGCTTTCTGCAGTCGTGCGATCGATGAGCTCACCCCGTAGGCCTCCGCCAGCTCCGCCACCCGAGCCGGGTCGGCAGCCGAGAGCGGCAGCGTGTCGTCGGCGGTGGAGAACTCCACCGGGGCGTCGCGGGCCACCGCCACCACCGGGCCGGCCGCCTCGATGTAGTCGGTGGCGGCCAGGATCTTGGCCCGAAATGCCTTGGAGAGCTTGGACTTCGGGTCGTGTGCGGCCGCCAGGATGCCCTCGAGTGAGCCGTACTGGGACAGCAGGGTGGCGGCGGTCTTCTCGCCGACACCGGGCACCCCGGGCAGGCCGTCGGACGGGTCGCCGCGCAGCAGCGCGAGTTCGGCGTACGCGGGCCCGGCCCGATGTGCGGGCACGCCGTACTTCTCGGCGACCTCGGCCGGCCCGAACATCACCGCGTTGGACAGCCCCCGGCCCAGATACAGCACCCGGATCTCGACCGGGTCGTCGGCGACCAGCTGAAGCAGGTCGCGGTCGCCGCTGACGACGACGGCGCGGTGCTGGCGTTCGGCGGCGGCCAGGGTGCCCAGCACGTCGTCGGCCTCGAAGCCCGGGGCCCCGGCAGCGGCGATCCCGAACGCGTCGAGCAACGCCATGATCATGTCGACCTGCGGGCTCAGCTCGTCGGGAACCTCTTCCACGTCAGGCTCGTCGTCGGGGCTCTCCTGCGCCACGCGGTGCGCCTTGTACGACGGGATCGCGTCGACCCGGAACTGGGGGCGCCAGTCCAGGTCTAGACAGACCACCAGCCGGCTCGGTCGTTGCTGGGTGACCAGCGTCGCCACGCTGTCGATGAAGCCGCGCACCGCATTGACCGGTCTGCCGTCCGGCGCGGTGATCGATGACGGCACCCCGAAGAACGAGCGGAACCACATGCTGGCGCCGTCGAGCAGCAGGACCGGGGCAGACGAGTCGTGCGGCACGCTGTGATCGTATGCCCGCGGCTAATCTTGCAGTCATGAGCGCCAGCCGTTTCCCGTCCGACGTGTATGCCCGCCGGCTCAGTGCGGCCGCAGCTGCGGCATCCCGGGCCGGGCTCGCCGGTCTGGTCGTCACGCCCGGATACGACCTGCGCTACCTGCTGGGGTCGCGGGCGCAGACGTTCGAGCGGCTGACGGCGCTGGTGATTCCCGCCGCGGGAGCGCCGATCGTGGTGTTACCGCGGCTGGAGTTGGCGTCGCTGAAGGAGTCCGCGGCCGGCGACCTCGGCCTGGCGGTGCAGGACTGGGTGGACGGCGACAACCCGTACGTCCTGGTGGCCGACGCCCTCGGCGGGCACGCGCGGGCGGCGGTCACCGACTCGATGCCCGCGCTGCACCTGCTGCCGCTGGCGGAGCGCCTCGGGGCGGTGCCGGTGCTGGCCACCGACGTGCTGCGGGAGCTGCGGATGCACAAGGACCCGGCCGAGATCGACGCGCTGCGCACCGCAGGTGCGGCGATCGACCGCGTGCACGCCCGGGTGTCGGAGTTCCTCAAACCGGGCCGCACCGAAGCTGACGTCGCCGCCGATATCGCCGAAGCGATTGTCGCCGAAGGGCATTCAGAGGTGGCGTTCATCATCGTCGGCTCCGGGCCCAACGGCGCCGACCCGCACCACGAATGCTCCGACCGGGTGTTGCAGGACGGCGACATCGTCGTCGTCGACATCGGCGGCCCGGTCGAGCCGGGGTACAACTCCGACTGCACCCGCACCTACAGCCTCGGCGAGCCGAGCGCGCAGATCGCCGAGCAGTACGCGCTGCTGCAGCAGGCGCAGGCCGCCGGTGTGGCGGCGGTCCGGCCGGGTGTCACCGCGCAGGATGTCGACGCCGCAGCCCGCGACGTGCTGGCGCAGGCCGGGCTGGCCGAGTACTTCGTGCACCGCACCGGCCACGGGATCGGGCTATCGGTACACGAGGAGCCCTACATTGTGGCGGGCAACGACCTGCCGCTGGCCGCGGGGATGGCGTTCTCGGTGGAGCCGGGGATCTACTTCCCGGGCCAGTGGGGGGCGCGCATCGAGGACATCGTCATCGTCACCGAGGACGGCGCGCTGGCGGTCAACAGCCGCCCGCACGACTTGATCGTGGTACCGGGCTAGAGGTCGACGACCACGTCCTCGGTCGGCTGCGCGCAGCAGATCAGCACGCCTCCCGCCGCAGGCGGCTCGAGCGGCTCCGGGTCGTAGCGGACCGCGCCGGCAAGCAGCGGCGTCTCACAGGTGTGGCACACCCCGGTGCGACACGACCAGCGCGTCGGGACGTCGCAGGCTTCGGCGAACTCCAGCAGCGCCGGGTACGCGGGGCCCCATGGCGCGGACACCGCGCTGCGGGCGAACGACACCTGCGGTCCGGTGCCGGCTTCACCGGCGGGTGGATGGGGTGCGGTCGCGGCAGACGACGCCACGCCGGGTGTCAAAGCCGCACCGGCGCCGAAGGTTTCGGAATGAACCCGGGCGGCGTCCAAGCCGCACTCGGCCAGGGCGAGGCTCACCTCCGTCATGAACGACGCGGGGCCGCACACGTACGCCTCGGCGTCGACGGGCAGATCCAGCTCGCGCAGCATCGCCGCCGAGAGCCGCCCGGCCGCGTCGTAGTCGCCGCCCTGACGGTCTGAGTCGCCCGGCCTGCTGTAGGCGATGTGGCGGCGTGCGCTCGTCAATCCGTCCAGAAGCGCGCGGCTTTCGGCGGCGAACGGGTGTTCGGCACCGTCGCGGGCACCGTGCAGCCACCACACCTGCCGCTGCGGCTGCCTCGCCGCCAGCTCGTGCAGCATCGACAGCACGGGTGTGACGCCCGCGCCCGCACTCACCAGGACCACCGGCGCGTCGCTGTCGGACAGCACGAACGTGCCCCGCGGTGCGGCCACCTCGATGGTGTCACCGACGTGCACACCGGAAGCGATGAAAGTGCTTGCTGCGCCGTATCGTTCACGTTTGACGCTGATGCGGTAGGTGCCCGAGCCTGGCCGATTGGACAGCGAGTAGGTGCGGACCAGTGCTGGCGCGCCGTCCCCGGGCTGAAGCCTGACGGTGATCGACTGGCCCGCCAACCAGTCGGGCAGCGGTGTCCCGTCGGAGGCGGCAAGCGTCAGCGATCGGACTTGCCGGCTCTCCTGGTGCGCGTCGGTGACGGTCAGCGGACGAAAGCCCGCCCACGCCGGCGGCGGTGCCGCCGCCCCGGTGAGTCCGGCGTTTCCCGCCACGTCGGCGTCGGCGTCAGCCAGCGCCCGCAGCGACGCCTGCCATCCCGGGCTCAGCGCCGGAATCCTCAGCGCCCGTTGCAGTCCCGCGCGCGGATGGCCGGGCAGGTACAGGAGCGCGTCGATCTCGGCCACACTGACGAGTTCGGGCCCGCTGGCGACTTTTACGATCTCCTGGCCGGCTTGCACCTGGCCTTCGGTGATCACCCGCAGGTAGAAGCCGGGCCGCCGGTGTGCCACCAGCAGCGCCGCCATCCGCGGCTCGTCCAGTCGTAGCCCGACCCGATAGCACGTCACCCGTGGCTGGCTGACCTCGAAGACGGCATCTCCGATGCGGTAGCGGTCACCGATGCACACCTCGTCGTCGGAAAGCCCATCGACGGTGAAGTTCTCGCCGAAATGCCCGTGGCGCAGGTCCGCGCGGTGGAGGAACTCCGCCCAGTACCGGTAGGAGTCGAGCTGGTAGACGAGCACCGCCCGCTGCTCACCGCCATGGCCGCCGAGGTCGCCCTGACCATCGCCGTCCACGTTGAGCCTGCGCACCATGCGCGGCCCGTCGACGGTCGACTTCCATGCGCCGGTATGCACCACACGGTCGTTCCACGCCACATCGCGGGGGAGTCCGACGTTGACGGCTACCAGCGTGGCCACAGCGCGGGCCTTCCGGCTCAGGCCTTCGAGCGATCCAGCAGGCTCGACGAACCGAGCACCCTGGTGACATGGACCTCGATCACGACGCGGCGCGGGTTGGGCCGCGGAGTCCGGTAGCGCTGTGCGTACCGCAGCTCGGCCTCGCGGACCGCCGCAGCATCCCGGTTGACACTCGCCTGGCCCTCCAGCGACAGCCAGCGGGCACCGTCGACCTGAGAGAGCACACCCACCCCGGACCGCTCGGCATTGATCGCCTTCTGCGAGCCGTCGCTGGTGATCACGCGGGCGATGTGGGTGATGGGGTCAAACGTGAACCCGACGGCCACCACGTGCGGCGAGTGGTCGGCGCGCAGTGTCGTGAGCATCGCCAGGTGTCGCTCGGTGAGGAAAGCCAGGGCTTCGCTGGTCAGCCGGGTAGTGGAGTTCGCCATCAACCTCCACGCTAGCGCAGTGAATAATCGACTGCTGTGAGTGACACGGGGGCCGGGCCGGTCGTGATCTTCGGCGGCCGCAGCGAGATCGGCCTGGAGGTCGCGACCCGGCTTGCCCGGGGTGCCACGGTGGTGCTGGCCGCCCGCGGCGCCGACCGGCTCGACGCCGAGGTGGAGGCGGTCCGCGCCGCCGGTGCCGCCGCGGTGCACACCGTCGAGTTCGACGCCGACGACCTCGCCTCCCACGGCCCGCTGCTCGACCAGCTGGTGGCCGAGCACGGCCCCATCGGCACCGCCGTGCTGGCCTTCGGCATCCTCGGCGACCAGGCCCGCGCCGAAGCCGACGCCACCCATGCCGTCGCGGTCGTCCATACCGACTACGTCGCGCAGATCGGCCTGCTGACCCACCTCAGCGCCGCGATGCGCGCCGCCGGCCAGGGGGCGCTGGTGGTGTTCTCCTCCATCGCCGGGGTGCGCGGGCGACGCGCCAACTATGTCTACGGATCGGCCAAGGCGGGGCTGGACGCGTTCGCCAACGGGTTGGCCGACGCGCTGCACGGCACCGGGGTGCGGCTGCTGATCGTGCGGCCAGGTTTCGTCATCGGCCGGATGACCGAGGGGATGGACCCCGCGCCGCTGTCGCGCACACCCGCCCAGGTGGCCGAGGCGACGGTCCGTGCGCTGCGCAAAGGCCGACGCAGCGTGTGGGTGCCCGCACCGCTCGCGGTCTTGGCGCTCGCGTTCCGGATGACGCCGGGGTTCGTGTGGCGCAGGATGCCGCGATGATCACCGTGGTCGGTATCGGTGCCGACGGGTTGGCTGGTCTCACGCCGGCGTCTGCGGCCGAATTGCGCAGGGCTACTGTCGTTTACGGATCGCAGCGTCAGCTCGACCTGCTGGACGAGAGCGTCAGTGCAGAACGCAGGGAATGGGGCACCCCGTTTCTCGACGGACTGCACGCGGTCCGTGACTTCGACGGCGACGTGCATGTGGTGGCAAGCGGTGACCCGATGCTGCACGGTGTCGGCGCATCGCTGATCCGAGTATGCGGGGCCGACCGGGTGAGGGTGCTGCCGCACGTGTCGAGTGTGACGCTGGCGTGCGCCCGCATGGGCTGGTCGGTTCAGGACACCGAGGTGATCAGCCTGATGACCGCCCAACCGCGCACCGCGGTGCGTCGCGGCGGGCAGGCGATCGTGCTGTGCCGCGATGGTTCCGAGGTTGCCCAACTGGCGACCGTGCTCGCCGCCGCGGGCCTTGGCGATTCGCGGATGACGGTGCTCGAACAGCTCGGCGGTCCGGCTGAACGCCAACGCGACGGCACCGCGCAGGGCTGGGTCACCGCACCGCCGGATCGTGTCGACGATCTGAACGTGGTCGCCGTCCGGTATCTGCCCGATGAGCGGCTGCTGTCGGTGCTGCCTGACGATGCGCTCGACCACGACGGGCAGCTCACCAAACAGTCGATGCGCGCAGTCACCCTGGCGGCATTGGCACCGCGCCCCGGCGAGCTGCTGTGGGATGTCGGCGCCGGTTCGGGAAGCATCGCCGTCGAGTGGTGCCGAAGCGGATCTGGCTGTGCTGCAGTGGCATTCGAACGTGACGCGCAGCGGCGTGACCGGATCGGCGCCAACTCCGTAAAATTCGGGGCGAACGTCGAGGTGCGGGGTGCGGCACCGGAGGCTTTCGCCGATGCGGAACTGACTGACCGCGGCGTCACCGGCGTCCAGACACCGGCGGCGATCTTCATCGGCGGTGGTCTCACGACACCGGGGCTGCTCGATGCGTGCCTGCAGCGACTGCCCAGCGGCGGTCGACTGGTCGCCAATACGGTGACCGCGGAATCCGAAGCTGTTCTTCTGCAATACTATTCGAACCTCGGAGGGCAGCTGCGCCGCTTTCAGCACTATCGTGGCGAGGCCGTGGGCGGCTTGACCGGCTGGCGGCCCGCGATGCCGGTCACGCAATGGGTGGTGCGCAAACCGTGACCGTCTACTTCATCGGCGCAGGGCCGGGTGCGGCGGACCTGATCACCGTGCGCGGGCAGCGCCTGCTGCAGCGCTGCCCGGTCTGCCTGTACGCCGGCTCGATCATGCCCGAGGATCTGCTGGCCCTGTGCCCGACGGGGGCGCGGGTCGTCGACACCGGACCCCTGACCCTCGACCAGATCATCGACGAGCTCGCCGCCGCCGACGCCGCAGGCCACGACGTGGCACGGCTGCACTCGGGGGATCCGTCGATCTACAGTGCCGTCGCCGAGCAGTGCCGTCGCCTCGACGCGCTCGCCATCGCCTACGAGATCGTGCCCGGCGTCCCGGCATTCGCCGCCGCCGCCGCGGCGCTCGGCCGTGAGTTGACCGTGCCCGGCGTGGCGCAGACGGTCACCCTGACCCGGGTGGCGACGCTGTCGACCGCGATGCCCGACGGTGAGGACCTGGGCACGCTGGCCAAGGCCGGCGGGACACTGGTGATCCACCTTGCCGCCCATCGGATTGACGCCATCGTGCCGCAACTGCTCGACGCCGGCTACCGTCCCGAAACGCCGGTGGCTGTCGTCGCGTTCGCGAGCTGGCCGCAGGAGGTCGTGCTGCGGGGCATCCTGGCCGACATCGCCGGGCAGATGCGCGACGCGTCGATCACCCGCACCGCGGTGATCATCGTCGGCGATGTGCTTGCCGCCGGGGGCTTCACCGACAGCTACCTGTACTCCTCCGGGCGCACCCGGGGCAGCAGACACTGATGCGGATCCTGCTCCTCGGCGGCACGGGCGAGGCCAGGGCGCTAGCCGCCCGGCTGCACCCGGGCACCGACATCGTCAGCTCGCTGGCCGGCCGCGTCCCCGACCCGGCACTGCCGGTTGGACCGGTCCGCATCGGCGGCTTCGGCGGTGTCGACGGACTGGCGCAGTGGCTGCGCGACAACGGAATCGGCGCCGTTGTCGACGCCACCCACCCGTTCGCCGCCACGATGACCGCGCATGCGGCGCAGGCCTGCGCCGACCTGAACCTGCCGCATGTGGTGCTGGCCCGGCCGCCCTGGGATCCAGCCGGTGCCATCACGGTGAAATCGGACGTCGAGGCCGCCGATACCGTTGCCCGCCAGGGCTATTCGCGGGTGTTCCTGACCACGGGCCGGTCGGGGGTGGCGCCGTTCGCCGACAGCGACGCGTGGTTCCTGATCCGGGTCGTCACCGCGCCCGACTCCGAGGTGCTGCCGGCCCGCCATCGGGTGCTGCTGTCGAGGGGGCCGTACGACTACGCTGGCGAACGCACGCTGTTGCAGGACAACAATATCGACGCTCTCGTCACGAAGAACAGCGGGGGAGAGCTGACCAACGCCAAGCTGCACGCCGCCCACGATCTCGGCGTTGCCATAGTGATGATCGAGCGGCCACCGCTACCGGCCGGCGTACGCACGGTCGGCACCGTCGGCGAGGCCGCCGACTGGGTGCAGCAGCTGTCCTAGCAGCCCGTCACACGTTCGCGGACTTGCGCTTTCGGGCCGCCTCGGCATCGGCCTCACGCGAGTAGTTCGGGTCGGTGGCGAGCCTGCTGTGTCGTCGCCCGTGGATGAAGTACACGACGATGCCGAGCACCATCCAGACGCCGAACCGGATCCAGGTCGCCGCCGGAAGGTTCAGCATCAGATAGAACGCCGCGAGCACGGCGAGCACCGGAACCACGGGAACCCAGGGACACCGGAACGCACGCTTGAGATCGGGCCGGGTGCGCCGCAACACGATCACTCCGATGGCGACGAGCACGAACGCGAACAGGGTGCCGATGTTGACCAGTTCGGCCAGCGCCGTCAGCGGCACGAACGTGGAGATCAGCGCCACGACCACGCCGGTCAGCAGGGTGGTGCGCACCGGGGTGCCGAACCGGGGGCTGACTTTCGCGAACGTCGCCGGAAGTAGCCGGTCGCGGCTCATCGCGAAGAACACCCGGCTCTGGCCAAGCATCAGGATCATCATGACCGTCGTCAGCCCGAACAGGGCGCCAACCGAGATGACGTTGGCATAGCCCGGATGGCCGACCGACCGGAACGCCTCCGCCAGTGGCGCATCCACCTTGATGTCGGTGTACTTGACCATTCCGGTGACCACCAGCGAGACCGCCACGTAGAGGATGGTGCAGATGCCCAGGGAGGCGAAGATGCCGATCGGCATGTCGCGCTGCGGGTTCTTGGTCTCCTCGGCGGCGGTTGCCACGATGTCGAACCCGATGTAGGCGAAGAACACGAGGGCGGCGCCGGTGAAGATGCCGCTGATCCCGAACGCGCCCGGGGCCAGGCCGAGATCCTGCAGCAGCGACGGGGTGACGTCCCCGCCGCCGGCGGCCGGCGATCCCGACGGCGGGATGAACGGCGAGTAGTTGGCGGTCTTGATGAAGAACGCGCCCGCCACGATGACCAGCAGCACGATCGCCACCTTGATCACCACGAAGACGAAGTTCACCTGCGAGGAGATCTTGATCCCGGCACACAGCACCCCGGTCAGGATCAGCACGATGGCAGCCGCGACGAGGTTGTGGCCGTCGCCGTAGGCGAAGTCCGGGATGGTGATTCCGATCCCTTTCATCACGTCGGCGAAGTAGCTCGACCACCCCACAGCGACCGTGCTGGCCCCCAGCCCGAGCTCCAGGATCAGGTCCCAGCCGATGATCCAGGCGACGAGCTCGCCCAGACTGGCGTAGGAGAACGTGTAGGCCGAGCCGGCCACCGGCACAGTGCTGGCGAACTCGGCGTAACACAGCGCGGCCAGCGCGCACGCGATGCCGGCGAATACGAAGGACACCGCAATCGCCGGGCCGGCCTTCTCCCCGGCGGCCTCCCCGGTGAGAACGAAGATGCCCGTCCCGATCACGACCCCGACGCCGAACACGGTCAGCTGTAGCGGCCCAAGTTCCTTGCGCAGCTGGTGATCGGACTCCTCGGTGTCGGCGATCGACTGCTCGACGGTCTTCGTGCGGGTGAGGTTCATGGCTTCCCCCTGTCGCGTAGGCGCAGTGCTACCCACGCCCCAGTGCGCCGTAGCGGCCAGAGGAGAAGTGCCCGCGCCGCGGGGAACGCAAACCGATCGCAGCGAGTTCAGCCCGGGTAGCGCCGCGGGGTGAACACCGTGTCGCCGTACCACTGGGTCTGCGACGAGCCGACGATGAGCAGACAGCGCATGTCGACATCGGCCTGATCCAGGTCGGCCAGCCGCACGACCTTCACCGACTCCTGCGGACCGGCGATGTCGCGCCCGATCACCACCGGGGTGCCCGGATCCCGATGCTCGAGCAGCAGATCGCGCATCGCGCCCACCTGCCAGGTGCGGGTCTTGGATGCCGGGTTGTAGATCGCCAGCACCAGGTCAGCGGCCGCCGCGGCCGACAGCCTGGCCGAGATGATCTCCCAGGGCTTGAGCCGGTCGGACAGCGAGATCACCGCATAGTCATGGCCGAGCGGGGCGCCGACCCTGCTGGCCACCGCCTGGGCCGCCGTCATCGCCGGTATGACCCGGACAGTCACGTCAGGCCACTGCTTGGCCTCCTCGAGCACCGCGGTGGCCATCGCGAACACCCCGGGATCACCCGAGGAGATCACCGCGACCGCGCGGCCCTGCTCGGCGAGTTCGCAGGCCAGCCGGGCGCGGGCGGGTTCGTCGGTGTTGTCGCTGGGATGGCGAATCTGACCGGCGCGCAACGGAATCCGGTCCAGGTACGGGCCGTAGCCGATCAGGTCGGTGGCGGCGTCCAACTCACGAACGCTCTGCGGGGTCATCCAGTCGACGTCACCGGGACCCAGGCCCACCACCGCGACCCCGCCGGTCACCGGTTTCGTCCGCGCCCCGCGGGTGTCCGATGTCGCTCCGGGAACGATGGCAATCGAGAAGTACGGCACGCTGTCCACATCGACGTCGCCAGCGGGCAGCACCCGCTGCGCATCCGTACTGGCCCGCTCGACATAGAATGCCTCGTCGAGGCGTCCCGCCATCGAAAGTGCTTCGCGCACTTGCGGATAGGTGCGCCCCAGCTTCATCACGACCGCGGCGTCGGCGTCGGCGAGCCGGCGGGCCAGCTCACGCACCGGCATCGTGCCGGGTAACACCGAGAGCACTTCGTCGCCGGTCACCAGCGGTGTGGCGATCGCTGCCGAGGCGGCGCTGACTGACGTCACCCCGGGGATGATCACCGCCTTGAACCGTGCCGTGAGCCGGGTGTGCATGTGCATGTAGGAGCTGTAGAACAGCGGGTCGCCCTCGGCGAGCAAGGCCACGTCGCGCCCGGCGTCGAGGTGGGCGGCGATCCGCTCGGCGGCCTCGCGGTAGAAGTCCTCCATGGCGCCGCTGTAGCCGCCCGGGTGGTCGGTGGTCTCGGTGGTCACCGGGTAGACGAGATGCTCTTCGAGCTGGCCCGGTCGCAGGTAGGGCTCGGCGATGCCGCGGGCGATGCTGCGGCCGTGCCGGGCACTGTGGTAGGCGACGACGTCGGCCGCACCGATGATGCGGGCCGCCTTGACCGTGACCAGTTCCGGATCGCCGGGGCCCAGGCCCACGCCGTAGACCGTTCCGGTGCGGATCGCCTCGCTCCTCCTCCGCCCTCGTTCCTCGGGCGGCATCGTCGACTCGGCCGGGCGGATCGCCTCGCTCCTCCTCCGCCCTCGTTCCTCGGGCGGCATCGTCGACTCGGCCGGGCGGATCGCCTCGCTCCTCCTCCGCCCTCGTTCCTCGGGCGGCATCGTCGACTCGGCCGGGCTCATTCGCGTTCACTCGCAATCGCATTGACGGCCGCGGCGGCCATCGCGCTGCCGCCGCGGCGGCCCCGCACCACCAAATACTCCATGCCGCGGGGGCGTGCGATCAGTTCGTCCTTGGACTGCGCCGAGCCGACGAACCCCACCGGTCCGCCGAGCACAGACACGGGCGCCGCCACACCGTCGTCGATCAACTCCAGCAGCCGGAACAAGGCGGTGGGGGCGTTGCCGATGGCCAGCACCGCCCCGCCGAGGCGCTCGGCCCACAGTTCCACTCCGGCGGCCGAGCGTGTGGTCTCCCGTCGCTTCGCCAGCTCCGGGGCGCGCGGGTCGGCCACCAGCGACACCACCTCGTTGCCCGCGGGCAGTCGCGCCGCCGTGATGCCGGCGGCCACCATCGACGAATCGCACAGAATAGGGGCGCCGGCAGCCAGCGCGGCATGGGTCGCGGCGACGACACCGGCGGTGAACGCGACGTGCTCGGTGAGGTCCACCTGCCCGCAGGTGTGGATCAGGCGGACCACGACGCGCGCGACATCCTCGGGGAACGACGCCAAGTCGGCTTCGGCGCGGATCGTCGCGAACGACTGCCGGTAGATCTCGGCGGCGTCGCGGGTGTAGTCGAGCACGTGCCCACCCTACGACCTAGCGTTTCAGGGCTTGGAAGCCCTTGCCCGTGGCCAGCATCACCGTGCCCGACGGCGGACTCCCGCAGGCTCTTTCGCAGCCCACATAGTGCACATGCCCGTGCGAAGTCTGCTCGGCCACCGCCCTGGTGGCCTCGGCCCGGACGTCGGCCGCCGACTTCTCGCAGCCCGGGCTGCCGACGCAGGCACTGACCGTCAGCCACGGCGAGTTTGCGTCGAACACCAAGCCCAGCGGGGCGAGCACCCGCAGCGAGGTGTCGGCGATCGGTTCGGACAGGTCACACACCAGCAGGGAACGCCACGGCGTGATCACCACCGGGGCGTCGATCGCCGCCACGAACTGGGCCTGCCGGGCCTGCAGCACACCCAGCGGCACAGCGGCGCCCAGCGCCACTCGGTCGTCGTCCTGCACCATCCAGCCCACCGGCGGCGCGACAGTCGGGGGATAGGTGGTGCCGGCCGGTGCGGTCACTGCGAAACCTGCAACCAGCGCAGATGTGTCAGCTAATTCGCTTACCCGCCAAGCATTTCCGCGGACCGCGACGAAGTGGCGGGCGACAGTCAACAGGGCGTCCACCACCTCGTCGACCCCGAGCCGGATCCCGGTGTCCTGCCCGGCCAGCAACAACGCGACCCCGTCGTCCAGAACATGGGCCCCCGCGTCGGCGCGCTGTCCCGACACGTCACCGCGGCCGTCGTCGATGCTGAACATGAACCGGCCGGGCAGCCCGGCCAGTAGTGGGTCGGCCTGGATGCCGCGGTCGAGGTCGGCCACCCACGGTCGCACGTCGGTCTTGCCGCCGATCCGGCCGGTCAGCGGGGAGGCCAGGATGTTGCGCACCCGCTCGTGGCTGGGTGAGGGCAGCAGTCCCGCGGCAGCCGCCGCCTGGGCCACCGCCTCGGTGTCGCGCACCGCGCGCAGCTGCAGATTGCCGCGCACCGTCAGCTCGATGGTGCCGTTGCCGTACTTCACGGCGGCATTGGCCAGCGCCTCCAGTTGGGCGGGGGTGATGATGCCGCCGGGCACCCGCAACCGCGCCAGCGCGCCGTCCGCCGCCCGATACACCTGCAGCGCGCCCGGGCAGGCGTCGTCGTCGCGCGTTCTGCTCACCCGTCCACCGTACGGGCGTCAGCTCGCGAAGATCACCCGGCCGGAACCGGCTGGGCGGCAGCCACATCAGCGGCCACCACGTCGGAGTAGTGCGAGGCGTCCCCGGCGATCGACTGGCTGTACTGGCCGTGGATGTCGACCGGGATGTCACCGGCGAGGGTCACCCGGCGCAGATAACGCGGCTGACCGTCGTAATCGGCGACGCCGTAATGCTGAGTGGCGCGGTTGTCCCACACCGCCAGATCGCCGTCCGCCCACGTCCACCGCACGGTGTTCTCCAGCCGGGTGATGCGGTTCTGCAGCAGCGCGAACAAGGTGGCCGACTCGGCACTGCCCAGTCCGACGAATCCGCGCACGAAGTTACCCAGGAGCAGCACCCGTTTCCCGGTCTCGGGGTGCACCCGAACCACCGGGTGATTGGTCTCGTAGTAGTCGGAGACGAATTCGTCGCGGTACTGCTTGACGTCGTCGGTGAGCTCGACGTCGAGTTCGGGACGGTCGGCGGCGTAGTCGTAGACATTGCTGTGGGTGGCCCACAGGTTCTCGACGAGCGCGCGCAGCGGCGTGGGCAGCTGGTCGTAGGCGGCCTCGGTGGAGGCCCACACCGTGCTGCCGCCATAGGTGGGCAGGGTCACCGCGCGCAGCAGCGACGCCTTGGGCAACCGGTCGACGAAGGTCACGTCGGAATGCCACGAGTTGGCGGTGCCGAAGCGGGAGTCGATCGGCAGCACGGTGTCACCCCTGGAGGTCACCGTGGGATGGGCGATCGTGGGGACCCCGAGCAGCCGGGCGAATGCGACCTGCCCGTCGTCGTCGAGGTGCTGCTGGTCGCGGAAGAAGATCACCTTGTGCTCCAGCAGCGCGGCGCGAATCCCTTCGACGGTCGCAGGGTCGAGCTGGCCGCCGAGACGGACACCGGAGATCACCGCGCCGATATTGGCGCCGAGCTTGGAAACGTCGATCGATGTGGGCATGACGTGATCCTCGGCGCCGTGAGTACGGCCGTACACCATTGCGCTAGCCACGATCCGAATGGGCTCTACCTGCGGTCGTACGGTACGAATGGGGGGTGCCTCCCACTGTCTTGCTGCTGTCGACGTCCGACACCGACCTGATCACCGCGCGGGGCAGTGGCGCGAACTACCGCTGGGCGAACCCGTCGCGGCTGGTCGAGGGCGAACTCGAGGATCTGCTGGCCGGCGCCGATGCAGTGGTGGTGCGGATTCTGGGCGGCTATCGGTCCTGGCAGCAGGGCATCGACACCGTCGTCGCGGCCGGGGTGCCGACCATCGTGGTCAGTGGTGAGCAGGCGCCAGACGCCGATCTGATGGAACGCTCGAGCGTGCCCGCCGGCATCGCCATGCAGACCCACATCTACCTTGCGCAGGGCGGTGTGGAAAACCTGCGGCAGCTGCACGCGTTCCTGTCCGACACCCTGCTGATGACGGGCTACGGGTTCAACCCGCCCGCGCCGACCCCGTCCTGGGGTGTACTCGATCCGCCGTGCGAGGGATGCGAGGGCTGCGGGCTGGAGCGCGGCGACGATCCGAGGCCCACGATCGCGGTGCTGTACTACCGCGCCCAGCAGCTGGCGGGCAACGTCGCCTACATCCGCGGGATGTGTACGGCGATCAGGCAGGCCGGCGGGCGCCCGCTGCCGGTGTACTGCACCTCGCTGCGGACTCCTGAGCCGGAACTGCTCGAGCTGCTGTCCACCGCCGATGCGATGGTCGTCACGGTGCTGGCCGCCGGGGGAGCGCGGCCCGCGACGGCGGGCGCGGGTGAAGACGACGGCAGCTGGGACGTCAAACACCTTGCCGCCCTGGATGTCCCGATCCTGCAAGGGCTGTGCCTGACGAGCTCGCGCAGCAGCTGGGCCGCCAATGACGACGGCCTGTCCCCACTGGACGTCGCCACCCAGGTGGCGGTGCCCGAATTCGACGGCCGCATCATTACGGTGCCTTTCTCGTTCAAGGAGATCGACACCGACGGGCTGATCTCTTATGTGCCCGACCCGGAGCGGTGCGCGCGGGTGGCCGGGCTGGCCGTCAAGTACGCCATGCTGCGCCGGGTCGACGCGCAGGACAAGCGGCTGGCGCTGGTGTTCTCGGCCTACCCGACCAAACACTCCCGCATCGGCAACGCCGTCGGTCTGGACACCCCGGCCAGTGCGGTCGCACTGCTGAAGGCGCTGCGCGACAACGGCTATCGCATCGGCGACATCCCCGGCGTGGAAGCAAGCGACGGCGACGCGCTGATGCACGCGCTGATCGAACGCGGCGGGCAGGACCCCGACTGGCTCACCGACGCCAAACTCGCCGACAACCCGATCCGGGTTCCCGCTGCCCGCTACCGCGAGTGGTTCGCGGCGCTGCCGGCTGAGCTGACCGAGGCGATGGTGCAACACTGGGGGCCGCCGCCGGGTGAGCTGTTCGTCGACCGCAGCCGCGACCCCGACGGCGAAATCGTCGTCGCCGCAATCCAATCCGAGAACGTCGTGATCCTGGTTCAGCCGCCGCGCGGATTCGGGGAGAACCCGGTCGCCATCTACCACGATCCGGACCTGCCGCCCAGCCACCACTACCTGGCCGCCTACTTCTGGCTCCGCCACGAGTTCGGCGCGCACGCCATGGTCCACCTCGGCAAGCACGGAAACCTGGAATGGCTGCCCGGTAAGACCGTCGGCATGTCCGCGGCGTGCGGCACCGACGCCGCGCTCGGCGACCTGCCGCTGATCTACCCGTTCCTGGTCAACGATCCCGGGGAGGGCACCCAGGCCAAGCGGCGAGCGCACGCCACACTCGTCGACCACCTGATCCCGCCGATGGCCCGTGCCGAAACCTACGGCGACATCGCCCGCCTGGAACAGCTCCTCGACGAGCACGCCAACATCGCCGCGCTGGACCCGGCCAAGCTGCCCGCGATCCGCCAGCAGATCTGGACGCTGATGCGGGCGGCCAAGATGGACCACGATCTGGGACTCGACGACCGGCCCGGCGACGACACCTTCGACGACATGCTGCTGCACGTCGACGGCTGGCTCTGCGAGATCAAGGACGTCCAGATCCGCGACGGCCTGCACATCCTGGGTGTCGCGCCGCACGACGAGGGTGAACTCGACCTGGTGCTGGCGATCCTGCGGGCCCGCCAGCTGTTCGCCGGCGAGCAGCACCTGCCCGGGCTGCGTCAGGCCCTTGGCCTGGCCGAGGACGGCAGCGACGACCGGGTCACCGTCGACGAGGCCGAACACCAGGCCCGCGACCTGCTGTCCCGGCTGCAGGCCAGCGGCTGGGACGCGGGCATCGCCGACACGCTGACCGACAGCGCCGACGTGGCCCGGATCCTGCGGTTCGCGGCCACCGAGGTGGTGCCGCGGCTGGCGGGAACGGCCGCCGAGATCGACCAGGTGCTTCGCGCACTGGACGGCCGGTTCATCCCGGCCGGCCCCTCCGGCTCACCGCTGCGCGGCCTGATCAACGTGCTGCCGACCGGACGCAACTTCTACTCGGTGGACCCCAAGGCGGTGCCGTCGCGGCTGGCCTATGAAACCGGTGTGGCGATGGCCGATTCGCTTCTCGAGCGCTACCGGTCCGACTACGGGGACTGGCCGCGGTCGGTCGGGTTGTCGGTGTGGGGTACCTCGGCGATGCGGACCTCCGGTGACGATATCGCCGAAGTCCTTGCGCTGCTGGGTGTTCGGCCGGTGTGGGACGACGCATCCCGGCGTGTGGTGAACCTGGAGGCCATCGGGCTGGCCGAGCTGGGCAGGCCCCGCATCGACGTGACGGTGCGCATCTCCGGGTTCTTCCGCGATGCGTTCCCGCACGTCGTGACGATGCTCGACGATGCGGTGCGGTTGGTGGCCGCGCTCGACGAGCCGGTGGAGCAGAACTTCGTCCGCGCGCACGCGCAGGTAGACCTCGCCGAGCATGGCGATGAAAGGCGCGCCACCACAAGGATTTTCGGCTCCAAGCCGGGCACTTACGGGGCGGGGTTGTTGCAGCTGATCGATAGTCGCAACTGGCGCGACGATGCCGACCTGGCCGAGGTGTACACCGCGTGGGGCGGTTTCGCCTATGGCCGCGAACTCGACGGCCGACCGGCCGCCGAGGACATGTCGACCCAGTACCGCCGGATCGTGGTGGCGGCCAAGAACACCGACACCCGCGAACACGACATCGCCGATTCCGATGACTACTTCCAGTACCACGGTGGCATGGTCGCCACCGTGCGGGCGCTGACCGGCACGGCACCGGCGGCCTACATCGGCGACAACACCCGCCCCGATGCGGTACGGACCCGCACCCTGTCGGAGGAGACCACCCGGGTGTTCCGTGCCCGCGTGGTCAATCCGCGCTGGATGTCGGCGATGCGTAAGCACGGCTACAAGGGCGCGTTCGAGATGGCTGCGACGGTGGACTACCTGTTCGGGTACGACGCCACCGCGGGGGTGATGGCCGACTGGATGTACGAGCAGCTCACCGAGTCCTACGTACTGGACCCGGAGAACCGCAAGTTCATGAACGAGTCCAACCCGTGGGCGCTGCACAGCATGTCGGAGCGGCTGCTGGAGGCGGTCGGCCGCGGCATGTGGGCCGAGCCCGATCCGCAGATTCTGCAGGGTTTGCGCCAGGTGCTGCTGGAAACCGAAGGCGACCTCGAAGCGCGCTAGATCCGGTGGGCTGGGGGTACCGCCCGGCCGAAGGCTAGGGGGAGAGCGGAGCGACTCGGGAAGCTGGATCCGGTGGGCAGGAGCGGAGCGACTCGGGAAGCTGGATCCGGTGGGCAGGAGCGGAGCGACTCGGGAAGCTGGATCCGGTGGGCAGGAGCGGAGCGACTCGGGAAGCTGGATCCGGTGGGCGGGAGCGGAGCGACTCGGGAAGCTGGATCCGGTGGGCAGGAGCGGAGCGACTCGGGAAGCTACATTGTGGCCATGGCTACAACTTTCGCGGACGTCATCAAGGCCCAGTACGTCTCGCTGACGACCTTCACCAAGGACGGCCGGCCCAAGCCGACCCCGATCTGGATCGCACCCGACGGAGATCGCGCCCTGGTCATCACCGGCCGCGACTCGTGGAAAGTCAAGCGGATCCGCAACACCCCGCGGGTGACGCTGGCGGTCTGCGACCGCAGGGGCAAGGTGACCGGTGAGACTGTGGAAGCGGTCGCCACCGTGCTCGACGACTCCCAGATCGAAACCGTCTACAGCGCCATCGGCAACCGCTACGGGCTGCTCGGCAAGGTCTTCAACTTCTTCAGCAAGCTGCGCGGCGGGTCGCACCGCAACGTCGGCCTGGAGCTGCGCGCCCCCTGAAATTCACAGGCTCCTATCAGCAGGCACCGGAACCCGGCCGCACCCCGAGCCGTTGCCTGTACATGGTGATGCGGACGTTTCTCGTCTACGCACTCGTCGAACTGGCGGTGCTGGCGGCCCTGACCTGGTCCATCGGGCTGGGGTGGACGCTTCTGGTGTTACTGGCCACCTCGGTGGTCAGCGTGGCGCTGGCCGGCTCCCAGGTCAAGCGGCAGATCGCCCGCTTGCAGCAGACCCGCACCAATCCCCAGGGCGCGGTCGCCGACGGCATGCTGGTGGCCCTCGGCACGTTCCTGGTGTTCATCCCGGGGCTGGTCACCACCGCCCTGGGTGCGCTGATGCTGCTGCCGCCGACCCGTAGCGCCGTGCGGCCGCTGGCGGGGATTCTGCTCACCCGCGGTATCGCCCGGCGGATCAGCGTGGTCAACCTGAGCGGCCCGGGCCAGATGTATGCACCGCCGCGATACGCCGGTGACTACATCGACGGCGAGGTCATCGACGATCAGGCCTACGGCCGCATCCACGATGCCAACATCGTCCGGCGCTACAACTAGCGCCACGCGGTTTCGACCTTCTCCTTCCCTCGCGGGACACTGACCGACGTGACAACTCTGTTGCTGGGCGGGCGCGTGCACAGCCCGTCGCATCCCGATGCCACCGCTATGGCCGTGCGCGACGGTGTCGTCGCCTGGCTGGGCAGCGACGACGTCGGTCGCGAACAGTTCGGTAGCGCCGAGATCGTCGACCTCGACGGCGCCTTCGTCGCCCCCGCCTTCGTGGACTGCCACATCCACGTGACCTCCACCGGGCTGCTGCTCACCGGGCTGGACCTGACCGCGGCGACCTCCAAACAGCACTGCCTGCAGCTGATCGCCCAGCACGCCGCCACCCACCCCGGCCAGCCCATCTGGGGCCACGGCTGGGACGACAGCGGGTGGCCCGGCGGTCAGGCGCCCAGTACCGACGAAATCGACGCGGTCGTCGGCCCGACACCGGCCTACCTGGCCCGCGTCGACGTGCACTCCGCGGTGGCCTCGACCGCGCTGCGGGCCCTGGTGCCCGGCCTGCCCGCCGTCGCCGGCTTCGCCCCGCAGCGGCCGTTGTCGGCCGCCGCGCACCACCTGGTGCGGGCGCAGGCCCGGTCGCTGCTGACCTGGCAGCAGCGCGCCGACGCGCGCCGTGCCGCGCTGGACGCCGTCGCGGCCGCCGGGATCGTGGCGGTGCACGAGTGCGCTGGCCCCGAGATCGGCGGCAGTGACGACTGGCAGGAGCTGCGGGCCACCGAACACGGGGTCGACGTCGTCGGCTACTGGGGTGAGGCGGTGTCCACCGCCACCCAGGCCAGGGCGCTGCTGGACGCCACCGGTGCCAATGGTCTGGCGGGGGATCTGTTCGTCGACGGCGCGCTGGGCTCCCACACCGCCTGGCTGAGCAGGCCCTACGCCGACGCACCCGACACCTGCGGCAACTGCTATCTCGACCCGGATACCGTCACCGAGCATCTGCTGGCCTGCACCGAAGCCGGGATCACCGCCGGCTTCCACGTCATCGGCGACGCCGCGGTCACCGCGGTGGTCGATGCGCTGGAGAAGGTGGTGGAGAAATTCGGGGCGCCCGCGGTGGCCCGCTGTGGGCACCGGCTCGAACACCTGGAAATGGTGTCCGCCGAGCAGGCGGCCAAGCTGGGCCAGTGGGGTGTCATCGCCAGCGTGCAACCCAATTTCGATGCGCTGTGGGGCGGTGACAGCGGAATGTATGCGCGTCGTCTCGGTATCGACCGAGCCGCCCTGCTCAACCCCCTGGCGCTGTTAGCATCGGCAGGCGTGCCCCTGGCGTTCGGCTCAGATGCCCCTGTGACCAGCATCGATCCGTGGGCGACGGTGCGCGCGGCCGGCCACCACCACACCCAGGGAAGTGCCATCTCCATGCGCGCCGCTTTCGCTGCCGCCACCCGCGGCGCCTGGCGCGCCGCGGGCGTGCGCGACGGGATCACCGGCACGCTGGTGCCCGGCGCACCGGCGTCATATGCGGTGTGGGAAAAAGCCGGCGAGGTCGACGTGAGTGCTCCCGCCGACAGTGTCCAGCGGTGGTCCACCGACCCGCGCTCGCGGGTACCCGCACTGCCGCGGCTGGACCCGGCCGACCCGCTGCCGCACTGCCTGCAGACCGTGCACCGAGGTGTCGTGCTGCATGGCTGACACCGGAGTCGACGAGGTGGATACCCAGCCGCGACCCGGCCGCCTGCAGCGCCTCGGCGACGCGCTGGCCCCCCGGATGTTCCGGCTGCTCGCCGCGACGACGGCAGGCGTGGCCATGTGCATCAGCTTCCCGCCGATCGGCTGGTGGTGGTCGGCGGTCCTGAGCTTCGCGATGCTGAGCTGGGTGCTCGTCCATCCCAGGACCACCGTCGCAGGCGGGTTCGGCTACGGGATGTTGTTCGGGCTGGCGTTCTACATCCCGTTGCTGCCGTGGATCAGCGGACTCGTCGGCCCCGTCCCGTGGCTGGCGCTCGCCGCGCTGCAGGCACTGTTCTGCGCCGTGTTCGGCATGTTCGCGGTGGTGGTCCGCACACTGCCGGGCTGGCCGCTGTGGCTGGCCCTGGTCTGGGCGCTGCAGGAATGGCTGAAGTCCAATGTGCCCTTCGGTGGATTCCCTTGGGGCGTCGTCGGTTTCGGGCAGACCCGTGGGCCGTTCCTGCCGCTGGTTCAGCTGGGCGGGGTGCCGCTGCTGTCGTTCGGCATCGCGCTGCTGGGCATGTCGCTGTGCGCGCTGGGCATCGAGATCGTGCGCTGGTGGCAGCACAGCGGCCCACACAAGACGCCCGACGCTCCGTCGATTACCGCGCTGTTGGTGCCTGGCCTGTGCATCACGGCCGTGCTGCTGACCACCGCGGTCGCCGCACCGCAGGTGCGCCGCGCCGGCGCCGGCAACGAACCCACGGTCACCGTCGCCGCGATCCAGGGCAATGTTCCGCGCCTCGGGCTGGAGTTCAACGCCCAGCGCCGCGCCGTGCTGGATAACCACGTCCGCGAGACCGTGCAGCTGGCCGAAGAGGTGCGAGCGGGTCGGGCCCCGCAACCGCAGTTCGTGGTGTGGCCGGAGAACTCCTCGGACATCGACCCGATGACCAATTCCGACGCCGCCCAGCAGATCGCGGTCGCCGTGCAGGCCATCGGCGCGCCGATCCTGGTCGGCACCGTGCTGGCCCGCCCGGACTGGACGCCGGAGAACCCGGCGGCGTCGAACACCGTCGTCGTGTGGGATCCGGTCTCGGGACCCGGCGAGCGACACGACAAGCAGATCGTCCAGCCCTTCGGCGAATACCTGCCGTGGCGCAGCTTCTTCAAGCACCTGTCGTCCTACGCCGACCGGGCGGGCTACTTCGTCCCGGGCACCGGTAACGGAGTGGTGCACGCGGCCGGGGTGCCGGTCGGGGTGGCGACTTGCTGGGAGGTCATCTTCGACCGCGCGCTGCGCGAGTCGGTCCGCAACGGCGCGCAGGTGCTGACGGTGCCCACCAACAACGCCACCTTCGACCAGAACATGAGCGAACAGCAGCTGGCGTTCGCCCGGGCCCGCGCCGTCGAGCATGACCGATACGTGGTCGTGGCCGGCACCACCGGCATCAGCGCGGTGATCGCCCCGGACGGCAGCGAGATCGCCCGCACCGACTTCTTCACCCCGGCCTACCTCGACGTCCCGGTCCGGCTGAAGACCAGCGAGACGCCCGCAACGCGGTGGGGGCCGCTGGTCCAGTGGGTACTGGTGGGAGCAGCGGTTTCCGTGATTGCGGTGGCGATACTGCACAATGGATGGTTCATGCGCCCGTTGCGCCGCAGGCGGCAGCAACGGGACGAGGCCACCGGGTCCGGGGATCCAGACGGTGACGACTGCCCGCCAGATGAGGGCGAAACGCCCTCGGCCCTGGCCGGGCAGCACGACAGAGGAGATTCATGAGCGACCAGGGCAAGAAGGGCGCTGAGACGGGCGCGCAGCGTCCCAGCCAGCGCACCCTGGTGATCATCCCCACGTTCAACGAGCTAGAGAACCTGCCGTTGATCCTGGGCCGGGTGCACAAGGCCCGGCCCGATGTTCACGTTCTGGTGGTCGACGACGGCAGCCCCGACGGCACCGGCGCCCTGGCCGACGAGCTGTCCCTGGCCGACCCGGACCGCATCCACGTCATGCACCGCACCGTCAAGGACGGCCTCGGGGCGGCGTACCTCGCCGGCTTCGCCTGGGGGCTGAGCCGCCAGTACAACGTGCTGGTCGAGATGGATGCCGACGGCAGCCACGCCCCCGAGCAGCTCTACCGCCTGCTCGACGCCATCGACGGCGGCGCCGATCTGGCGATCGGGTCCCGCTACGTCGACGGCGGAACGGTCCGCAACTGGCCGTGGCGGCGGCTGGTGCTGTCGAAGACGGCCAACACCTACTCGCGTGTGCTGCTCGGTGTCGGCATCCACGACATCACCGCCGGCTACCGGGCCTACCGCCGCGAAGTGCTGGAGAAGATCGACCTGTCCGCGGTCGACTCCAAGGGCTACTGCTTCCAGATTGACCTGACCTGGCGCACGATCAACAACGGGTTCAGCGTCGTCGAGGTGCCGATCACGTTCAGCGAACGCGAGCTCGGCGTCTCCAAGATGAGCGGGTCGAACATCCGCGAGGCGATGGTGAAGGTCGCCCAGTGGGGTATCGGCGGGCGCGTCGACCGCGCCCGCGGCGTCGTCCGCTAGAGGTCAGCTACCGCGGCGCTTGGTCTTGATCAGGTCCAGCCGCTCCTTGAGCAGCTCGTCGAGCTCTTCGACCGAGCGCCGCTCCAGCAGCATGTCCCAGTGGGTGCGCGGGGGCTTGACCTTCTTGGGCTCGGGCAGGTCACCGTCGAGCAGGGTGCCTTCCAGGCCGTTGCGGCACAGCCAGGTGCCGGGGATCTCGGCGTCGTCGGCGAACGGGACGTCGAACTCCTCGCCGTTCTCGGTGCGGTACCGCGCCATCTGACGCGGCGCCAGGTCGTGGTTGCGGTCCGTCTCGTAGCTCACGGCTCCGAGCCGGCTGCCTCTCAAGACACGATCAGCCATCGTCAACATCTCCTAAGCCATATATGAAGTCCAGATAAGGAACGCAGGACACAGGTCCGCAGTTCCCGACCCAACGGTCCATGATACCGGGACCGCGGCCGTCTACAGTCTCAAGGCGTGACGCGTCGAAGCCGCCCGCAGCCGTGCCGTTGGTGCGGGCGTGAAGTCGCTGATTCCGGGATGGGCCGGCGCAGGCAGTACTGCAGGCAATCCTGTCGGCAGCGGGCCTACGAACAGCGTGCCATGGTGAAGGGCACCTCTGTTCCGGTCGACGCGGTGGTGCTCACCGCTGACGAGGCGGCCGAGCTGTCGGACCGTGTCTACCAGGTGCGATGTGCCGCCGAGGACGTCGCGACCGCGGTCGACGAGGGCGCCGACATGGCCGAGTTGCGGGACCTGTGTGACGCCCTGGTCAAGGCTGCCAAGGCCGCCGACGGGTGGCGCTGACGGTCCCGCGCACCGATTTCCTCATCGCGAATCAAACCCTTATCGGCGCCGACGGGCGTTCCTAGTCTCAAGTGACGCGACAGCCCCGGGCTGCCGCGTGCCCGCAATCCGTCGCCACCGAGGAAGTGCACCGTGACAACGCCTGCCGCGCCGGCCACCGCGCCGGCACTGCCGGCGACAGGTCGCACGGCCGCCCAGCGCAGGCATCGCCGGTGGACTGTCGTGAGGTGGATCTCACCGCTGGTGCTGCTGGCGTTATGGCAGCTGGGCAGTGCCGTCGGGCTCATCTCGCAGGACGTCCTGCCCGCGCCGTCGCTGATCGCCGAGGCCGGGGTGGAGTTGATCCGCAACGGTCAGCTGGCCGATGCGTTGCGAGTATCAGGTGTCCGGGTGGTCGAAGGCCTGCTGCTCGGCGGGGTCATCGGCGTCGGCCTGGGCAGTGTCGTCGGATTGTCGCGGTGGGCCGAGGCCACCGTCGATCCGCCCATGCAGATGCTGCGGGCATTGCCGCACCTCGGTCTGATTCCGTTGTTCATTCTGTGGTTCGGCATTGGCGAGCTGCCCAAGGTGCTCCTGGTCGCCTTGGGCGTTAGCTTCCCGCTGTACCTCAACACGTTCTCGGCGATCCGCCAGGTCGATCCGAAACTGTTCGAAACCGCTGATGTGCTTGGCTTTTCGTTCCGTCAGCGGTTCAGCCACATCATCATCCCGAGCGCGGCGCCACAGGTGCTGGTCGGATTCCGGCAGTCGCTGGCGATCGCATGGCTGACCCTGATCGTGGCCGAACAGATCAACGCCGACAAGGGCATCGGCTTCCTGATCAACAATGCCCGCGACTTCCTGCGGATCGACATCATCATTTTCGGGCTGGTCGTCTACGCACTGCTGGGAATCGCGACCGACGCCGTCGTGCGGGTGCTGGAACACCGCGCCCTGAGGTATCGCTCGTGACGCTGACCTCCGACCGCAAGACCGGGCACGCCGCCGAACTTCGGCATGTCGACAAGTGGTACGGCGACCACCAGGTGCTGCGCGACGTCTCGTTGACCGTGGGGGCGGGGGAGATCGTCGCGCTGGTGGGCCGCAGCGGCTCTGGCAAGTCGACGGTGCTGCGGGTGCTGGCGGGGTTGTCCGACGACCACACCGGCGAGCGTGCCGTCGCGGGCGCCCCGGCGCTGGCATTCCAGGAGCCACGACTGTTCCCGTGGCGCACGGTGCGCACCAATGTCGGCTACGGGCTGACCCGCTTCCGGCTGCCCCGCGCCGAGGTCACCACCCGGGCCGATCAGGCACTGGCTGATGTCGGGCTCGCCGAGCGTGCCGACGCCTGGCCGCTGACCCTGTCCGGCGGCCAGGCGCAGCGGGTGTCGCTGGCCCGCGCGCTGGTCGCCGAGCCCGAGCTGCTTCTACTCGACGAGCCGTTCGGCGCCCTCGACGCGCTGACCCGGCTGAGCATGCAGTCGCTGTTGCTGGATCTGTGGCGCCGACACGGTTTCGGCGTGCTGCTGGTCACCCACGACGTGAACGAGGCGGTCGCACTGGCCGACCGCGTGCTGGTGCTGGAGTCCGGTGCCGTGGTGCACGAAACCGAGATCACCGAACCCCGCCGGCCACACGGCAGCCCGTCGGCCCAGTCCGAACACCACCGGGTTGAGCTGCTCGCTCAGCTTGGCGTCCAACTCTGACAGGAGTCATCTTGCACCGCAGAATGTTTCGCACCGTCTTCGCCGTACTGGCCATCGCCGGGCTGCTGTTGACCGGGTGTGTATCGCGCACAGGCAGCACCGGTGCGACATCGGCACCCGAGACGGTTCCGCTCAGCGACCTGGCCGGGCTGACCTTGCAGGTGGGCGATCAGAAGGGCGGAACCGAATCACTGCTGCGGGCCGCGGGCGCGCTGGACAACCTGCCGTACAAGATCGAGTTCTCGACGTTCACCTCCGGTCCGCCGCAGATCGAGGCCGCCACGGCAGGCAAGATCGACTTCGCGATCACCGGCAACACCCCACCCATCTTCGGCGCCGCCTCGGGCGCGAAGGTGAAGGTCGTGTCGGCCTACAACGGCGGCGGCGTGGGTGACCAGATCCTGGTGCAGGCCGATTCGCCGATCACCTCCGTCGCCGACCTGCGTGGCAAGACGATCCTGGTGGCCAAGGGCAGTTCGGCGCACGGAAACGTACTCGGGCAACTGGACAAGGCGGGACTGACCCCCGCCGACGTCAAGCTGGTGTTCCTGCAGCCCGCAGATGCGCTGTCGGCGTTTCGTGCCGGCCAGGCCGACGCGTGGGCGATCTGGGATCCCTATACCGCGCAGGCCGAGCAGCAGTTGAAGGTCCGCAGCATCGCCCAGGCCAAAGGCGTGACGAACGGCTACTGGTTCGGGGTGGCCTCGGATGCGGCGCTGGCCGACCCGAAGCGCAACACCGCATTGTCCGATCTGCTGATCCGGTTCGCCAAGGCGGCGAAATGGGCGCAGGACAATCCCGCGCAGTGGGCCGCAAAGTATGCTGCCGCAGTCGGTTTGGACCCGAAGGTCGCCGAGGCGTCCCAGGGTAGGAGCCTGCGGTTGCCCACGGAGCTGTCCGATCAGGTGGTGGCCTCGGAGCAGAAGCTCGCCGACCTGTTCGCCGCCTCAGGGCAGATCCAGTCCGCGCCGGACTTCGCCAAGTGGGTCGACCGCCGCTACAACAGCGCCCTGCAGTCCACAGTCATCAGCGCCAACTGAGGGGGATCGCAATGTCGGCGAAGTTCTTTTGGTTCCTGCCCACCAACGGTGACAGCCGGTCGATCGTCGGGGCGTCGCACGCGTCGTCTCATCATGCGATCCCCGAGGGGTATCGCGCACCGACGCGACGCTATCTCGCCGAAATCGCCCGCGCCGCTGACCGACTTGGTTATGAGGGGGTGTTGACCCCGACCGGAACCTGGTGTGAGGACGCGTGGTTGACGGCGTCGGCGATGCTCGCCGAGACCGAACGGCTGAAGTTCCTGGTGGCGTTTCGCCCGGGGCTGGTGCCGCCCACACTGGCCGCGCAGCAGGCTGCCACCTTCCAGCGGTTCTCCGACGGCCGGCTGCTGCTCAACGTGGTCACCGGCGGTGATGATTCCGAGCAGCGCCGGTTCGGTGACTGGCTCAGTCACGACGAAAGATATTCGCGCACAGGTGAATTCCTGCACATCGTCAAGTCGGTCTGGCAGAACGAGACGTTCGACTTCAAGGGCGAGTACTTCACGATCCGCGACGGTCGGGTGTCCGAGCCGCCAAACCCGATACCCCAGTTCTACTTCGGCGGGTCGTCGGCGGCAGCGCTCCCGATCGCGGCCGAACACGTCGACGTCTACCTGACCTGGGGTGAGCCGCCGCAGGCCGCCGCGGCGAAGATCAATCAGGTTCGCCAGCTCGCCGAGCAGCGCGGCCGCACACTGCGATTCGGCATCCGCCTGCACACCATCACTCGGGACACCTCGGCGGCGGCATGGGCGGTGGCCGAGGAGTTGGTCAAGGAGCTCACGCCCGAGCAGATCGAGCAGGCCACGAAGCTGCACACGAACTCGCAGTCCGAGGGGCAGCGCAGAATGGCGGCTTTGCACGGCGGGCGAATCGACGAGCTCGAGATCTACCCCAATCTGTGGGCCGGCGTCGGACTGGTCCGTGGCGGCGCAGGCACCGCCCTGGTCGGCAGCCACGAGGAGGTCGCCAACCTGATCTGGGAGTACCACTCACTGGGCTTCGACGAATTCATCTTGTCCGGCTACCCGCATCTGGAAGAGGCGTACTGGTTCGCCGAAGGAGTCTTGCCGCTGTTGCGCGCCAAGGGGGTAGTCGCGACGTAGTCGTGCCGAGCCCACAACTGCTCTGCGCGACGTTGGCTCATCGACACAAGCCCCACGGGCCACCCGGGCCATACGGTCGTCTTCGACGAAAGGACGATCGAGATGACTGCGTGCGAGTTTCTCGTCGATGGCGAGGAATGCCGGCACCCTGCCGTCATCCGGGTGGTGCGTGCGGCCGCTGAGGGTGGCACCTACACGGTTGCCGTCTGCACGCTGCATGCCCCCGACGTGCTGCCCATCGTCACGTGGGAACCGATTCGTGGTGGTCGGTGAGGCGTTCGCGGTTGCGCACTTCGGTGCGCTAGCCGGACTTTCGCAGCCGGGCCGGGTGGTGGGTATAGCCCTTGGTGTGCAACGTAATTCGTTGATCGCCGGTGGCGATGCGCTTGCTAGGGCCTACCACTACCTCGCCTACATCGCCCTGTTCGACGGGCCGTGGGTGGCCATCCGGATGACATAGGGGATGGGGATAAGGGTGCCGCCGGCGGTGACGGCTTGTCCGGTTTGGACTGGGTGCGGTTCAGGGTGGCCGATGTCCAGTTGCCTGTAGGTCATCGCGGCAGATCTCTTCGATTTTCGAGTAGGGCACTACTCGTAGTGTTCGGGACTGTCTCCAATAGCTTTCTGATATGGGGAGCTGGTCTGAAGCAGCTCCTGAGCAAACAAGCAAAGGATCAGGGACATGTCGAAAACTGTTCACAGCACATTAGAAACGAGCATCCGGGCTATGAACGAAGCCCTCGCGGGGCTGTCCAAGCGACTGGTCGAGACTGACTCGTCGAACTCTGCCACCGACCTGCTGACAATCATCCACCGGCCAGGCTGGACGACAATTGCGGAGGAGATGCTGGTCGAGTCGATGGCCGAGGTCATCACACAACACGCATTGGCTCTCACACAGGCGCATAAGGCCCTCATTGAGGGGGCTCTGGCGGTAAGCCAATAAGGCCGCGTTTCTCCTTGGGACTCGGACAACGGACCCATCGGCGCAGGAGTTGGGGCCGTCGTAGGAGGCTTCATCGGTGGGGTGGTCGGCGCCGCTCTTGGCTGGGTGGCCGACCAATTCAGTAGTGACTAGACGGCGGTGGGTGCAATACTGTTGACCAGGATAACTGGAATCAACTGACCATCGGCCAGTGCTGCTGAGGGGTATCGGTCCTCGCACGATCTTCGATTCGTCGCCCGCCGAAAACGACGGCGATCCGCCGTCCTTCTCACCGGCCTCGCCTCATCCGGTGACCCGCTCTGGCATGCTGAACACATGACCGAGCCGCAGTTCGGAGGCACTGAAGGCAGCACGCCGCCGCCCAACTATCCGCCGCCCAGCTACCCGCAGCCGCCTGACTACCCACCGCCGCCCAACTATCCGCCGCCGACGCAGTACCCGGCCCCGGGGTTCTATCAGGATCCGTCGGCACCGTACGGTCGCCATCCGGTGACGGGCGAGCCATTGTCGGACAAGTCGAAGGTCGTCGCGGGCCTGCTGCAGTTGCTGGGGCTGGTCGGCCTCGTCGGTATCGGCCGGATCTACCTCGGATACACCGGGCTCGGGGTGGCCCAGCTGCTCGTAGGCCTGGTCACCTGCGGCATCGGTGCCGTCATCTGGGGCATCGTCGACGCTGTACTTATCCTCACCGACAAGGTGCGCGACCCGCAGGGCCGGCCACTGCGTGATGGAACCTAACGCTCCGCACCGCCACGGCACCCGCCTCTACACAGCGCTCGGGACGGGCCTGCTGGCAGCGGGCGCGCTGACCTACGTCGGACTGGCCGACCCGCACCGTCCGGGATTCCTTTTCCCGACCTGCCCGTTCAAGCTGCTCACCGGCTGGAACTGCCCAGCCTGCGGCGGCCTGCGCATGACCCACGACCTGCTCAACGGCAACCTCACCGCCGCCGTCGTCGACAACGTCTTTCTGCTGGTCGGGCTGCCCATCCTGGCGCTCTGGACGATCTGGCGGATCCGGCAGGGCCGGCGGGCGTTCACGGTGCCCGTCATCGTCGTCATCGCCGTCGCCGCGATCGCCTGGACGATCACCCGCAACATGCCCGGCTTCCCGCTGGTCCCCACGCTTCTCAACCAGTAGGCGCCGAGCCTCGCTGATACACTCGGTAACCGGTGCGGCGGTTCGCCGCGCCACATCATCGGGCCGGCGCAGTCCCGGACGTCACACGTCAGACTGCGGCACGGCCGAAAGTCCCAGTGCCCTTGGTGCACAGCAGCTTTCGCGCTCCGCATGACGGATTGCGGAGGAGTGTGAAGATGCTGTATTCAGCACTTCCGGAAGCGCAGGGTCTCTACGACCCCCAGAACGAGTCCGACTCGTGCGGCGTCGCGATGGTCGCCGACATCCAGGGCCGACGCTCCCACGCCATCGTCAACGACGGCCTGGTCGCGCTCGAGCACCTCGAACATCGCGGCGCGGCCGGCGCCGAACCCAACAGCGGCGACGGCGCCGGCATCCTGCTGCAACTGCCCGTCGAACTGCTGCGCGACGTGGTGGACTTCACGCTGCCCGAGCCCTCCGCCGACGGCGCGAACACCTTCGCCGCCGGCATCTGCTTCCTGCCCCGGGACGCCGAGGCAAGGCAGGCCGCCACCGAGCGGGTCGAAGAGATCATGCGCGACGAGGGCCTGGAGGTCCTGGGCTGGCGCGCCGTCCCGGTCGACCCCGACGGCGCCGAGATCGGTGCGACCGCGCTGGGCTGTATGCCCTACATGTCGATGCTGTTCGTGACCGCGCCTGAGCGCAACGGACTACGCCCGGCCGGTATCGACCTCGATCGCCTGGTCTACCCGGCACGCAAGCGTGCCGAGCAGCAGGAGGTGTACTTCCCGTCGCTGTCCAGCCGCACTATGGCCTACAAGGGCATGCTCACCACGATGCAGCTGCCCAGGTACTTCGCCGATCTGCGCGACGAACGTTGCGCCAGCGCGATCGCGATCGTGCACAGCCGCTTCTCCACCAACACCTTCCCGTCCTGGCCGCTGGCCCACCCGTTCCGCTTCGTGGCCCACAACGGCGAGATCAACACGGTGCGCGGCAACCGCAACCGCATGCACGCCCGCGAGGCCATGCTGGCCAGCTCGGTGATCAAGGGCGATCTGGCCCGGCTCTCGCCGATCTGCACCCCGGAAGCCTCCGACTCGGCCTCCTTCGACCAGGTCCTCGAACTGCTGCACCTGGGCGGGCGTAGCCTGCCGCACGCGGTGATGATGATGATCCCGGAGGCCTGGGAGAACAACACCACCATGGATCCGGCCCGCCGGGCGTTCTGTCAGTACCACGCCTCGCTGATGGAGCCCTGGGACGGTCCCGCCTGCGTCACGTTCACCGACGGCACCGTCGTGGGAGCGGTGTTGGACCGCAACGGATTACGGCCCGGCCGGTGGTGGCGCACCATCGACGACCGGGTGATCCTGGCCAGTGAGAGCGGTGTGCTGGACATCCCGTCGGGCGAAGTCGTGGCCAAGGGCCGCCTGGAGCCGGGCAAGATGTTCCTCATCGACACCGCCGCCGGGCGCATCGTGTCCGACGACGAGATCAAAGGTCAGCTGGCCGCCGCGGAACCCTACGCGGAGTGGCTGCACGCCGGGCTGCTCGACCTGAAGACGCTGCCCGCCCGCGTCCGTGTGCAGCCGAACCACGAGTCGGTGGTGCGCCGCCAGATCGCCTTCGGCTACACCGAAGAGGACCTGCGGATCCTGCTCACCCCGATGGCCGCTTCGGGCCAGGAGCCGCTCGGCTCGATGGGCACCGACACCCCGCCCGCGGTCCTGTCGCAGCGGTCCAAGCTGATGTACGACTACTTCGTCGAGCTGTTCGCGCAGGTGACCAACCCGCCGCTGGACGCGATCCGCGAAGAGATCGTCACCTCGATGGCCCGGGTGATGGGGCCCGAGCAGAACCTGCTGGCGCCCACCGCCGCGTCGTGCCGCCAGATCCTGTTGCACTGGCCGGTGCTCGACAATGACGAGCTGAGCCGGATCGTGCACATCAACGACGACGGTGAGCAGCCCGGCCTGAAGACCGCGGTGCTGCGCGCTCTCTACGACGTCGAGCGCGGCGGTGAGGGGTTGGCCGAGGCCATCGAGGATCTGCGCCTGCGCGCATCGAAGGCGATCGCCAAAGGTGCTCGCACCCTGGTGATCTCCGATCGCGACTCCGACCACACCCGCGCGCCGATCCCATCGCTGCTCGCGGTGGCGGCGGTCCACCATCACCTGGTGCGCACCAAACAGCGCACCACGGTGGCCCTGGTGGTCGAAAGCGGCGACGCCCGCGAAGTGCACCACATCGCACTGCTCATCGGCTACGGCGCCGCGGCGGTCAACCCGTATCTGGCGTTCGAGTCCATCGAGGACCTGATCCGCGAAGGCGAACTCACCGGCATCGAGGCGCCCACCGCCGTCCGCAACTACCTCAAGGCGCTCGGCAAGGGTGTCATGAAGGTGATGAGCAAGATGGGCATCTCCACCGTCGGGTCCTACACCGGCGCACAGGCTTTCGAGGCCATCGGGCTGAGCAAGCAGGTCGTCGACGAGTACCTGACCGGCACGGTCAGCCAGATCGGCGGCGTGGGGCTCGACGTCCTTGCCGAGGAGGTCAAGCTGCGCCACCGGCGGGCCTACCCGGAGAACCCCACCGAGCGGGTGCATCGCCGCCTCGAGGTCGGCGGCGAATACCAGTTCCGCCGCGAGGGGGAGCTGCATCTGTTCACCCCGGAAACCGTTTTCCTGCTGCAGCATTCGACACGCACGGGACGTCACGAGGTGTTCGCCAAGTACTCCGAGGAGGTCAACCGGCTCTCCCGCGAAGGCGGCACCCTGCGCGGGTTGTTCACCTTCAAAGCGGACCTCCGCGCCCCGGTGCCCCTGCACGAGGTCGAATCCGTCGACTCGATCTGCGCCCGGTTCAACACCGGGGCCATGAGCTACGGCTCGATCTCCAAGGAAGCCCACGAGACCATGGCCATCGCCATGAACAACCTCGGCGGGCGCTCCAACAGCGGCGAGGGCGGGGAGGACGCCGACCGGCTCTATGACCCGCGTCGGCGCAGCGCGGTCAAGCAGGTCGCCTCCGGCCGGTTCGGCGTCACCAGTGACTATCTGGTCAACGCCAGCGACATCCAGATCAAGATGGCCCAGGGCGCCAAGCCGGGGGAGGGCGGTCAGCTGCCCGGCTTCAAGGTCTACCCGAGCATCGCCAAGACGCGTCATTCCACTCCGGGTGTCGGCCTGATCTCCCCGCCGCCGCACCATGACATCTACTCCATCGAGGACCTGGCGCAGCTGATCCACGACCTCAAGAACGCCAACTCGCAGGCCCGCATTCACGTCAAGCTGGTCAGCTCGGTCGGTGTCGGCACGGTCGCCGCCGGGGTGTCCAAGGCGCATGCCGACGTGGTGCTGATCTCCGGGCACGACGGCGGCACCGGTGCGGCTCCGCTGACCAGCCTCAAGCACGCCGGCGCGCCGTGGGAGATCGGCCTGGCCGACACCCAGCAGACGTTGATGCTCAACGGACTTCGCGACCGCATCACCGTCCAGTGCGACGGTGGCTTACGCACCGCCCGCGACGTGGTGATCGCCGCGTTACTCGGCGCCGAGGAGTTCGGATTCTCCACCGCCCCGCTGGTGGTGGCGGGCTGCATCATGATGCGGGTCTGCCATCTCGACACCTGCCCGGTCGGTGTTGCCACCCAGAACCCCGAACTGCGCGAGCGGTTCAACGGCAAACCGGAGTTCGTCGAGAACTTCTTCCGCTTCATCGCCGAGGACGTTCGAAAAATGCTCGCCGAGTTGGGCTTCCGCAGCATAGACGAAGCCGTCGGCCATGCCGAGGTGCTCGACACCGACACCGCCGTCGCGCATTGGAAGAGTCAAGGTCTCGATCTCAGCCCGATCTTCGCCGTCCCGACCGACGCACACGGCGAGCCGCTGACCCAGCGCCGCCGCGTCCGCGACCAGGATCACGGTCTTGACCAGGCACTGGATCGCACCCTGATCGCGCTGGCCGAGGGCGCCCTCGAGGACGCGCATCCCGTGCGGCTGGAACTGCCGGTGCGCAACGTCAACCGGACGGTGGGAACGCTGCTGGGCTCGGAGGTCACCCGCCGCTACGGAGCGCAGGGCCTGCCCGACGACACCGTCCACGTCACCCTCACCGGCTCGGCCGGCCAGTCGCTCGGCGCGTTCCTGCCTCCGGGTGTCACGCTCGAACTCATCGGTGACGCCAACGACTACGTCGGCAAGGGGTTGTCCGGCGGCCGGGTGATCGTGCGACCGCCCGACGACGTGTTGTTCCTGCCCGAGGACAACGTCATCGCCGGCAACACCCTGCTCTACGGAGCCACCTCCGGTGAGGTGTATCTGCGGGGCCGGGTCGGAGAACGCTTCTGCGCCCGCAACTCCGGCGCGCTCGCCGTCACCGAGGGAGTCGGTGACCACGCCTGTGAATACATGACCGGGGGACGGGTCGTGGTGCTGGGCCGCACCGGCCGCAACTTCGCCGCAGGCATGTCCGGTGGCATCGCGTTCGTGCTCGGACTGGACCCGGCGAAGGTCAACACGGCCATGGTCGACTTGCAGCGGCCCGAACCCGACGACCTGGTCTGGCTGCACGACGCGGTGACCCGCCACGCCCGCTACACCGGAAGCACCCTGGCCCGGTCGGTGCTCTCCGACTGGCCAAGGCGCAGTTCGCAGTTCACCAAGATCATGCCGACGGACTACCAGAAGGTACTGGAGGCAACCAGAATGGCGAAGGCAGAAGGGCGCGACGTGGACACCGCGATCATGGAGGCGACCCGTGGCTGACCCGACCGGCTTCCTGCGGGTTCCTAAGATCGAAGCCGCCAAGCGGCCCGTCGACGAACGCGTCGGCGACTGGAACGAGGTCTACGAATCCCAGGACCCGCAGCAGCGGGCCGCCGAAGTGGCACAGCAGGCCCGCCGCTGCATGGACTGCGGAATCCCGTTCTGCCACTCCGGAACCGCGGGATGCCCGCTGGGCAACCTCATCCCGGAGTGGAACGATCTGGTACGGCGCGGTCGCTGGGATGCGGCCAGTGAGCGTCTGCACGCGACCAACAACTTCCCGGAGTTCACCGGCCGGCTGTGTCCGGCGCCCTGTGAGGCGGCGTGTGTGCTCTCGATCGCCGAGGACCAGACCGGCGGAAGCGTCACCATCAAACGCATCGAGAACACCATCGTCGATACTGCCTGGCGGCTGGGTCTCGTCGAAGCGCAGCCGGCCGCGATCGGCACCGGCAAGAACGTGGCCGTGGTCGGCTCGGGCCCGGCAGGCCTGGCCGCCGCTCAGCAGCTGACCCGGGCTGGTCACCACGTCACGGTCTACGAACGTGACGACCGGCTCGGTGGCCTGCTGCGCTACGGCATCCCGGAGTACAAGCTCGAGAAGGCGACGCTCAACCAGCGACTGTCCCAGATGCGCGCGGAGGGAACACGTTTCGTCACCGACTGCGAGGTCGGGGTGGACGTCTCCGTCGAGGAGCTCCGGCACCGGTTCGACGCCGTCGTGCTGGCGGTCGGTGCACTGCGCGGCCGCGACAACGACGTCGAAGGACGTCATCTGCGCGGTGTTCACCTGGCGATGGAGCACCTGGTGCCCGCAAACCGGGAATGTGAGGGCGACGGCCCGTCGCGCATCACCGCCAAGGGCAAGCACGTGGTGATCATCGGCGGCGGTGACACCGGTGCCGACTGCCTGGGCACCGCGCACCGCCAGGGTGCGGTCTCGGTGACCCAACTCGACTACAACCCGCAGCCGCCGGATGTCCGCGACGACGCCCAGTCGCCGTGGCCCACCTGGCCGCTGGTGCTGCGGACCTCACCGGCCCACGCCGAGGGCGGCAACGTGCACTACCAAGTCGCCGTGCAGCGTTTCGTCGGCGACGAGGAAGGTCACGTCCGCGCGATGGAGATCGCCGAGGTGAAGGTCGAGCGGGTCGACGGCCGCAGGATCATCTCGCCGATCGGCCAGCCATTCCAAATCCCCTGCGATCTCGCGTTGCTGGCCATCGGATTCGAAGGCGTCGAGCACATGCCACTGCTGGCCGACCTCGGTATCGAGCTGAGCAGGCGCGGTGCCATCTCGTGCGGATCTGATTGGCAGACTTCGGCTCCCGGCGTCTTCGTCTGCGGTGACGCCCATCGCGGCGCCTCGCTGGTGGTGTGGGCGATCGCCGAGGGCCGCGCTGCCGCGCACGCCGTCGACACCTACCTGATGGGGGATTCGGACTTACCCGAACCGGTGCGGCCCAATCAGTTGCCACTGGCGGTCGTCTGAGTGAACACCCCACCACCGCGGTCTGTATCGGTCGAGATGCCCGTGAACCGCGACTATGCTGAGGCGTCGTGACTAGACGCGGCAAGATTGTCTGTACTCTCGGCCCGGCCACGAGCACCGATGAGTCGGTGAAGGCTCTCGTCGAGGTGGGCATGGACGTCGCCCGCCTGAACTTCAGCCACGGCGACTACGCCGACCACGAGGCCGCCTACAACCGGGTTCGCAAAGCGTCGAACTCCACCGGCCGGGCTGTCGGCATTCTCGCCGATCTGCAAGGCCCCAAGATCCGCCTCGGCCGCTTCGCCGAGGGCCCCACGTACTGGGCGAACGGCGAGACCGTCCGCATCACGGTCGAGGACTGTGAAGGCAACCACGACCGGGTCTCGACCACCTACAAGCAGCTGTCGAAAGACGCCCAGCCCGGCGACCGGTTGCTCATCGACGACGGCAAGGTGGCCCTGGTCGTCGAACACATCGACGGCGACGACGTGGTGTGCACCGTCACCGAGGGCGGCCCGGTCAGCAACAACAAGGGTCTGTCGCTGCCCGGTATGAACGTGTCGGTGCCCGCGCTGTCGGAAAAGGACATCGACGACCTCGAGTTCGCGCTTCGTCTCGGGGTGGACCTGGTGGCGCTGTCGTTCGTCCGGTCGCCCGCCGACGCCGAACTGGTGCACGAGGTCATGGACCGGGTGGGCCGGCGCGTCCCGGTGATCGCCAAGCTGGAGAAGCCCGAGGCGGTCGACAATCTCGAGGCGATCGTGCTGGCCTTCGACGCGGTGATGGTGGCCCGCGGCGATCTGGGCGTCGAGCTGCCCCTCGAAGAGGTGCCGCTGGTGCAGAAGCGGGCCATCCAGATGGCCCGGGAGAACGCCAAGCCGGTGATCGTGGCCACCCAGATGCTCGAGTCGATGATCGAGAACTCCCGCCCGACCCGTGCCGAGGCCTCTGACGTCGCCAACGCCGTGATGGACGGCGCCGACGCGGTGATGCTGTCCGGGGAGACCTCGGTGGGCAAGTTCCCGCTCGAGGCGGTGCGTACCATGGCGCGGATCATCTCGGCGGTCGAGGAGAACTCCACCGCCGCGCCGCCGCTGACCCACGTGCCCCGCACCAAACGCGGCGTCATCTCCTACGCCGCCCGCGATATCGGTGAACGCCTCGACGCCAAGGCGCTGGTGGCGTTCACCCAGTCCGGCGACACCGTGCGCAGGCTCGCCCGGCTGCACACCCCGTTGCCGTTATTGGCGTTCACGGCGCTGCCGGAGGTGCGCAGCCAGCTGGCGCTGACCTGGGGAACCGAGACGTTCATCGTTCCGCACATGAAGGCCACCGACGACATGATCCGTCAGGTCGACCATTCCCTGCTGGAGCTGGGCCGCTACAAGCGCGGCGATCTGGTTGTCATCGTCGCGGGCGCTCCGCCGGGCACAGTAGGCTCGACGAACCTGATCCACGTCCACCGCATCGGTGAGGACGACCACTAGACCCCGGGAGCCAGACTTGGCCAGCGCGGACCTCGACGACCTGCTGGCCATTCTCGACCTTCGTCCCATCGGTGACGACGTGTTCGCCGGGGCCCATCCGCGCAAGAATCCGGTGCGGACCTTCGGCGGGCAGTTGATGGCCCAGGCCTTCGTCGCCGCCACCAGAACCCTCGCTCACGACCTGCCGCCCACGGCGTTGTCGGTGCACTTCATCGCCGGTGGCGACCCGGCCGCCGACATCGAGTTCCACGTGGTCCGGCTGCGCGACGAGCGTCGTTTCGCCAATCGGCGCGTCGACGCCATCCAGGACGGCAAGCTGCTGGCCACCGCCCTGGTGTCCTACCTGGCCGGCGGGCGCGGGCTGGAGCACAACACCGAGATGCCTGCCGACCTGCCCGACCCGGCCACCCTGCCGACGATCGACGATCTGCTCGTCGGATACGAGGAGGTCGTGCCGCATTTCGTCACCGCGCTGCGGCCGATCGAATGGCGCTACACCAACGATCCCGCCTGGGTGATGCGGGACAAGGGCGGGCAACTGGCCCACAACCGGGTCTGGCTCAAGGCCGACGGTGTGATGCCCGAGGATCCGACGCTGCACACCGCCGCGATGGTGTACTCCTCGGACACCACGGTGTTGGACTCGATCATCACGACGCACGGGCTGTCCTGGGGGTGGGACCGGATCTTCGCCGTCACCATCAACCATTCGATCTGGTTCCATCGGCAGGTCGACTTCTCCGAGTGGGTGCTGTATTCGACGGGTTCGCCGGTGGCCGCCGAGTCCCGCGGGCTGGGCACCGGGCACTTCTTCAGCCGCGCGGGCGAGGTGGTGGCGACGGTCGTCCAGGAGGGGATCGTCAAGCACTTCCCGAGTAATCCCTGACCGCAGGCGTACTGTTTACCTGTTTGAAGGACGTTGTTGAACCTGGGGGAAGGTGCAATGACCGAGCCGCCGCTGCAGGTCGCGCCGCGCTTACGCGCGCGCGAGCGGGTGGTCATGCACGTCGACTCTCCGGCTGCCCGTTGGACCGGGGCACTCGGTCTTCTCATCGCGGCCAGCTGGCTGGTCACCCTGCTGGCCCGCTCCCACCACCACGAGAACTGGCACGCCGACGGGAGGCTGGCCTGGTCCCTGACCATTCTGGCCGCGGTCACCCTGATCGCACGCGGGATCTTCTTAGGCCGGCCGGTGACCGCCGCGCACGCTGCAGGCGCCGGGGTAGCGGTGTTGGCGGGCTTGGGGGCCCACATCGTGGCGTTCGACGTGCTGGGCAACGTTTTGATCGCCGCTTCGGGACTGGTGCTGATGTGGCCCACCACGATGCGGCCGCAGCCCGAGGAACTGCCGAGGATCTGGGCGCTGGTCTCCCAGACAAGCGGCGACCCGTTGGCGCCGTTCGCGATGCTGGCACAGAAGAGCTACCACTTCAGCGCGGACGGCACGGCGGCCATCGCCTACCGCACACGGCTGGGATACGCGGTCGTCAGCGGGGACCCGATCGGTGACGACACCCGGTTCGAGGAGCTCGTCGCCGACTTCGTGACGATGTGCCACGCGCACGGTTGGCGGGTTGTGATCCTGGGGTGCAGCCAACGCCGTCTGGGACTGTGGACCGATCCGGCGACGGTGGGCCAGACCCTGCGCCCGGTTCCCATCGGACGTGACGTGGTCATCGACGTCGCGGCGTTCGACATGGTCGGGCGCCGATTCCGTAATCTGCGCCAGGCCGTGCAGCGCACCCACAACTTCGGGATGACCACCGAGATCGTCGCCGAACAGGATCTCGACGACGCCCAGATCGCCGAGCTGACCGACATCCTGTTGTCGTCGGTGAAGGGCTCGCGCACCGAGCGCGGGTTCTCGATGATCCTCGATGGTGCCCTCACCGGCCGTTACCCGGGCATCCTGCTCATCGTCGCCCGCGACGCTTCCGGTCGGGTGCAGGGCTTTCACCGCTACGCGGTGGCCGGGGGTGGCAGCGACGTCACCCTCGATGTGCCGTGGCGTCGCCGAGGTGCGCCCAACGGAATCGACGAACGACTGTCGGTCGACATGATCGAGGCGATGAAAGCCGCTGGCGCGCAACGACTCTCGCTGGCGTTCGCGGCGTTCCCGGAGATCTTCAACGACAAGGAACGCGGGCCGCTGAGCAGCTTCTTCTACACCGCGATCCACCTCGGCGACTCATTGATCGCACTGGAGTCCCTGTATCGCTACCTGCGGAAGTTCCATGCCCTTGGCGATCGCCGCTATGTACTGCTGTCGATGAGCCAGGTGCTGCCGCTGCTGGTGGTGTTGCTGTCGTTGGAGTTCATGCCTCGGCGGCGGCAGATGACCGCGGCTATGGCGTCGGCGTCAGGGTGACGCTGAACTGGTTCTCCACGGACTGGCGGAACTCGTTCTCGCAGAGCCGCTGAGCGGTTTTGTCCGGGCCGGCCTTGCTCAGGCAGTCGAAGTAGTCGCCGACACCGGTGTCCTTCAACGCGTTGACGTAGATGACGATGAAGACCAGGCCGATGATGATGGCCACGAATCCGAGTACCACGCCCGCCAGGGCGATTCCGCCGTTGTCGGCCTCACCCCGCTTGACGCGCCCGCGCGCGGCGAACCCGATGATGACGGCCACGATGCCCAGGACGACGCCGCCGACGACGGTGAACGACGACACCAGCGCGACGATCGCGGTAACCAGCGCCGCGACGCCCAGCCCGTTGCGTGGAGCGGCGGGTGGGGGCGTGTAACCGGCGTATGGCTGTGGCGGCGGCGGGGGATAGCCCTGGTATGGCCCGCTCGGGTAGGGGTACGGGTATGGGTACGGCGGCGGAGCCGGTTGCTGAGGCGTGTTGGAGGGCTCAGTCATGGTGAGCACGTTACCCGTCGTTGCTGACCGATAGTCGCGGACAGGTGATGTCGTCGCCTAGCTGGTGTGTCGCGACCACAACGGTGCGCGATGCTGATATCAGACCGTTGCGCGTGCTGAGCAGTGCGGCCAGGACGCGGTGTGCGTCGGCCGCGTCGAGATGTTCGGTCGGTTCATCGAGCAGCACCACCGGCGCGGGGCACAGCAGCACCCGGGCCAGCAGCAGGCGGCGCCGCTGGCCGGCCGATACCGCCGCGGCGCCCCCGAGCAAAACGGTGTTCAATCCGTCGGTGAGCCCGGCCAGCCAGTCTCCGAGGCCGACCACCCCGAGGGCGTGCATGAGCTCCTGGTCGGTGCAGTCACCCCGGGCGACGAGCATATTGTCTCGCACCGTGGTGGCGAACAGGTGGGCGTCCTCGGCGAAAAAGCATACCGCGCTGCGTAATTGGGACTCCGTCATGGTTCCCGTGGCAGTACCGTCGATTGTCACCTCGCCGCTCCGCGGCGGCAGTATGCCCGCCAGCGTCATCAGCAGTGCCGTCTTGCCGACACCGCTTCGGCCGGTGATCGCCAGCCGGGTGCCGGGCGGGAGATCGATTGTGAGACTGGGCGGTTCGGGTCCGCCCGGGTAGCCGGCCCGGACGTCCACTGCGCGCAGGTGCGGGGTCGTCGCCGGGGTGGCGATGGTGGTGGCGGCGGTGGCAGCGGGTACGAGGTCGGCGACGTGTGCCGCGGCGATGCGCGCCCGCGCCAGTGCCACCGCGGCGCCCGGTAACGCACCGGTGGCCTCGAACGCCGACAGCGGCAGCAACATCAGCACCGCCAGCGTGGTGGGTGCGGTGGTCGCGGCGAGCGTTATCCCGATCACGACCGCACCGATCACGCTGGTCCCGACCGCCGCGGTCGGTACCGCTGCCGCCAGAGCTGCCGGTGCGGCGGCGCGATCGAGCGCGGCACCCCAATCACGCTGGCGCGCCGATGCTTCGGCGATCACCGCGGGCAGCCGCCCGGCGACGCGGAGTTCGCTCGCGTGGTCGAGCGCGGTCATCGCCGCGGTGTCGCGGCCGGCATGGTGTCGGCGCGCCGCCTGTTCGGAAGCGCGGACCGCGCGGCCGGCCAGCCAGGGTGCCAGTAGCCCCGCGATCAGCAGGCAGGCCGCCAGCACGAGTGCCGCGGCGGGCGAGATCAGGGCGATGACGGTCGTCGCCGCGATGCCCAGAACCACGGCCACGCCGATCGGGACCAGGGCGCGCACCAGGACATCGGCCAGGGTGTCGACGTCGGCGCCGACCCTGGTGAGCAGTTCGCCGCCGTGCAACCGCGCGGTGATCTCCGGCGGCCCGTACGCCAGCCTGCGGTAGATCTCGCTGCGGGCGTTCTCGGCGGCACGCAGTGCGGTGTCGTGGGAGGCCAGCCGTTCGCTGTAGCCCAGGACGCCGCGCGAGATGCCGAACGTGCGCACCGCCACCACCGCGATCGACAGGTCGAGCACCGGCGGCATCTGCCACGCCCTGGTGATCAGCCACGCCGAGACGCCGGCCAGGGCCAGTGCGCTGCCCAGGGACAGGGCGCCGAGTGTGACGGCCAGTAGCAGTCGTGGCAGCCGCGGACGTAGCAGGGGCAGCGCTGTCCGCAGCAGGTCAGAGCCGGGCATGGCGGTCCGCCTGCATGGTGATCACGCGATCGGCGATCGCGACCGCGCTGTCGTGGTGCGCGACCATCACCACCGTCGCTCCGTCAGCGGCCCGGGCGGCGATGGCCTCCAGCACCGCCGCCTCGGTGGCCTGATCCAGGTGTGCGGTGGGTTCGTCGAGCAACAGGACCCGAGCCGGTGACGCGAGTGCCCGGGCCAGGCCGAGGCGCTGCCGTTGCCCCAGAGACAGGCCGGTCCCGGCCCGCCCCAGCACGGTGTCCATGCCGTTCGGCAACGCGGCGATGACCTCGTCGAAACCGGATGAGCAACAAGCGGATTCGACGTCGGCAAGCTCGCCGAACAGGGCCAGGTTGGCTGCCACGGTGCCGGGGATGACGACCGGCCGCTGTGCCAGCCAGACGAGTTGCCGCCACCACGATGTGAGGTCGAGGTCGGCGACGTCGACACCCTCGACGGTGACTCGTCCGGACGCCGGCGTGACCAGACCGGCGATGAGCTGCAAGGTGGTGCTCTTGCCCGTGCCGTTGGGTCCGGTCAACACGGTGACCTGTCCCGGCTCGCAGCGGCCGGACAGTCGTGCCGGTGCCAACCCGTCGCGTCCGGCCACCGAGACGTCCTCGAGTGCGATGGTGACGGCGTTCGTGGTCACCGTGCGGATACCGCGCGGCGGTGTCGTGCTCTGCTCGATCAGCGCGAAGGCGTTGTCGGCGGCGGTCTTTCCGTCCTGTGCTGCGTGGAACTCCACTCCGACCCGGCGCAGCGGCCAGAATACGTCGGGCGCCAGCAGCAGAACCGTCAGGCCGGCGGCCAACGTCATCTCACCGAACACCAGCCGCAACCCGATGCTCACGGCGACCAGGGCGACACCCAACGTCGCGATGAGCTCGAGAACCAACGACGACAGGAAGGCGATCCGCAGGGTCGCAAGTGCCGAACGCCGATGAGCGGCGCCCAGTTTCGCGATGCGGTCGACCGGCCCGTCGGCCCTGCCGAGCGCCCGCAGGGTCGGGATGCCGGCGATGAGGTCCATCAGCCGGGCCTGCAGGGTGCTCATCGCGGTCAGCGCCGCCGCCGAGCGTTCGGCGGTGGCCAGTCCGATGAGCACCATGAAGACCGGGATCAGCGGCAGGGCGATCACGACGATCACGGCCGACTGCAGGTCGTAGAAGGCGATGACCGCGATGCTGGCCGGGGTCAGGACGACCGCGAGGAACAGTGCGGGCAGGTAGGCGGTGAAGTAGGGCCGCAGCTTGTCCAGCCCGGTGGTCACCAGGGTCGCGGCCGCGTCACGCCGGGCCTGTTGGTCGGCAGGCGGCAGGGCGGTCACCGCGCTCAGTACCTGGCCGCCCAGGTCGCCGATCACCGCGCTGGCGCCGCGCTGACCGAGCCTGCCCTGCAGCCAGTGGGCGGTGGTGCGGAGCGCCCACAGCGTGACCAGAAGTGCCAGTTCCCAACGCCAGTGCCCGATGGTGCGGGTGGCCGGATCGGTGATGACACCGGCCACCAGGTGACCCAGGATCACGGCGGCGCCGATCGCGCAGCCCGCGACGACGGTCCCGCACGCGACGCTGGCGACCAGGAAGGGGCGCACCGCAGGGGAGGCCCGCCACAGCCGTGGATCAAGCGGGCCCGATCGCCGTCGATCGTCTCGGGTCAGGGCACCCGCCTCAGCGGCAGCCCGATGGACGGCGGGATCGCCTCGGCGAAGATCCGTTTCCGGAACACCCAGTAGGTCCAGCCCTGGTAGAGCAGCACGAGCGGAGTGAAAATCACTGCAGCCCAGGTCATCACCTTCAAGGTGTACGGACTCGACGAACCGTTGACGATGGTGATGCTGTAGGCCGGGTCGATCGTCGACGGCACCAGGTTGGGGTAGAGGCAGCCGAACAGCAGGACCACGACCGCTGCGACCACGATGGTGGTCGACAGGAACGCCCATCCTTCACGGCCGGCACCGACGGCGGCCACTGCTGCCAACTGGGCGACGACGGCGAGTGCGACCAGCGCCCACGTCCACGACTTCCCGTGTGCCAGTTGTGTCCACAGGCCGAATCCGGCGACCAGGGCCGAGGTCGGAACGCTGAGCTTGCGTGCCAGCCGCACGGCATCGTGACGGACGTCGCCGCCGGTCTTGAGCGCCAGGAACACCGCGCCGTGGAACAGGAACAGTGCGCAGGTGGCCAGGCCGCCCGACAGGGTGTACGGATTGACCACGTCGGTGAACGTCAGTCCGGTGACGTTCTTGTCGGGGCCGACGGGCAGTCCGCTGACCAGGACGGCGAACGCGACTCCCCACAGGATGGCCGGTAGCCAGGAGCCCACGGCGATGCCGATATCGCACCAGCTCCGCCACCGGGGATCGTTGATCTTGCCGCGCCATTCGATCGCCACGATGCGGGCGATCATCGCCAGCAGGATGACCAGCAGCGGCAGGTAGAGGCTGGAGAATACGGTGGCATACCAGTTCGGGAATGCCGCGAACATGGCACCGCCGGCGGTGATCAGCCAGACCTCGTTGCCGTCCCATACCGGGCCGATCGTGTTCAGCACGGCCCTGCGGTGAGATTCGATGTCTCCCTTGCCGGCTCGGCCGAGCCACTCCATGAGCATCCCGACACCGAAGTCGAAGCCCTCCAGGACGAAGAAGCCCAGGAACAGCACCGCCACGATGCCGAACCAGAATTGCTGCAGGCTCATGATCACCTCCTCAGTAGGCGAACGACAGGGGGGCTACCTCGTCTTCGCCGGGCGGCGACGGCGGCGCGGGCTCGGAGTCGTGCTCCTGCGGGCCGGCCACCACGTAGCGCCGGATCAGGTAGAACCAGATCACCGCGAGCACGGCGTAGATCAAGGTGAACGAGATCAGCGACACCCACACCAGGCCGGGCCCGTGCAGCGACACCCCCTGGCGCACGGTGAGCCGAACCAGTTGGTCGCCATCAGGATTGGGGGCCACTACCCATGGCTGCCGGCCCATCTCGGTGAACACCCAGCCGGAGATCGAGGCCAGGAACGGTGTCGGGATGGTCCACACCGCGAAGCGCGACAACCAGCGCTGCTGGGGCACGCGGCCGCGGCGGGTGAGCCACAGCACGCTCACGGCGAACAGGAATGGGATCGCCATCAGGCCGATCATCGCGCGGAACGACCAGTACGTGACGAACAGGTTGGGCACATACCAGTCCGGGCCGAACCGCTGTTGGTATTGCTGCTGAAGGTCTTTGGCGCCTTCCAGCGTCACCCCGCTGAACTTGCCCTCGGCCAGGAACGGCAGCACGTAGGGCACCTCGATGACGCGGGTGATGCTGTCACAGTTGTTGTGCGTCCCGACGGTCAGGATCGAGAACTTCGGGTCGAGTTCGGTGTGGCACAGCGATTCCGCGGCGGCCATCTTCATCGGCTGCTGATGGAACATCAGCTTGCCCTGGACGTCGCCGGTGAAGAACAGTCCGAACGAGGCGACGATCGCTACCCCGGCACCCAGGATCGCGCCGGGCCGGTAGAGCACGGCGGCATCGGGAGTTCCCTTGGCGCGCACCATCCACCATGCGCACACTGCGGCAACGAATGTCGCCGCAGTCAGGAACGACGCTGCCACCGCATGCCAGAACGCCGCGACGCCGGTGTTGTTGGTGAACAATTCGGTGATGCTCTGCAGCTCCGCCCTTCGGGTCACCGGGTTGTAGCGGGCGCCGACCGGATGCTGCATGAACGAGTTGGCCGTGATGATGAAGAAGGCCGACAGGTTGACCGCGAATGCGACCAGCCAGATCGAGGTCAGATGCAGCCATTTGGGGATTCTGTTCCAGCCGAAGATCCACAGTCCGATAAAGGTGGATTCCAGGAAGAAGGCGACCAGGGCCTCCAACGCCAATGGCGCGCCGAAGATGTCACCGACAAAGCGCGAATATTCGCTCCAGTTCATGCCGAACTGGAACTCCTGGACGATTCCGGTGGCGACGCCGATGGCGAAGTTGATCAGGAAGATCTTGCCGAAGAACTTGGTCATCCGGTACCACGCCGAATTGCCGGTGACGGCCCACACGGATTGCATCACAGCGATCAAGGGAGCCAGCCCGATCGTCAGCGGTACGAAAATGAAGTGGTAGACGGTCGTAATGCCGAACTGCCACCGTGAAACGTCAAGAGCACCCATAACGCAAGTCTCCCCAGAATGAAAGACCGAAGACGCGGATCGCCTATCTACGACAGAGTGTAGTAGCGATCCGCGCCTTCGGCGCTAGGGTCTTTCGTCCTAGGTGAGCAGCGTCATAGCCGGCTCAGGCTGCTCCGGTGATCCGCTCCCGGAGGTTGTTCGAGGCCTTGCGGATCCCGAAGGAGGACACGATCTCGAACACGCCGATCACGACCAGCCAGATGCCGACGACCAGGGTGAGGGTGGCCAACGACGGGAACGGCGAGGCCAGGACGACGATGCCGGCGATCAGGCTGATGACGCCGACGAAGATCTCCCAGCCACGGCCCGGGGTGTCGGGGTCGCTGATCGCCGAGGCGGCTGTGGCGACACCGCGGAAGATGAAGCCCACGCCGATCCAGATGGCCAGCAGCAGGATCGAGTTCGCGATGCTGCGGAAGCACAGCACCGCCAACACCAGGGCGGCCGCGCCACTGATGAACAGCAGCGCGCGGCTGCCGGCCGACACGTGCAGCGTGAAGGCGTGGAACACCTGGCTGATGCCGCTCACCAACAGGAAGGCGCCGAAGAAGATCGCGGCGACGAGGATCGAGATGCCCGGCCAGACCAGAACCAGGATGCCCAGAACCAGCGACAGGATTCCGGACAGCAGCACAGACTTCCACAGGTGTGGTAGCAGCGGCGGCGCGGCGGTAGGCGCAGAGGTAGTTGTCATGGCCGCAGTGTGACACAGCGTCGCGTCGGCTTTGTGTATTTGAACGCTCGGCGAATTGATTGGGGCCTTAAGTCCCGGTGCATGTTCGCAGTGACGAAACAACCTGATCGGCCGCTCGGACAGCGCGCGAGTATCAACAGGGTTAAGTTTCCCCGTAGGTCGTTCACCATGGCTTAGTGTTCGGGTACCGGCAGTGCGAGCTGGGTCCACGGTCCTCGGCGTCCTGAGCGTGGGGCGCCGGGAGGCCCGAAGCAGAAAGAAGAGTCAACGTGCTTACTGGATGTCAAGACCGTCGGGGGATCGGCCGTTGGTGGCGTGTTGTCGGGGTGGTCGCAGTCGCGGGTTCTCTGGCTCTGTCCGGCTGCAGCAGCAAGACCGAGCCCAGCGCCGGACCGACGGAGTCCACGACTGCCGTCAAGGCCGCCAAGGTCGACGAGATCGCGGCGACTCTGCCTGACGACATCAAGAAGTCGGGCAAGCTCGTCGTCGGCGTGAACATCCCCTATGCGCCCAACGAGTTCAAGGATTCCAGCGGCAAGATCGTCGGCTTCGACGTCGATCTGATGAACGCCATCGCGTCCACCCTGGGCCTGACCGTCGACTACCGCGAATCCGACTTCGCCAAGATCATCCCGTCCATCCAGCAGGGCACCTACAACGTGGGCATGTCGTCGTTCACCGACACCAAGGAACGCCAGGCGTCGGTCGACTTCGTCGACTACTTCAACGCCGGCATCCTCTGGGCGCAGCGCCCCGGCTCGCCGATCGACCCGAACAACGCCTGCGGCAAGAAGGTGGCGGTGCAGGCCACCACCACCGAGGAGACCGACGAACTTCCCGGCAAGAGCAAGAAGTGCACCGACGAAGGCAAGCCGCCGATCGAGATCCTCAAGTTCGACGGCCAGGACGCCGCCACCAACGCGGTGGTGCTGGGCCAGGCCGACGCGATGTCGGCTGACTCGCCGGTGACCGCCTATGCCATCAAGCAGAGCAAGGGCAAGCTCGAGGCCGCAGGTGAGATCTTCGAAGCAGCGCCGTACGGCTGGCCCGTCGCGAAGGGCTCACCGCTGGCACAGTCGTTGCTGAAGGCTCTCGAGCACCTGATCGAGACCGGCGACTACAAAGCGATCGCCAGCAACTGGGGCGTTGAGCAAGGCGCGATCGCGAAGCCGGTCATCAACGGGGCGACCAGCTGAGCAACATGACGAACGTTGACGCGTCCGCCCCACCCGCAATCAACGCCATTCCTCTGCGGCATCCGTGGCGGTGGGTGGGGGCGGGCGTCATCATCGTCCTCTTGGGGCTGTTCCTCTACGGCGCAGCCACCAACCCGGCCTACGGGTGGTCGACGTACCGGGAATACCTGTTCAACGACCGGATCCTGCTGGGTGTCTTCAACACGTTGCAGCTCACCGTCTACGCGATGGCGCTCGGTGTCGTCCTGGGCGTGATCCTGTCGGTGATGCGACTGTCGCCCAACCCGGTGTTCCGGACGGTGTCATGGGTGTTCCTGTGGGTCTTCCGTGGCACACCGGTGTACGTGCAGCTGGTGTTCTGGGGCCTGATCCCGACGATCTACCAGAACATCCAGCTGGGGATCCCGTTCGGGCCGACCTTCTTTCACCTCAACGTGCAGAGTCTGTCGATCCCGTTCCTGCTGGCGATCATCGGCCTGGGCCTCAATGAAGCGGCCTACATGGCCGAGATCATCCGGGCGGGGATCACGTCGGTGCCGGAGGGTCAGTCGGAGGCATCGACGGCGCTCGGCATGTCGTGGGGAATGACCATGCGCCGCACCGTGCTTCCGCAGGCGATGCGGGTCATCATCCCGCCGACAGGCAACGAGCTCATCAGCATGCTGAAAACGACGTCGCTGGTCACCGCCGTGCCGTACTCCTACGACCTGTACAGCATCGCCTCCCGTGAAATCGCCGCCCGCACATTCGAACCCGTGCCTCTGCTGCTGGTGGCGGCATCCTGGTACCTGATCGTCACCAGCATTCTGATGGTCGGGCAGTTCTACCTGGAGAGGTACTTCTCCCGTGGTATCTCGCGGCGGTTGACCTCGAAACAGCTGGAGGCGCTGGCCAAGGCGCAGACCGGCACGGAGGCAGGACACGTATGACAGAGCCGATGGTGCGCGCCGAGCGCGTGTGCAAGGACTTCGGGGCGCTGTCGGTCCTCAAGGGTGTGACCCTGACGGTCGACCGCGGCCAGGTGTTGGTACTCGTCGGGCCGTCGGGCTCCGGCAAGTCGACGTTCCTGCGGTGTATCAATCATCTGGAGACGGTCACGGCCGGCCGGCTCTACGTCGACGGCGATCTGGTGGGATACCGGGAACGTGGGGACAAGCTCCTCGAGATGTCGCCGCGGGATGCCGCCAAACAGCGCCGTGACATCGGGATGGTGTTCCAGCACTTCAACTTGTTTCCACATCGCACCGCAGTGGACAACATCATCGAGGCGCCGATCCACGTCAAGAAGGTCAAGAAGTCCGCAGCTATCGAGCGGGCCCGCGACCTGCTCAACCAGGTGGGCCTGTCGGACAAGGCCGACGCCTACCCGGCGCAGTTGTCCGGTGGTCAGCAGCAGCGCGTCGCCATCGCCCGTGCGCTGGCGATGGATCCCAAGCTGATGCTGTTCGACGAGCCGACCTCGGCGCTGGACCCTGAGCTCGTCGGCGAAGTGCTGAGCGTCATGAAAAAGCTTGCCAGCGAAGGTATGACGATGGTGGTCGTGACCCATGAGATGGGCTTTGCCCGTGAGGTCGCCGATCAGTTGGTGTTCATGGACGGCGGCGTCATCGTCGAGAGCGGCGCGCCCCGGGAAGTGCTGAGCAACCCGCAACACGATCGCACCAAGTTGTTCCTGTCCAAGGTGATGTAGCGGCTAGGTAACCGGAACGGTCTCGGGGGCAACGCTTTTCGTCTCCCGACTGGCGACCAGGTACCAGGTGCACATGATGCCCTTGCCTTTGACGTCGACCTCGCCGCGCTTCTCGAGGACGAACTCGTCCTTGAGGCGCAGGTAGACATTCTCGGGGACCTGGATGCGGCCTTCGGGATCGGTGGATTCCATCCGGGACGCCACGTTGACGGCGTCACCCCACACGTCGTAGAAGAACCGCCGCGCACCGACGACACCGGCCACCACCGGGCCTGAGGCCATCCCGATGCGCAGCGGCACCCGCTGGCCGTTGGGGTCGCGAAGGTCGGACACTGCGCGCGACATGTCCAGAGCCAGCCGGGCCAGCGCCTCGACGTGGTCGTCGCGCGCCTCCGGCACCCCGCTGACCACCATGTAGGAGTCGCCGGTGGTTTTGATCTTCTCCAGGCCGTGCTTGTCCACAAGGCGGTCGAAGGTGGTGTAGAGCCTGTCGAGGAAGCGCACCAGGTCGGCGGCGGGAATCTGGCTCGCGCGTTCGGTGAAGCCGGCGATGTCGGCGAACAGGATTGAGGCCTCGTCGTAGCGATCGGCGATGGTGCCGTGCGCCGGATCCTTGAGCCGTTCCGCGACGCTGCCGGGCAGGATGTTGGCCAGCAGCGCCTCAGACCGTTTGTACTCGACTTCCATGGCGCCTTCGGCGCGGGAAACCTCGCGCATCGCGTACCAGACGGTCGCGAAGATCAGCACCGACGCCGACACCGTGGTGATGACGAAGCCGGCGTTGACGGCCCACCGGGGTTGCAGATGGGTGTCGCCGGGCACCAGGAACTGCGAGGCGATGGTGAGTCCGACCCCGATTGCCACCATGATCGAGGCGAGCACAGCGTGTTCGACGCCGAGCACCAGAACCGCCAGCGACGCCGATACCAGGTAGTAGAACTGCAGACCCGAGTCGGTGCCCACTTGCCAGCCGACCACTGTCAGCGACGCGAACGCGAAGAAGACGAACACCAATGAGGCGATCACCTCGCCGAACGGCTGCAGCAACGGGATGGCGAAGAAGACCAGCGCGGTGCCCAGGTTGATCAGGCCGATGTTGAACACCCCGGGTCCGGTGACGACCTGCATCACCCCGAAACACGCCGTGACGAAGCCGGCGATATAAGTCGCGATGTTGAGCACTCGCATCTGACGGGACACCGACTCGGCCCAGTGCTGATTGCGGGCCGACGGGCGGCGCTGCATACGCTCGCAGTCCGCCTGCCGGGCCGAGTCGTCCGGCGGCACTGGACCAGCGCAGTTCCGCTTGGTGCCCACCCTGGAGAGACTAGCTGTTGGCGGCAAGCACCGACAGCAACTCGTAGCCGACGGTCGCCGCGGCGATTCCGGTGATCTCGGCGTGGTCGTAGGCGGGAGCCACCTCGACGATGTCGGCTCCGACGACGTTGAGGCCGACCAGACCGCGCAAGGTGTTGAGCAGTTCGCGTGACGTCAGGCCGCCCGCTTCCGGAGTTCCGGTGCCCGGGGCATGCGCGGGATCGAGTACGTCGATGTCGACGGAGACGTACACCGGGCCGCCGTCGAGGCGGTTGCGCATGCGTTCGACGATGCTGGCGACCCCGTCGAATTCGTAGTCGTCGGAACGGATCACCTGAAACCCGAGCACGGCGTCGTCCTCGAGGTCGGTCTTGCTGTAGAGCGGCCCGCGGATGCCCATGTGCAGCGACCGCTCCATGTCGATCAGGCCCTCTTCGCTGGCGCGCCGGAACGGGGTGCCGTGGGTGTAGGCGGCGCCGAAGTAGGTGTCCCAGGTGTCGAGATGGGCATCGAAGTGCAGCACCGCGATCCGGCCATGGTCGCGGGCCAGCGAGCGCAGGATCGGCAGCGCGATGGTGTGATCGCCACCGATGGTGAGCAGAGTGGTGCCGTCCTTGCGGAGCTCGGTGATCTCGGTGTCGATCGTGGTGATCGCCTCGTTGATGTCGAACGGGTTGACCGGGATGTCACCGAAGTCGGCCACCTGGTGCGTCGCGAAGGGTTCTACATCCAACGCAGGGTTGAAGGGCCGCAACAACTTTGAGCCCGCACGGACATGTGATGGCCCGAAGCGGGCACCGGGCCGGTACGACACGCCGCTGTCGAACGGCACGCCGACGATCCCGACGGCCGCGCCGGGGACCTCGGAGATCCGGGGGAGCCGGGCGAAGGTGCTGGGCTCGGTGTAACGCGGGAACTTGGTCGCGTCCGTCTGTCCGACGACGTCGGTCATCGTTCCTCCTCGGCAACGGTTTTCGCGATGGCGATCGCATCAGTGGGATCAGCCAGCGCCGGGTTGGCCTCAATCATCGCCAATTCGGCCGTGACATTCAGCGTTCGTGTCACCGCCACGTACGTCACCCCGGCGACCAGCATGCCCACCGCGAAGGCGATGTCGACTTCGCCCATCGCTTCGGCGGCGGGGCCGACGAAGAACGGCAGGTCGACGAACGGGATCTCGGCAGCCACGCCGGCAATGAAGGCGACCAGGCCGCGCCATGACCATGCACCGTAGATTCCGGCCGGAGTGAACAGGTCGGCGATCGCATAGTGCCCGCGGCGGACGAAGAAGTAGTCGGTGAGATTCACCGCGGTCCACGGGGCCAGCAGATACAGCATGAGCAGCAGGGTGGTGTTCAGCGCGCTGGTGGCGTTGGTCAGCGCCAGGCTCATGGCCAGCCACGCGACCGCGAGCACCGCGATCGTGACCACCCGCAGCCGTCGGGTCGGGGCGACCGGCTTGAGCGAGTCGATGGCGGTGACGACGGTCAGCATCCCGCTGTAGGCGTTGAGGCCCATGGTGGCCACCAGAACCAGGGTGGAGACGACGGCAAGGACCGCGCCGAGCACAGGCACAACCTCGTTGCCGGTGGTATTGATGCCCGACAGCGCGTCGGTCGCGCCGAGGTAGGTGGCCATCCAGGCACCCAGCGGAATCAGCCAGGCCGGCGAGGCTGCCGCCCCGACGAACACCGAGGCGATGATCGACGACGGCTTGGTGTCGCGGGGCAGGTAGCGGCTGTAGTCCGATACGTATGGGGCGTAGGTGATGTTGTAGGAGGCTGCGACACTGAACTGCACGAGGAACGCGACCAGGCTGAAACCGCCTGTGGCGGTGGCAGTTCCGGTGACCGAGCCGAAGGCCACACCGAACGTCAGAGCCAGCCACAGCGGCAGCGACAGCCAGAACAGGATGCGGAAGGTCCGGTGCAGCAGGTCGTGTCCGTAGATGGCGAGCAGGGCCGCGGCGGCGGTGATCACCACGGCGACGACCGCGGGGTTCCAGCCGAAGATCGACTCGAGGCCGGACTTGATGATCACGACGTCGACGACGTTGAAGCCGACGAAGGTGAACAGCGTGCCGATCAGGGGCAGAAGCACTCCGCGGTAGCCGAACTGGGCTCGCGACTGGATCATCTGTGGCAAGCCCAGGACCGGCCCCTGGGTGGCGTGGAAGGCCATGAACACCGTGCCGAACGCGATGCCGGCAAGCCCGGCCACGATGGTCCACCACAGCGACAGCCCGAGGCTCGGGCCGACGAAGCCCAGCGCCAGCGTGAAGGGCTGGAAGTTGCCGACGAACCAGAACGGCCCCTGATGGCTGACCTTGCCGTGTCGTTCGTCGTCGGGGACGTAGTCGATGGACCGGGTTTCGATGAGGGACGCGGCGCGGTTGTCGGGAGCGGTCACGTGTCCTCCGGGGTACCTGGTTGCGGTCGTTCATCTCACGATGCGCGGTCGTTGTGGCGTGCAACATGGCGGAATTGTTCAATTCGTCTATTACGGTTGGACGATGTGTACAACCACCGGTGGTCGTGGTGCTCACCGTCGCTGACGTGGTGGGTGAGCCGAGCCTCAATCTGCAGGTTCTCGCCGCGGCCGACCTGACCCGCGCAGTCACCTCGGCTCACGTTTCGGAATTGACCTCACCCGCCGACTGGTTGCGCGGCGGGGAGTTGCTGATGACCGTCGGCCTGCTGCTGCCGATGCGGCGTGCCGACTGTCGCGCCTACGTCCAGGAATGCGCATCGGCCGGGGTTGCGGCACTGGCCCTCGGACTGGGTCACGGACTGCCGTATCAGCACTGCCCCGACCCGCTGATCAGGGCCGCGCGGGAGTCTGGGGTGACCTTGCTGACCGTCCCGGATGAAACGCCGTTCATCGCGGTCACCAAATGGGTGTTCGAGACGATCGCACGGCGGGAACGCCAAGAACTGCAGACCGCGCTGGAGATCAACCGCTCGCTGACCGCAGTTGCCACCAGTTCGGCCCCGCTGGCTTCGCTGCTGTCGGCGTGGTCGCAGGCCAGCACTACGCCGTGCGTCGTCTGCGACGCCGGCGGCCGGATCCTCGGCGCCACGCCCGCCACGGCGCCGGAGGTGGTCGATGCCGCCGTGGCTGCGGTCGCGACGGCACAGCACTCGGGCGCGGGTTGGTCGGTGGTCGAGGGTTTCGAGATACACGCTGTCGGAGCTCGCAACCCGTTGGCCTTCATCGCGCTGGGCGCCGACATGGACCTTCGGTCGCGCAGTTCCTCGACCGTTCTCGTGTCGTTGATCGCCGTCGACATCGAGCGCCGCAACCTTTCCGGGCAAGCCGAGCGGAATCGCCGGTCCCAGGTGTTGGCCCAGTTGCTTCGGCCGGGCCTCAAGCGGGAGCGGGCCGTCCAGCTGGCCTCGTCGGTCGGCCTTGATGCCGCGTGTCAGGTGGCGGTCGTTGCCGCCGACGATGCCGAGTCGCTGGCCTTCCGGTTGCAGACGATTCTGGAGACGTCCCTGGTGCACGTCCGCGGCGATACCGTCGAGATCGCGCACGCCGATCTCACGGCCCTCGTCGAGGCCCTGCGCACCCACGCAGCCGGCCTGCCCTGCGGTGTCGGAGCGCCGACGGAGGCAGACGCGTTGGCGGTCTCGGCCATGCAGGCCAGATCCTTGGTGCCGGTCAGTGCGCGCCTCGGGCGGATCGTGACGGCCAGCGAAGGCGAGACGGTGTCGTTGTTGCTGTCGCTGGGTGACCCCACCGCGGTGCGCGGCTTCGCCGATGCGGTGCTCGCACCACTGGATGCACTGGACCCGCGTGAGCGGCTCGAACTGCTGCGCACCCTCGAATACTGGTTGCGGGCCAACGGCGCGTGGGACCCGGCGGCTGCGCGACTGTCGTTGCACCGCAACACTGTTCGGAATCGCATCGAGCGGATCGCAAGGCTGACCGGTCGGCGCCTCGATGACGGCGACGATCGGATGGAACTCTGGTTGGCGCTCAAAGCCCGCTCAGCGGTTAGCCTGCAGAGGTGACCCGTATCGCCTGCGCCCAGATCGCCCCCGAGGTGGGCCAACTCGAAGCCAATCTTGAGTTGTCGACGGCCGCGATAGCGCAGGCCGTCGCGGCGGGAGCGGACATCGTGGTGTTGCCGGAACTGGCCACCTCGGGATACATGTTCGCCGACGCCGACGAGGCCCGCTCAGTTGCGCTGCGCCCCGGCGCCTCCGCTTTTGACGCGTGGCGGTCGGTGGCCGGTGATGCGGTGGTGATCGGCGGGTTCTGCGAACTCGGCGACGACGGCTTGCTCTACAACAGCGCCCTGGTGGTCGAAGGCGACGGGGTGCTGGCGAGCTATCGCAAGACACATCTATGGGACCGGGAGAAGCTGATCTTCACCCGCGGAGACCGGCTGCCGCCGGTGCTGAAGACACGGCACGGTGTGATCGCCGTAATGGTCTGCTACGACGTGGAATTCGGTGAGCTGACTCGCCGGGCGGCACTTGAAGGCACCGAACTGATTGTGGCGCCTGTTAATTGGCCACTGTTTCCCCGGCCGCAGGGGGAGCGCCCCGGCGAGGTGATCACTGCCATGTCGACGGCCCGGTGCAACAAGATTGCCGTGGCTGTCTGCGACCGGGCCGGGGTGGAGCGCGGGCAGCCCTGGACCGAGGGCAGCGCGATCGTCGACCCCGACGGGTGGGTGGTGGCCGTAGCCGGCGCCGGGCCGGGTTTGGCAATCGCCGACGTCGACTTGAGCCGTACCCACGACAAGACGCTGACCGAACACGTCGACCTGCTCGCCGACCGGCGCACCGACCTCTACTGAGCGTGGGTCGAAACCGCCCCGCGGCGGCCGGCATCGATCCCAGTGATCAGGGTTTCAGGAATACGTCGTTGAGGGTGACGGTGCGCAGGTTGCGTGCGCGGATGATGTCCACAAGCTGCCCGTAGACGTGGGTGACGGGCAGGTGGTTGAGGTGTCCGATCACGATGGTCTGCGGCGTGAAGTATTGGTCGGCCATCTTGACGATGTAGTCCTCGGTGATCAGCGTGGAATCCGACAGCGAACCCGACCACAATGTGGTGGCCGTGTAGCCCAGATCGGCCGCGACGGCGTCGACGGTCGCGTTGTGGTTGCCGTACGGCGGCCGGAAGTAGGGCGCGGCGTCGATCCCGTAGGTGGCTTTCAGAAATCGGTCGTTGCGGGTGATTTCCTCGGCGATGCGTTGCTGCGACACCGTCGTCAGATCCGGGTGTGACCACGTGTGGTTGCCGAGTTGGATCTGCCCGGACTCGACCAGCGGCCGCAGCAACCCCAGGTGCTCGGTCCACGAACCGTATCGGCCATTGACGAAGAACGTCAGCCGGATACCGGTGTCTATGGCGAACTGGGTGTAGAGGCGGACCACCTCCGAGTTGACTCCGTCGTCCACAGTCAGCGCAAGCAGGTCTCCGGTGCCGGGAAGTCTGGTCAGTGCGCCACCGCCCGGCAGCGGAATCCGATTCCCCAGAGGTGGCGGCGCCAACACGGAAGGAGAAGGATTCGACGGACCGGAGATTCCCACTGTCGCCGCGTGTGCCGATGGAGCCGGGAAGGTGCGTGACGGCGCGCCGAGGAACTCGCGGGCCACACCTACACCTGCCACCGTTGCCGCGGCGAGCGCTCCCAGGAAATGACGCCGGTTCACCGTCGCCACAGCGCTGCCTGGGCCGTGATTCCGGGGCTCACAAACGCCGTGTTCACAGCGGCGGACCATACCACCGGCTGGTTAATGATTGATCGGGCAAACGGTGGGGCCCGATGTCGGGGTGGCCGCGAAGGCATATGCACCAGAACTGGTGCCCTCGGTGAGATTCGAACTCACACTGCACGGGTTTTGAATCCGTTTCCTCTGCCAGTTGGGATACGAGGGCGGGGCCGCGTCGCGGCGGTTTTCCACCATAGTGGATGGCGGCGGGAAACCCGCCAAGCGGTGCGCCGAGCGCCCCGAGGTCGCTGTTTGGCCCCAGCCACGCGACAATAGCCTCATGACCGGGTCTACCAACGACGCCGAAGGCCGCACGCCCCACCGTGTTCTGATCGCTGAGGACGAGGCGCTGATCCGGCTGGATTTGGCCGAGATGCTGCGTGAAGAGGGTTACGAAGTCGTCGGCGAGGCCGGTGACGGGCAGGAAGCCGTCGAACTCGCCGAACAGCTGCGCCCTGACCTGGTGATCATGGACGTCAAGATGCCGCGGCGCGACGGCATCGACGCTGCCTCGGAGATCGCGGCCAAGCGCATCGCCCCGATCGTCGTGTTGACCGCATTCAGCCAGCGCGATCTGGTCGAGAAGGCCCGCGACGCCGGCGCGATGGCCTACCTCGTCAAGCCGTTCTCCATTACCGATCTGATCCCGGCCATCGAAGTGGCCGTCAGCCGCTTCGCCGAGGTCGCCGAGCTCGAGCGCGAGGTCGCCAACCTCTCGGACCGGCTGGAGACCCGCAAGCTCGTCGAGCGGGCCAAGGGCCTGCTGCAGAGCAAGCAGGGCATGACCGAGCCGGAAGCCTTCAAATGGATTCAGCGTGCCGCCATGGACCGTCGCACGACGATGAAGCGGGTGGCCGAGGTGGTGCTCGAAACACTCGACGCCCCCGAGGGCACCTCGTCGGAGAACTGAGTCGGCGACGCGCCCCGTTAACTCTGCGTTTCCTGGCCGGTCGGTGGCCGGTGCACGACCGTCCTGACCGCGCCGTTTGGCCTTGACCGCAATATGCTCGCAGCCAGCCGTTAGCCAAGACCACGCGCTGCGGCCCAGCGTTGGCTATGTTCTACCCACCGACGAAACTACTGACCGGAGGTGAAACGTGCGCTCTCGCACGACACGGAGTGCAATCGCCGCGAGTTCGGCCCTGCTGGTGATGTTCGGCATCGCCGGCTGCAACCAGTCCAAGCCGGGTGAGAACTCGTCGCAAAGCGATCTCAAGATCGTCGAGCAGGTTCAGATCGACCAGAACGGTGCCGAGGTCAAGCCAGAGGCCGGCGCGGTCCCTGCCGACCCCGCCGGTGATGGCAAGGCCACCTGCCCGCCGGTGTCCATCGCCATGGCGGGTGCCCTCAACGGCCCCGACGCGGCACTGGGCATCAACATCAAGAACGGCGTCCAGCTGGCCATCGACAAGCACAACGCCGCCAACCCCGGCTGCCAGGTTCAGCTGAAGCCCTTCGACACCGAGGGCGACCCGCAGAAAGCGACGGCCATCGCGCCGCAGATCGTCGACGATGCATTCACCATCGGCCTGGTCGGCCCCGCGTTCTCGGGTGAGACCAAGGCCACCGGTTCGGTGTTCGACCAAGCGGGCCTGGTCTCGACCACCGCGTCGGCCACCAACGTCACACTTTCGGAGCAGGGCTGGAAGACGTTCTTCCGCGGCCTGGCCAACGACGGAGTGCAGGGCCCCTCGGTCGCCAACTACCTGAAGAACACCCTCGGTGAGAAGAAGGTGTGTGTCGTCGACGACAGCACCGACTACGGCACCGGCCTGGCGCAGGCGGTCCGCGAAACCCTCGGCCCGGTGGCGGTCTCGGCCTGCAACATCTCGGTCAAGAAGGGCGACAAGGACTTCTCGGCCGCGGTGACCCAGGTCAAGGGCCAGTCGCCGGACTCGGTGTTCTACAGCGGCTACTACGCCGAGGCGGCTCCGTTCGTCCAGCAGCTGCGTGACGGCGGCTTCACCGGCAAATTCGTCTCTGCCGACGGCACCAAGGACCCGGAGTTCGTCAAGCAGGCCGGCTCGTCGTCCAAGGACGCCATCCTGTCCTGCCCCTGCGGCCCGGCCACCGGCGCCTTCGCCGACGAGTACACCAAGAAGTTCGGTCAGGCTCCCGGCACGTACAGCACCGAGGGCTACGACCTCGGTACCGTGCTGCTGAAGGGCATCGACGCGGGCAAGATCACCCGTCCGGACTTGCTCGAGTGGGTCAAGAACTACAACGGCCAGGGAGTTGCCCGTAAGTACCAGTGGACCGACAAGGGTGAGCTCACCACGACCCTGATCTGGATCTACAAGGTTCAGTGAGTGATTGACGAGACGCGTCCGAGACCGCAAGGCTCGGGCGCGTTCTCGTTGAACACAGATCCCAAGGAGTCGTCTCCAGGATGATCCACGAGTGCCTCGGTCAGTACGCCTGCCTCGCCAGTGACATCGGTTTCAACATCGAGAATCTGCGAAACGGCTTCTGGCAGTTGACCATCGACGGACTGTCCTGGGGTGCGATCTACGCCCTGGTCGCCGTCGGCTACACCCTGGTCTTCGGGGTGCTGCGGCTGATCAACTTCGCCCACTCCGAGATCTTCATGCTCGGCATGTTCGGCGCCTACTTCTGCCTGGACATCATTCTGGGCTTCACACCCAGTGGCAATGCCTACAACAAGGGCGTACTCCTGACCGTCCTTTACCTCGGCGTCGCCATGCTGTTCGCGATGTTCGTCTCAGGTTCGGCGGCAATAGGATTGGAGTTCGTGGCCTACCGGCCGCTGCGCCGGCGCAACGCGCGCCCGCTGACGTTCCTGATCACCGCCATCGGCATGTCGTTCGTTCTTCAGGAGTTCGTCCACTTCGTGCTGCCCAAGATCATCAAGGGCTACGGAGGCAGCAATGCCCAGCAGCCGATCACCCTGGTACAGCCCAAGGCCCAGTTCCACGTCTTCGGCGCCTCGGTCACCAACGTCACCCTGGTGATCGTCGCTGCGGCGCTCGTCCTGGCCTTGCTCACCGATGTGGCCATCAACCGGACGAAATTCGGCCGCGGCATCCGCGCGGTCGCCCAGGACCCGACGACCGCGACACTGATGGGTGTCTCGCGCGAGCGGATCATCATGACGACGTTCCTCATCGGCGGCATGCTCGCCGGAGCCGCGGCACTGCTCTACACCCTCAAGGTGCCGCAGGGCATCATCTACTCCGGCGGCTTCCTACTGGGCATCAAGGCGTTCTCGGCGGCCGTGCTCGGCGGCATCGGCAATCTGCGCGGTGCGCTGCTCGGCGGCCTGATCCTGGGCATCATGGAGAACTACGGCCAGGCCGTCTTCGGCACCCAGTGGCGCGACGTCGTCGCGTTCGTCCTGCTGGTTCTGGTGCTGCTGGTCCGGCCCACCGGAATACTCGGGGAGAGCCTCGGAAAGGCGAGGGCATGAGTCACCGGGAGAGCGCGAACGGCACGCCGGGCCGCTGGAGCAGACGTCTGCTGGCCCCCGGCGATGGCCTGCGCGGGTGGTGGGCGGGGCTGAGCCGGGTCCAGAAGTGGGTCTTCGGCGTGCTCGGCTTCGGGCTGCTCGCCCTGACCCCGCTGTTCCCGCCGCCGTTCTTCAACACCACCGGCATCAGCTTCGGCGGCACCATGGCCCAGTTCTCGATGGTGGCGATCATCGCGATCGGGCTCAACGTGGTGGTCGGCCAGGCCGGCCTGCTGGATCTGGGGTACGTCGGCTTCTATGCGGTGGGTGCCTACACAGTCGCGCTGCTGACCAGCCCGGATAGTCCGTGGAACAAGATGGCTCCCAACGGATTTCTCCACGAGAAGTGGGCGTGGCTGGCCTGCGTCCCGCTCGCCATGGCGGTGACGGCGTTAGCCGGGCTGATCCTGGGCATTCCCACCCTGCGCCTGCGCGGCGACTACCTGGCCATCGTCACCTTGGGCTTCGGCGAGATCATCCGGCTGCTGGCCGACAATCTTTCTGACGTCACCAACGGCTCCCGCGGCCTCAACGAGGTGGCCTACCCCCGGGTCGGGCAGAGCGAGAAGCTGCCTGAAGGGGTGTTCTCCAGCGGCAACTCCTCGGGCCACGCGAACTACGGAACCTGGTGGTTCTGGCTGGGGCTGATCCTCATGATCGGCATCCTGCTGTTGGTCGGCAACCTGGAACGAAGCCGGGTCGGGCGAGCCTGGGTCGCCATCCGCGAAGACGAGGACGCCGCGGAAGTGATGGGCGTCAACACCTTCCGGTTCAAACTGTGGGCCTTCGTCATCGGCGCGGCGATCGGCGGCCTGTCCGGGGCGCTGTACGCCGGGCAGGTGCAGTACGTAGCGCCGCCGACGTTCAACATCATCAACTCGATGCTGTTCCTGTGTGCGGTGGTCCTCGGCGGCCAGGGCAACAAACTGGGCGTGGTCTTCGGGGCGTTCATCATCGTCTACCTGCCCAACCGGCTGCTGGGAGTGCAGTTCCTGGGCATCAACCTCGGTGACCTGAAGTACCTGTTCTTCGGCCTGGCCCTGGTGGTGCTGATGATCTTCCGCCCGCAGGGCCTGTTCCCGGTGCGCCAACAGCTGCTCGCCTACGGCAAGGCGGCCCGCAAGCTCCTCGGTGCGGCCGACGACACGAAGGCCGCCGCGTGAGTGAACCCGTGATCGACGAGGGTATGGCCGCACTGCACCGAGAGGTGCAGGTGGCCGAAGGTGAAGCCCTGTTGGAGACGAAGGATCTCACCGTCAAGTTCGGTGGCCTGACCGCGCTGGACGCGGTGAGCTTCTCGATCAAGCGCGGCGAGATCCTCGGCCTGATCGGGCCGAACGGCGCGGGCAAGACCACCTGCTTCAACGCCATCACCGGGGTATACCGGCCCAGCTCGGGTTCGGTCACCTTCGACGGCGAACCGCTGGGCCGCATCAAACGTCACGAGATCACCCGCCGGGGCATCGCCCGCACCTTCCAGAACATCCGGCTGTGGGGCGAGATGACCGCGCTGGAAAACGTCATCGTCGGCACCGACGCGCGGCACAAGACCTCGGTACCGGGTGCCTTGATCCGCAGCCCCCGGCACCGCAGCGAGGAACGGTCGGCCATCGAAAAGGCCGCCGCGCTGCTGCAATTCGTCGGTATCGCGCACCGTGGCGAGGAGAAGGCCAAGAACCTGCCCTACGGCGACCAGCGGCGCCTGGAGATTGCCCGCGCACTGGCCACCGAGCCCAAACTGCTGTGCCTCGACGAACCGGCCGCCGGCTTCAACCCCAGCGAGAAGGCCGCCCTGATCGACCTGATTCGCGCCATCCGCGATGACGGCTACACGGTGCTGCTCATCGAGCACGACATGCGACTGGTTATGGGCGTCACCGACCGGATCGTGGTGCTGGAGTTCGGCCGCAAGATCGCCGACGGCCTGCCCGCCGAGATCCGCGATGATCCGGCCGTGATCGCCGCTTACCTGGGGGTGCCCGATGACCAGCTCTGATGACCGGTCCATCCTGTTGGAAGTGCGCGACATCGTCGTGCACTACGGCAGAATCGAAGCGCTGCATGGTGTTTCGTTGCAGGTTCGTCAGGGGGAGTTGGTCACGCTGCTCGGATCCAACGGGGCGGGCAAGACCACGATGATGCGCGCCATCTCCGGTCTTCGTCCTTTGTCGTCGGGCTCGGTATGGTTCGAGGGCCGCGACATCTCGAAGGTCAAAGCGCACGAGCGAGCGGTCGACGGCCTGGTGCAGGCCCCCGAGGGCCGCGGCGTCTTCCCGGGCATGACGGTCCTGGAGAACCTCGAAATGGGTTGCTACGGGCGCAAATTCGCCAGCAAGAGCGAGCACGACGAGCGACTGGACTGGATCCTGGAGACGTTCCCGCGGCTGGCCGAGCGGCGCACCCAGGTCGGCGGCACGCTGTCCGGAGGTGAGCAGCAGATGCTCGCCATCGGGCGGGCGCTGATGGCCCGCCCGCGGGTGCTGCTGCTCGACGAGCCGTCGATGGGTTTGGCGCCGATGATCATCTCGCAGATCTTCAAGATCGTCTCCGAGATCAACGCCCAGGGCACCACCGTTCTGCTGGTCGAGCAGAATGCCCAGCAAGCGCTGAGCCGCTCTGACCGCGCCTACATCCTCGAGACCGGTACGGTCACGCGCAGCGGTCCGGCCCAGGACCTGTTGGCCGACGACAGTATTCGCGCGGCGTATCTGGGTGTGGCCTAGCCGCGACCCCGGTGCTCAGTCAGAGAGTTTGGTCAGCAGGAGGTAGGCGCTGGTCAAACCGCCCACGATTGCGGCGCATGTCGTGGGGAGCAGCGTGTAGGGAGCCCAGCTGACACCGGTGAGCAACAGCAGTCCGGTCAACGCCACACCGAGGGCGGTGGTGACGTTGGGGTTGACCCGATTGAGGATGCGGCTCAACGAATCATCTGACGCCTTGTCCCCGGCCGACCTGTCGAGGGCGAGCAGCAGGGCAGCTGCTGCCACGGCCAGCACGGTGAGTTCGGCACCGACCACCCGGTCCGGCTGCGACGGCACTGCCAGCACGACCGCCAGCAGAAGCAGCATGGCGAACACCACCAAGGTCTGGGCGGCGCGATGTCGAAGGCCTACCGAACCGGCAATCCGCCCGGCATGGATCGAGATCGCGACGAACAACAATCCCACGAGGGCGCCACCCACACCGCCGACGATGACAGCAAAGTTATCCCAACCCGACATCAGACGAACTCTAGTTGTGTCTGTCCTTCTCGGTCAGCCGACGGTGAAGCGCTTGATCCGCGACGTCGCACCCGAGGCCAGCTGCACGCTGCTGCGGGGGACACCGAGATGGTCGGCCAGCAGACGGGCGGCCGCTTCGGTGGCCTTGCCCTCGATCGCGCGCTCGCGGACGTAAATCGTCAGCGCGCCATCGGCGTTCACCTCGACTAGGGGGCCTTTGCGGCTGCCGGGTTTCACGGTGACGACGACGGTCTCGGCCACCGGGTGAGCCTACTTGGCGACGACCACCGACGAGCCGTGGCCGAACAGACCCTGGTTGGCGGTGACGCCCACCGTGGCGCCCTCGACCTGACGGCCGGTGGCCTGGCCCTTGAGCTGCCAGGTGAGTTCGCAGACCTGGGCGATGGCCTGAGCGGGGATCGCCTCGCCGAAGCTGGCCAACCCGCCGGAGGCGTTGACCGGAACCCGGCCGCCGATGGTGGTCGCACCGCTGCGCAATAAAGCCTCGGCTTCACCTTTAGGGCACAGGCCCAAGTGCTCGTACCAGTCCAACTCCAGTGCCGTGGACAGGTCGTAAACCTCGGCCAGTGACAGGTCCTCGGGGCCGATGCCGGCCTCGGCGTAGGCGGCGTCGAGGATCTGGTCTTTGAACACCCGCTCCGGTCCGGGCACGACTGCAGTGGAATCGGTTGCGATGTCCGGCAATTCGGGTAGGTGCTGCGGGTACTGCGGGCTTTGCAGGCTCACCGCGCGGACCGAGGGCACGCCCTTGGCCGAGCCGAGGTGCTTCTCGGTGAATTCCTTGCTGGCCACGATCACCGCGGCCGCGCCGTCGGAGGTAGCGCAGATGTCCAGCAGCCGAAGCGGATCGGAGACCACCGGGCTGGCGAGCACGTCTTCGACGCTGGCCTCTTTGCGGTAGCGCGCGTACGGGTTGTTCAGGCCGTGCTTGGCGTTCTTGACCTTGACGTTGGCGAAGTCCTCCAGCGTCGCGCCGTAGAGGTCCATGCGGCGCCGGGCGAGCAGAGCGAAGTACACGGTGTTCGTGGCGCCGATGAGGTGGAAGCGCTGCCAGTCGGGGTCGTTGCGGCGTTCACCGCCGACGGGGGCGAAGAAGCCCTTGGGGGTGGTGTCGGCGCCGATGACCAACGCGACATCAATGAGCCCGGCGAGAATCTGCGCCCGCGCGCTCTGCAGGGCCTGCGAACCGCTGGCGCAGGCGGCGTAGCTGGATGTGACGGGGATGCCGTTCCAGCCGAGCTTCTGGGCGAACGTCGCCCCGGCCACGAAACCGGGGTAGCCGTTGCGGATGGTGTCGGCCCCGGCGACGAGCTGAATCTGGCGCCAGTCCAAACCGGCGTCGGCCAGTGCGGCGCGGGCCGCCACGACCCCGTATTCGGTGAAGTCGCGGCCCCACTTGCCCCACGGGTGCATGCCGGCGCCAAGGATGTAGACGGGTTCGGGTGCCATCAGACGATCCTCCACGCGTAGGTGATCCGCTCGATGCCGTCATCGTCGGTGTACAGCGGCATTGTGGTCAGCTCGACCTCCATGCCGACCTTGAGGTCGGCGGCCAGCGTGCCCTCGACGACCTTGCCTAACACGATGAGTCCCTCGTCGGCCAGCGCAACGGCAGCCACCGCGAACGGCTCGAACGGATCAGGCGACGGGTACGGCGGCGGCGGTGCGTAGCGGTTCTCGGTGTAGCTCCACACCGTGCCCCGCCGCGACAGGGCGACCGGTTCGAGCACATCGCTGTCGCACGTCGGGTTCGGGCAGTTGTTGGCCCGAGGCGGGAAGACGTAGGTCCCGCACTGCGGGCACTTGGCGCCGACCAGGTGGGGGACACCGGCGTCGTCGTGGTCCCACCAACCCTCGATGGCCGGTAGTTGGGCGGGCGCGTCTGGAGAAGCTGGCACGCGGTCATCGTATGCGATCACAACGACCGAACTGAAACGTGTTCCAGTACGCGGGCACCCAATTTTGGGATCGGTAGCGATCGACCCCGTGTGCACTTGTCCCGGAGTAGCGTCCCGGACATTCCGTCTGGCGCACACAGCATCGAAAGAACAGGTCAATGGGTATTTTCAAGAAGGCCAAGGAAGCAGCCACCGCCGCCGCGCAGGCGCTGAACCAGCAGCAGGACGACGGGATGGTGCACGTCCGTGGCGCCGGGCTGGTCGACCCCGCGGTGCTCGGTGGTCCGTCCACCCGTTCGGTCGCCGAGACCGACCCGATCTGGGAGCCCATCAACGGCATCTCGCTGCAGGACTACGCCGACCTCGCCCGCACCGCGCAGAGCCGGGGCGTCACCGACGAAGCCGGCATGATCGCGCTGGGGCAGGAGCGTGGCTGGGACGCCGCCGACGTCAAGGCCGCGCTCGACGGCTGGGTGCAGCGGATGGGCCAGTCGATGGCGGTCGGGCAGCAGTTCCGCAAGCTGCTCGGCTACTGACTGGATCTGTCCCGCTCAGCTTCGAGTCCGTCGACGAGGACGGGCAGCAGGTCCTCAGGGTTGTCGCGCACGGCGATGAGAACGAACTTGGTCATGAGCTGCTCCTTGTCGTGTCGATGCGGTACTGGGTGGCCACGCGGGCGATGTCGGCGGGACGGCGCGCCTGCGCGCTGTGCATGGTCCGACTCGCCTCGACGACCGCTGCGGTCGCCGGGCGGCGTTTCTCTTCGTAGCGGCGCAGTCCGCCGTCGGTTCCCGCCGCCAGTTCGTCGGCCAGCACCCGCGCGTCGACGATGGCCTGGGACGCGCCGTTGGCCCCGACCGGGTACATCGGGTGGGCGGCATCGCCGAGCAGGGTCACCCGGCCGATGCCCCACCGCGGCAGGGGATCTCGGTCGACCATCGGATACTCGAACACCTCGGCCGTGCCCGAGATGAGTGCGCTCACGTCGAGCCAGTCCAGCCGCCAGTCCCTGACCAGGGCGGCCACTGCGGCGCGGTCCGCCGGACGATTCCACCCCGCGTCGCCCGGCAGCGGTCCCGGCGGTCCCGCGGGCACCTGCAACACCCAGTTCAGCCTGCCTGATCCGATTGGATAGGTGACTAGCTCGGCGTCGTCACCGGCGATGATGGCCATCGTCCGGCCGTCGAGAAAGGCGTAGTCGTCGGCCGCGCCGCGAAACATCCGCACGCCGGACCACACCAGCGGGGTAGACGCCGGGTGGAGGGCGTCGCGCACCACCGAACCGATGCCATCGGCTCCGACAAGAACGTCCGCGGAGAGGTCGCCGCCCTCGGTATGGCCGACGACCCCATCCTCGGTGGCCGTGAAGCCGGTCAGCCCGTGATCGGTGCGGACCGCAGCGGACCCGAGCCTCGTGGTGACTGCCTCGAGCAGCAGTGCCTGCAGTTCGCCACGGTGCACCGAAAGCTGGGGGTGGCTATCACCGGCCGCGGTGCCGCGCGGTTCACGGAAGAGGAGATCCCCCGATGTGTCGAAGTACGAGATGTTCGACGGGGCGACCGCGATGTCGCAGAGACGGTCGGCGAGGCCCAGGTAGTCGAGTTCGCGCACCGCGTGGGGCAGGAGGTTGATGCCGACGCCCAACGGGCGCAGGTCACAGGCCTTCTCGACGACGGTTGCGCCGAGACCAGTCCGGTGAAGGGCGAGGGCTGTGGTGAGGCCGCCGATGCCGGCGCCGGCGACGAGAACCGATGGAGTCATATCTCCACGGTCTATCCCAACCGGCTATAAGTCCAATACTGATTGGGTAGTGAAACTATAATCAGAAATTATGGACATCCGGCAGCTCGAGTACCTCGTGGCGGTGGTCGAGGAGGCGAACTTCACCCGGGCCGCGCAGCGCGTACACGTGGCTCAACCCGCGGTCAGCGCGGCGATCGCCCGGCTGGAACGGGAATTGGGCCAGCCACTGCTCGACCGCGCACGGCGCGCGGTGACCACGACGGCCGCTGGAGAAGCCGTGCTGCCGCACGCTCGAGCCGCGCTGACCGCTGTCGCAGACGTCCGGCGTGCGGTCGAGGAACTGTCCGACCTGGTGCGCGGCTCGGTGTCGATCGGCACCGTGACGGCCCACAACGTCGACATGCCCGCCTTGCTCGCGGAGTTTCACAGAGCGCATCCCGCCGTCGAGATCACGCTCTGCTCCGACGATTCTGACGCCTTGATCGACGGTGTCCGATCAGGCCGCCTCGACCTGGCCATCGCCTCCCTCGGGGCCGACGAGGTGCCGGACGGTCTGGCGGTCGAGGTCGCCACCGACGAGGCGATCGACGCGGCCGTGCACCCCTCCGACCCGTGGCGAGGGTGCACCTCCGTGCCGCTCACCGCGCTGGCCGACCGGCCGCTCATCGCGCTGCCTCGAGGCACGGGAATCCGACGCCGGCTCGACGATGCGTGCGCGGCCGCCGGCGTCACCCCCCGGATCGCCTTCGAGGCTGGCAACCCGATGGAACTGGCCGATCTCGCCGCCCGAGGCCTCGGAACCGCCATCCTCCCGCAGTCGGTATCGCGTCACAGGTCCGATCTGCACGCCGTCGCGCTGACCCCCGAGTTGCGGGGGCGCCTGGTTCTGGCGTGGCGTGCCCACGGACCGGTTAGTCCCGCGGCCCGTGTGCTGATCGGCCTGGCCCGTGACCACCTGCGTGTCGGAGCGGGTGCCTAGAGTTAGGTCCGTGACCGCGAGCCTTACCGACCAGAAGTCGACGTTGATGTTGTTGGACGGCAATTCGCTGGCCTTTCGGGCGTTTTATGCGCTGCCCGCCGAGAACTTCAAGACCAAGAACGGGCTGACCACCAACGCGGTGTACGGGTTCACCGCCATGCTGATCAATCTGTTGCGCGACGAGAAGCCCAGCCATATCGCCGCGGCCTTCGACGTCTCGCGGCAGACCCACCGCTCCGAGAAGTTCCCGGAGTACAAGGCCAACCGGTCGGCCACCCCCGACGAGTTCCGCGGCCAGATCGACATCACCAAGGAAGTCCTTGTGGCGCTGGGTATCACGGTCCTCGCCGAGGTGGGTTTCGAGGCCGACGACATCATCGCGACGCTGGCCACCCAGGCCGAGCGCGACGGGTACCGGGTCCTTGTGGTCACCGGGGATCGGGACTCGCTGCAGCTGGTCAGTGACGACGTCACGGTGCTCTACCCGATCAAGGGCGTCAGCGAGCTGACCCGGTTCACCCCCGAGGCGGTCGAGGCCAAGTACGGCTTGACCCCGCGGCAGTACCCGGATTTCGCGGCGCTGCGCGGCGACCCGAGCGACAACCTGCCCGGTATCCCGGGCGTGGGGGAGAAGACGGCCACCAAGTGGATCGCCGAGTACGGCTCGTTGCAGTCGCTGGTCGACAATGTCGATGCGGTCAAGGGCAAGGTCGGTGACGCGCTGCGCGCCCACCTCGGCAGCGTCGTGCTCAACCGCGACCTCACCGAACTGGTCAAGGATGTCCCGCTGGCCCAGACCCCGGACACCCTGCGCATGCAGCCGTGGGATCGCGACCACATCCACCGGCTCTTCGACGACCTGGAGTTCCGGGTGCTGCGTGACCGGTTGTTCGACACCCTCGCCTCGGCCGACCCCGAGGTCGACGAGGGCTTCGACGTCCGCGGCGACGCGCTGGCACCGGGTGCGGTTGGCGCCTGGCTGGCCGAGCACGCGTCCAGCGGTGCGCGTTCGGGCCTGGCGGTGGTGGGCACGCATCTGGCCTACGACGGTGACGCGACTGCGGTCGCGATCGCCGCCGCCGACGGCGAGGGCTGCTACATCGACACCACGACGCTGACCGCCGAGGATGAGGCGGCGCTGGGCCAGTGGCTGGCTGCGGCGGACAAACCCAAGGCGCTGCACGAGGCCAAACTGGCCATCCACGACCTGGCCGGGCGGGGCTGGTCGCTGGCGGGGATCACCTCCGACACCGCTCTGGCGGCCTACCTGGTGCGTCCCGGTCAGCGCAGCTTCACCCTCGACGATCTCTCGTTGCGCTATCTGCGCCGCGAGTTGCGTGCCGATACCCCTGAGCAGCAACAGCTTTCGCTGCTCGACGACAGCGAGGGCACCGACGACCAGGCCGTGCAGACGCTGATCCTGCGGGCCAGGGCTGTCATCGACCTCGCCGACGCGCTCGACGACGAGTTGACCCGGATCGACTCCTCGGCCCTGCTCGGTGAGATGGAACTGCCGGTGCAGACGGTCCTGGCGGATCTGGAATCGGTCGGTATCGCCGTCGACCTGGACCTGCTCAGGCAACTGCAGAGCACCTTCGCCGACGCGATCCGTGACGCCGCCGAAGCGGCCTACGGCGTGATCGGCAAACAGATCAACCTCGGGTCGCCCAAGCAGCTGCAGGTGGTGCTGTTCGATGAGCTGGAGATGCCGAAGACCAAGCGCACCAAGACCGGCTACACCACCGACGCCGATGCGCTGCAGGGCCTCTTCGACAAGACCGGCCACCCTTTCCTGCAGCACCTGCTGACCCACCGCGATGTCACTCGGCTCAAGGTGACCGTCGACGGTCTGCTGAATTCCGTTGCCGCCGATGGCCGAATCCACACCACGTTCAACCAGACCATCGCCGCGACGGGCCGGTTGTCCTCCACGGAGCCCAACCTGCAGAACATTCCGATTCGCACCGAGGCGGGCCGGGAGATCCGCGACGCGTTCGTGGTCGGCGAGGGCTACGCCGAGCTGATGACCGCCGACTACAGCCAGATCGAGATGCGGATCATGGCGCACCTGTCCAAGGACGCCGGCCTCATCGAGGCGTTCAACACCGGCGAAGACCTGCATTCGTTCGTCGCCTCGCGGGCCTTCGGCGTGGAGATCTCCGAGGTGACCCCGGAACTACGCAGGCGGGTCAAGGCGATGTCCTACGGCTTGGCCTACGGGTTGTCCGCCTATGGTCTGTCGGCGCAGTTGAAGATCTCGACCGAAGAGGCCAAACAGCAGATGGACCTGTACTTCGCGCGGTTCGGCGGGGTGCGTGACTACCTGCAGTCCGTGGTCGACCAGGCCCGCAAGGACGGCTACACCTCCACGGTGCTGGGCCGCCGCCGCTATCTGCCGGAGCTGGACAGCAGCAACCGCAACGTGCGCGAGGCCGCTGAGCGGGCCGCGCTCAACGCCCCGATCCAGGGCAGCGCCGCCGACATCATCAAGGTCGCCATGATCAACGTCGCGCAGGCGATCAAGGACGCCGGCCTCAAGTCACGGATGTTGCTGCAGGTGCACGACGAACTCCTGCTCGAAGTGGCCGAGGGTGAACGTGAGACCGTCGAGGCACTGGTGCGCGACAAGATGGGCGGGGCCTACCCGCTGGATGTCCCGCTGGAGGTGTCGGTGGGCTACGGCCGCAGCTGGGCCGCGGCCGCGCATTAGCACTGGGCGCGGTGAACTAGCGCTGCCGGTCAGCGAGCAGGCAGCTGGTAGCCGTTCAGCCACTGCAGGGCCGGCCCGGCGGCCGCTCGGGCCGCGACCACGCCGTCGACCTCCTCCTGCTGCAGCGCCAGCACCCGGGCGTCGACGAAACCGCGCTCGATGCGATCCCGCACGAATGCCAGCTCGATCACCTGGTGTGCGAACTTCTTGACCCCGCTGCCTGCCGGTTTACCTCCGAACCCGGTGGCTGCGGCCACCGCGTGCTTGCGGGTCTTGATCGAGCCCAGCCACGCCGTCTCGGCCGGCGTCACCAGACCGGCCGCCACCATCCCGGGCAGCTTCTGGGCGACGATCGCCTGCTCGCGGCGCCGGCTGCGAACGGCCAGCACAATCGCCAGGAAGAAGACCGGCATCATCCACACCACATACAGCCCGAAATACGCGCCGGGGCTGACCAGGGCAGAACCGTTCCAGAGCCCGTGCATGACCACCGCGCCGACGAAGCCAAGCGCGATACAACCGACTTTGGCCAGCGTACTGCGTTGCTGAAGCGCGAAGTAGACGCCGATACCGGTGAATGTCGTGAACAGCGGGTGGGCGAACGGCGCCATGATCAGCCGCATCGCCGCGGTGAGCAGCGAGGTGGCCAGAGTGTCGCCGTTGGCGATGTAGAAGATGTCCTCGATCCAGGCGAACCCGACCGCCGTCACGCCCGCGTAAACCAGGCAGTCGGTCAGCGAGTTCAGCTCTAGGCGGCGCACCCCGGTCATCATCAGCAGCAGGAATAGCCCCTTCGCGGCTTCCTCGATCACCGGTGCGGCGACGGCGGTGGTGAAGAAACTCGTCGTCTCCTGGCCGGGGTTGACCGCCGACTCGACGAGCAGTTCGAGCACTATCGAGACCAGGATCGCCACCGAGGCGCCCCACAGGAACGCGAACACCAGCAGCCTGGGCGGCTCGGGCTCCCAGCGGTCCAGCCACAGGTAACACAGCAGCACCAGGACCATCGCGAGGGTCGACAGCGTGAACCCGATGGCCGTGCCAACCGGGTTCACCGCGGTCAGCAGGATCAGGATGAGACCCGCGACCGTGCCGCAGGCGATGATCGCTGCCAGCGGCGCTCCGACTTTGCGGATCGGGCGGTGCAGCGGGGGCAATGTGGCGTAGGGCACCAGAGGAGCGTAATCGCCCGAGTGCGCCCGCCCGGACCCGAGTTTGTCCAGCGTGTGCCTAGTCGAGTAGGCTCGGACGGTACCTGTGTGCGTACCTATGGGCTAGCTATTAGGCCAGCTATTGGCACTGTGCGGGTACACCATCGAAAAACTGTCCCTACGACCGACCCTGTCCGGAGCAACCCAACAATATGCCAAGTCCCACCATCACCTCGCCGCAAGTAGCCGTCAACGACATCGGCACTGCCGAGGACTTCCTCGCCGCTATCGACAAGACCATCAAATACTTCAACGATGGCGACATCGTCGAGGGGACCATCGTCAAGGTGGACCGGGACGAGGTCTTGCTCGACATCGGTTACAAGACCGAAGGTGTCATCCCTTCCCGCGAGCTGTCCATCAAGCACGACGTCGACCCCAATGAGGTTGTGTCCGTCGGCGATGCGATCGAAGCCCTCGTCCTCACCAAGGAGGACAAAGAAGGCCGTCTGATCCTGTCCAAGAAGCGCGCCCAGTACGAGCGCGCCTGGGGCACCATCGAGGAGCTGAAGGAGAAGGACGAGGCCGTCAAGGGCACCGTCATCGAGGTCGTCAAGGGCGGCCTGATCCTCGATATCGGCCTGCGTGGCTTCCTGCCTGCGTCGCTGGTCGAGATGCGTCGTGTCCGCGATCTTCAGCCGTACATTGGCAAGGAGATCGAGGCCAAGATCATCGAGCTCGACAAGAACCGCAACAACGTGGTGTTGTCGCGTCGCGCGTGGCTCGAGCAGACCCAGTCCGAGGTCCGCAGCGAGTTCCTCAACCAGCTGACCAAGGGCGCCATCCGCAAGGGTGTGGTGTCCTCGATCGTCAACTTCGGCGCGTTCGTTGACCTCGGTGGGGTCGACGGCCTGGTGCACGTCTCCGAGCTGTCCTGGAAGCACATCGACCACCCGTCCGAGGTTGTCAATGTCGGCGACGAGGTCACCGTCGAGGTGCTCGACGTCGACATGGATCGCGAGCGGGTTTCGTTGTCGCTCAAGGCAACTCAGGAAGATCCGTGGCGCCACTTCGCCCGCACCCATGCGATCGGCCAGATCGTGCCGGGCAAGGTCACCAAGCTGGTGCCGTTCGGTGCGTTCGTCCGCGTCGAAGAGGGCATCGAGGGCCTGGTGCACATCTCCGAGCTGGCCGAGCGCCACGTCGAGGTGCCCGATCAGGTCGTCCAGGTGGGCGACGACGCGATGGTCAAGGTCATCGACATCGACCTCGAGCGTCGCCGCATCTCGCTGAGCCTCAAGCAGGCCAACGAGGACTACACCGAGGAGTTCGACCCGTCGAAGTACGGCATGGCCGACAGCTACGACGAGCAGGGCAACTACATCTTCCCCGAGGGCTTCGACGCCGAGACCAACGAATGGCTCGAAGGCTTCGACAAGCAGCGCACCGAGTGGGAGGCCCGCTACGCCGAGGCCGAGCAGCGCCACAAGATGCACACCGCGCAGATGGAGAAGTTCGCCAAGGACGAGGCCGAAGCGGCCGAGCGTCCGGCGGGCAACGGCTCGTCGTCTTCGTCGAGCTCGGGTGAGTCGGCCGGCGGTTCGCTGGCCAGCGACGCCCAGCTTGCGGCCCTGCGTGAGAAGCTGGCAGGCAACGCCTAACAGACACTCATTCGCCGAGTGAAGACCACGCAGGGAGTCTCCGGACTCCCTGCGTGGTTTCTTTTGTGAGGACGGATTCATGCTTCGTATCGGATTGAGCGGCGGTATCGGTGCCGGTAAGTCGACGGTGTCGGCCACGTTCTCGGCGTGTGGTGGCGTCGTCGTGGACGGCGACGTCATCTCCCGTGAGGTCGTCGAACCCGGGACTGAGGGGCTGGCCAAGCTCGTCGACGCGTTCGGCGCGCACATCCTGCGCTCTGACGGCGCCCTGGATCGCCCGGCGCTGGCCGCGATCGCCTTCAGTGACGAGGACAAGCGCCAGACCCTTAATGGCATCGTCCATCCGCTGGTGGCGCACCGCCGTTCGGAGCTGATCGCCGCGGCGGTCGAGTCCGTAGAAAGCCCGGTGATCGTCGAGGACATCCCGCTGCTGGTGGAGTCCCAGATGGCGCCGATGTTCCCGCTCGTGGTCATCGTCAACGCCGACCCCGAACTCCGGGTGAAGCGGCTGATCGAATACCGCGGCTTCACCGAGGCCGACGCCAGGGCCCGCATCGCCGCTCAGGCGACCGAAGAGCAGCGCCGGCTGGTCGCCGACGTGTGGCTGGACAACACCGGCACCGAGGGTGAGCTGGTCGAGAAGGCCCGCGAACTCTGGTACCAGCGGATCCTGCCGTTCGCGCACAATCTCACCACCCGGACGCCCGCGCGGGGCGCCGTCGAGCTGGTCGTCGCCGACCCGACGTGGCCGGAGCAGGCGCGGCGGATCGTGGCCCGGCTGAACACCACCTGCGGGCATCGCGCCGTCCGCATCGACCACATCGGCTCGACCGCGGTGGCGGGTCTGGACGCCAAGGACGTCATCGACATGCAGGTGACGGTCGCCTCGCCGGAGGTCGCTGACGAGCTCGCCGACGACTTGCTGCGCGCCGGCTATCCGCGGGTCGAGGCGATCACCTCCGATGTGCCCAAGTCCGACGGTCGCAGCACCGACGGCCGGTTCGACCGCAGCGACGACCAATCGTTGTGGCACAAGCGCTTTCATGCCTCCGGCGATCCTGGCAGGCCCACTAACGTCCACATTCGGGTGGCGGGCTGGCCCAATCAGCAGTTCGCGTTGTTGTTCGTCGACTGGCTGGCGGCCAACCCGGGGGTACGTGCCGACTACCTCGCGGTCAAGCGGTCCGCCGCACAGCACGACGACGTCGCCCGCTACGCCGATGCGAAGGAACCGTGGTTCCTCGACGCCTACCGCCGCGCGTGGGAATGGGCCGATACGACCGGCTGGCGCCCCTGAGCCGTCAGGCAGCCGGCGGGGCCACCTGCGCCGGGGTGGGCGTGTCCAGCGGAGCACCGCACTGCAACGTGCCATAGAGCGGGTCGTCTTTGACGCGGAACAGCCGTGGCGCGATGAACTGGTCGGCCTGGGCGACGGTCTGGTCGTCAACCAGGATCTCGCAGTGCAGGTTCGATCCGTAGGGCCACTGGATGGAGATCTCCATACCGGCCTGCTTGGGGTCGTGCAGCACCGTGTTGACCTCGAACGTGACGCCCGGCAACAGCGTCGGCTGATCGCTGTTGACGTTGTTGTCGTCGATCTTGTAGGCGACCACCGCACCGCGCGAGGTGCCGTCGGCACGCGCGCGGTACGTCACGTTGTGCAGCACTTCGCCCGTGGGCGGCGGCGTGGGCGGGGCCGGCGACGGCGATGCGGGGTCGGCATGTGCCGGGCTCACACTTAACTGAGAACCTGCGAACACCATCGCACCTACCGCCGCAGCCAGCCAGCGGCGCTTGCTGAGGCTCATGGTTAGCGAGACTACCTGTTCGGCGTATGGCGCCAATCGGGGTGGCCGGGCGACGCCGATAGGTTGCTAACGCCAGAACACGTCCATGCCCTGGGCTGCCAGCCACGCGGTCAGGTCGTGGTGGTGCCGGGCCAGGCCTTCGACGGCGCCGATGGCCCGCCGGATCGCCGTCTCGGTCGTTTCCGCGCTCACCAGGCCCACCCGGTGCGCCTCGAGCAGTTCGTCGACGTCGACCAGCTCCGTGCGAGTTCCGGTCCGGACCACGAGGTCGAGGTAGTGGTCTTCGGTGCGCCAGACGGTGTCCCCGGCGACGATGTCCGCCACGTCGAGGTAGTAATCCTGGTCGCGTTCGTAGCCGGGATTGAAGTGGAAGACGTTGGCCCGCAAGCCCAGTGCGGGTAGCAGCCAGGATTCCAGATAGTGGAACTGGACCCGTCCCGGCGTCGGGCGGGCCATGTAGAGGCCCCACGGGCGCGCGATGTACTCGTCTACCTCGCGCACGAATCCTTTGTTGTCGGTGTTCGTCCGGGCGGGCAGGTCGAAGATCTCCCGTTTGGGCGTGTGGATCCGGCTGTTCATTGCCGGCGTCGCCTACGCAGGCCGATCGTGCGCGGATCCTTGCCGTTGGTGCCGTCGCGGTCGTTGGCGCAGCTCATCCCGATTGCCTCGGCCACCCGGACCGGCCCGGGCCAGAGCAGGGCCACCCGGCGACTCAGACCGACGACGGTCAGCACAAACCCCGGGATGTGCAGGCCGATTCGTAGTGGTTCGGGCACGGCGACAGCGTACGTAATGCAGCGGGAATGAATCTGTCGGTGGGGGCGCTTAACCTGGTCTCATGGCCTTCGCTACCGAACATCCGGTCCTCGCGCATTCGGAGTATCGCGCGGTCGAGGACGTCGTGCGCGCCGGCGCCCGGTTCGAGGTGGTCAGCGAGTACCAGCCGGCCGGCGACCAGCCGGCGGCGATCGCGGAACTGGAACGGCGGATCAGGGCGGGCGAGCGTGACGTCGTGCTCCTCGGTGCCACCGGCACCGGTAAGTCCGCGACCACCGCCTGGCTCATCGAGCGGCTCCAACGGCCCACGCTGGTGATGGCGCCGAACAAGACGCTGGCGGCCCAGCTTGCCAACGAGTTGCGGGAAATGTTGCCGCACAACGCTGTTGAGTACTTCGTCAGCTACTACGACTACTACCAGCCTGAGGCGTACATCGCTCAGACCGACACCTACATCGAGAAGGACAGCTCGATCAACGACGACGTCGAGCGGCTGCGCCACTCGGCGACCTCCAGCCTGCTGTCTCGGCGTGATGTCGTCGTGGTCGCCTCGGTGTCGTGCATCTACGGCCTGGGTACACCGCAGTCCTACCTAGACCGGTCGGTGGAGCTCCAGGTCGGCGCCGAGGTGCCCCGGGACGGGCTGCTGCGGCTGCTGGTCGACGTGCAGTACAGCCGCAACGACATGTCCTTCACCCGCGGTTCGTTCCGGGTGCGCGGCGATACCGTCGAGATCATCCCGTCCTACGAGGAGCTGGCTGTCCGCATCGAGTACTTCGGCGACGAGATCGAGGCGCTGTACTACCTGCACCCGCTCACCGGTGACGTGGTCCGCAAGGTCGACTCGCTGCGTATCTTCCCGGCCACCCACTACGTCGCCGGACCGGAGCGGATGGCGCAGGCGATCTCGACCATCGAAGAAGAACTGGCCGCGCGGCTATCCGAGCTGGAGAACCAGGGCAAGCTCCTGGAAGCCCAGCGCCTGCGGATGCGGACCAACTACGACATCGAGATGATGCGCCAGGTCGGCTTCTGCTCGGGTATCGAGAACTACTCAAGGCACATAGATGGGAGGCCGGCCGGCTCCGCCCCGGCCACGCTGCTGGACTACTTCCCCGAAGACTTCCTGATGGTGATCGACGAGTCACACGTGACAGTCCCGCAGATCGGCGGCATGTACGAGGGCGACATGTCCCGCAAGCGCAATCTGGTCGAGTTCGGCTTCCGGCTGCCTTCGGCCGTCGACAACCGGCCGCTGACCTGGGAGGAGTTCGCCGACCGCATCGGTCAGACGGTGTATCTGTCGGCCACACCCGGCCCCTACGAGCTGAGCCAGACCGGCGGCGAATTCGTCGAACAGGTGATCCGCCCGACCGGCCTGGTCGACCCCAAGGTGGTGGTCAAGCCCACCAAGGGGCAGATCGACGACCTCATCGGGGAGATCCGCGCCCGCACCGAACGCGACGAACGCGTGCTGGTCACCACGTTGACCAAGAAGATGGCCGAGGATCTCACCGACTACCTGCTCGAACTGGGCATCCGGGTGCGCTATCTGCATTCCGAGGTCGACACGCTGCGCCGCGTGGAGCTGCTGCGCCAGCTGCGGCTTGGCGAGTACGACGTGCTGGTCGGCATCAACCTGCTCCGTGAAGGTCTCGACCTGCCCGAGGTGTCGCTGGTGTCGATCCTCGACGCCGACAAGGAAGGGTTTCTGCGTTCCACGCGCAGCCTGATCCAGACCATCGGCCGCGCGGCGCGCAACGTCTCCGGCGAGGTCCACATGTACGCCGACAAGATCACCGACTCGATGCGGGCGGCGATCGACGAAACCGACCGCCGCCGGGCCAAGCAGATCGAATACAACGTCGCACACGGCGTGGATCCGCAGCCGTTGCGCAAGAAGATCGCCGATATCCTCGACCAGGTTTACAGCGAGGCCGACGACACCGATGCGACCGTCGATGTAGGTGGCTCGGGACGCAACTCCTCCCGCGGCCGCCGCGCCCAGGGGGAGCCGGGCCGGGCGGTCAGCGCCGGGATCATCGAAGGCCGCGACACCGCGAATATGCCGCGCGCCGAGTTGGCCGACCTCATCAAGGACCTCACCGCGCAGATGATGGCGGCGGCGCGTGATCTGCAATTCGAGCTTGCGGCCCGCATCCGTGACGAGATTGCCGACCTGAAGAAGGAACTGCGCGGCATGGACGCGGCCGGCCTGAAGTAGGCCGGTGCACTTGAGCTCAACTGCGGTTGAGCCTCTACGGTGATGCACATGACCGGGAAGACGGCGTCGGCCGAGGGCAGCTGGCGCGAGCTACTCGGAGATCACCTCGGTGCCACCGTCGTCCTGGCAGGCGGCGTGGCGATCTACGCCATCAACGAGTTCATCACCATGAGCCTGCTGCCGAGCGCGGTCGCCGACATCGGCGGCGAGCGGCTGTATGCCTGGGTGACCACGGTGTATCTGGTGTCGTCGGTCGTCGCGGCAACCACGGTGGGCCCGTTGCTGACCCGGTTCGGCCCGCGACTGTCCTATTTGGGTGCGTTGTTGTCGTTCGCGCTCGGCAGCGCAGTCTGCGCCACTGCGCCGTCGATGGAGCTGCTGCTGGTGGGCCGGGTGGTGCAGGGCCTGGCCGGGGGCGTGCTCGCCGGGCTCGGCTATGCGGTCATCAGCGCCGCGCTGCCCGATCGGTTGTGGACTCGTGCGTCTGCGGTCGTCTCGGCGATGTGGGGGATCGGCACCCTCGTCGGGCCCGCAACGGGTGGTCTGTTTGCCCAATTCGGTTTCTGGCGAGGCGGTTTCGGATCGCTGGCCGTCCTGGCCGTCGCGATGAGCGCGCTGGTGCCGATCGCACTTCCGGCTCGCGCGCAATCCCCGGACGGGGAGGGGCCGCGCAGCGGGATCCCGGTCTGGTCGCTGGTTCTGCTGGGATCGGCGGCGCTGGCCGTAAGCGCCGCGGCGATACCTCGCAACCCCGCCGCCATCGCCGCGCTCCTGGGTGTCGGAGCGCTGTTGGTGGCCACGTTCATCACCGTCGACCGGCGGCTAGGCGCTGCAGTCCTGCCGCGCAAGGCTTTTCAGCCGGGACCGCTCAAGTGGATCTACATGACATTGGGTCTTCTGATGGCGGCGACGATGGTTGACATGTATGTGCCATTGTTCGGCCAGCGGCTGGGCGGGCTGGCCCCCATCTTCGCGGGGTTTCTCGGGGCGGCGCTATCGGTGGGGTGGACGGTCGGCGAGATCGCCAGCGCCTCGATTACCAACAGTCGGCTGACGGTGCGGGTTGTCGCAGTCGCCCCTGTGGTGATGGCGGTCGGTCTCGCGGTGGCCGCGGTGACCCAAAATAGCCATGCCTCAACAGCACTCGTGCTGTTGTGGGCGGCCGCGCTCGCTGTCACGGGCGCCGGCATCGGGATGGCCTGGCCGCACCTGTCGGCATGGGCGATGGGCTCGGTCGTCGACGATTCGGCGCAGCAGGCGGTGGCGGCGGCTGCGATCAGCACCGTGCAACTGATGTGCGGGGCGTTCGGCGCGGGCCTGGCCGGCGTCATCGTGAACCTGCGGGCCACCCCCGATGCCACCGCGAGTCGGTGGATGTTCGGGGTCTTCGCGGTCCTGGCAGCAGTCGGCGTAGTGGCCTCGGCCCGGTCTGGGCGCGGCCGGGTTGCGGCCTAATCTTCCTTGTCGTCCATGCGCCGGACGCTGGTGACCCCGTCGACGCCGGCGACGGCGCTGGGTGCGTGTCGGATGCCCGAACCGGTCAGGGTGAGCAGGACCCCGCCATCAGGGTCGCTGTTGAGTGCGGACAGCGTCCACTTGTGTTTGTCGCAGGCGCCCAGGATTCGGCCGATCACGCCGCGGTTCTGTTCGTAGGTGATGTGCAGTCGCACCGAGCCTGACAGTCGCGCGGTCAGCCGCTGGGTCAGCGGCGTGAAGCCGAGCACGATCACGAAATGCAGGATCGTCACGACGATGGCCAGCTTGACCAGACCGGCGCCGGCGGCCATGCCGATCGCGGCGCACTCCCAGATCGCCGCCGCCGTCGTCAGCCCGTGAACCGCGCCCTGGCGGGTGATGATCAGGCCCGCACCCAGGAAACCGATGCCCGAGACGATCTGGGCGGCTACCCGCGAGGGGTCGACTTCCACGGTTCCCGGGCTTAGGACGTCGGAAAAGCCGTACTTGCTGATGATCAGGATCAGCGCCGCGGCGGTGCCCACGATGGTCTGGGTGCGTAGCCCGGCGGCCTTGCCGTGTACCTCACGCTCGAGCCCGATCAGGGCGGTCAGCCCGAACGCGATCAGCAGCTCGACGATCTGGCGGGTGCCCTGCCCGGGGCCGCCGAGTAGGGGCGGATCAGCCAACCAGGTCTGCATGCCGTCACGGTAAAGCGCGAAGCGCCGGGTCAGCTAGTGCTCACGCTGATCGAAACGCTGGCCGGGACCCTGCCGTGCTGGAATCGTGACCTTCACGTGCGGGTGTGGCTGAGTGGCTAGGCACCGGCCTGCAAAGCCGTTTACACGGGTTCGAATCCCGTCACTCGCTCCACGTTCTTCATCCGATCGGCCCTGAGCCGTCATCGCCCGGGTAACTGCTGCGGCACCGGTTAGCAACAGTTCGGTAACCGCCCGACCGGCACCGCCGCGCAGAACTTACACGTCTGTAGTTTTCCCCTCAGACCTCACCACAGGAACGGGGGAACCATGTCTCGAACCACCACTCGCATAGCGGCGGTTACCGCTATGGCGACTGTTGGGTGCTTCTGGACGGCTCCTTTGTTCAGCCCACGGGCGATGGCCGACATCGTTCCCGGGGTTCCGTGCGTCAACATCATCCAGCAGGTCGCCTCGAATCCTCCCGACCTCAGCCAGGGCATCCCCGGTTCGGCGTCGTCGATCTTCACCAACAACCCGCCGGTCGCCGGCGGGCCGATCCCTCCCGCGACCGTCCCCGGCACCATCAAGGTGCCGCCGGCCAGCGTCCCCGGAACACCGGGCACCCACTCTGTCGCCAGCGGCGCAACACCGCCCGCGACGGTTCCCGGCGCACCCCGCCCGGCGGGATCGTCGGCGGCACCGGCACCCCGCCTGCCGCGGTGCCGGGCACCCCGCCCGGCGGGATCGTCGGCGGCACCGGCACCCCGCCCGCCGCAGTTCCCGGGACGCCCCCGGGCGGTCTGGTCGGTGGCGTTCCGACACCTCCGGGCGGCGTCGTCGCCCCGCCGGCGGGAGCAGGACTTCCGCCCGCCGGAGTTCCCGGTGCGCCTATCGCTGACGCCGCGGCAGGCCTTCCCGGTGGCGGCGCCGGTGCTGCGGGTGCCCCGATCGCCGACGCGTCGGCAGGCCTGGAAGCCGGTGCACAGATCGGCGCCGCCGGTGGCGGCGCAGGTGCGGGTGCCGGTGGCGGCGCAGGTGCCGCCGGTGCCCCGATCGCCGACGCTGCCGGCGCGCTGCCGGGCGGTGTGCCCGGTGCGGCCATCTCGGATGCTGCCGGTGCGCTTGCCCCGGTGCCTGCCGCGGCCCCCGGTGCCCCCATTGCCGATGCCGCCGGTGCGCTTCCGGCTCCGCCGGCCGCCGTCCCTGGTGCTCCGGTTCCCGCAGCCGCCGTGGTACCGCCCGGACCGCCGGCTGCTGTCCCGGGCGTTCCGATCCCCGAGGCCGCAGCCGTTCCGCCCGGGCCGCCCGGCGGCGTGCCCGGCGTGCCCGCCGGCGGGGGAGTCAACGTGCCCCCAGGACCTCCGGCCGCTGTCCCCGGAGTCCCCGCTGCTGACGCTGTTCCCTTCCCCGGGACTCCGCCCGGCGGTGTGCCCGGCGGGCTCGTGACCGACACCGCCGCAACACCTCCGGTGCCCCCCGCCGGGGTTCCTGGAGTTCCCGCCGCTGCAGCGGTGGACACCCCGCCCGTTGCAGGGGTCGGCACCCCCGGCGCCGAGATCCCGGTGTCGGTCAGTACCCCCGGTGCTCCCGGCGTCGAAACCCCCGCCGCGCCCGCCGCCGCATCGGTGCAGACACCCGGCGTTCCTCCGGTGGCCAATCCTGGTGCTGCCGTGAACAATTCGGTGTCCACGTTGCCTCCTCCGCCGCTGTCGATCCCGGGCAGCTCGGTGGGCGGCGGCACACTGCAGGTTCCCGGCACCCCGCCGCTGACCCTGCCCGGTGTGCCCAGCGCAGCGTCCATCCCCGGCATCAGCACGCCGCCGGCCGCCGTTCCGGGCACGCCCGGAGCTGTTGCCGCCGAAGGTGTTCCCGGTGTGCCCGCCGTGGTTCCCGGTGCTCCTGCCGCCGCGTCCGTCGAGACCGCGGGCACCCCGCCCGCAATGGTGCCGGGCACCCCCGGCGGGCCGGTCGTCGAGGGCGGCGGAGTTCCGCCCGCCGAGATCCCCGGTTCGCCCGGTGCACCGATCGTCCAGACCGGCGGTACGCCGCCGGCCGCGGTACCCGGTACGCCCGGTGGACCCGTTGTCGAAGGTGGCGGTACGCCTCCGGCGGCGGTGCCGGGTGCGCCTGGTGGTCCCGTTGTCGAAGGTGGCGGTACGCCTCCGGCGGCGGTGCCGGGTACGCCTGGTGGTCCGGTTGTCGAAGGTGGCGGTACGCCTCCGGCGGTTGTCCCGGGTACGCCCGGCGGCGGCGAAGGCGGCGGTCTGCCGACCCCGCCCGCAGCGATCCCCGGCGCCCCGGTCGGTGGCGGCGGCGGTGTCCCCGCAGCCGGGGGCGTGCCTGCCGGCGCGATCTCCGACGCTTCCGGCGTGGTGCCTCCCGCGGGTGCCGCGCTGGCCGACAGCTCAGGTCAACTCTCCGACGCCGCCCTGCAAGCCGGCGCTGGAGCCGGCGGCGGCGGTGGTGCCGGTGCTGGTGCCGGTGCGGGTGGCGGAGCTGCCGCCGCGGGCGCCGTCGGCGCTCCGATCGCAGACACCTCCGGCGTAGTCAGCCCGGCGGCTGGAGTTCCCGCCGAAGCGATCGCCTCTGCCGCTGCCGGGTTGCCGGCACCGCCGGCAGCCCTGCCTGCCGCCGCTGTCGGTGGTGGTGGTGGCGGGGTGCCTACTCCGCCGGCGGCCGTCCCGGGCCTCCCGGGCGGTGGCGGTGGCGGTGGGCTTCCCACTCCGCCCGCCGCGGTTCCGGGTGTGCCGGTTGTTGATACGGGTCTGGTCCCGCCGACTCCGCCTGCGGCGGTTCCGGGTGTGCCGGTTGTTGATACGGGTCTGGTCCCGCCGACTCCGCCTGCGGCGGTTCCGGGTGTGCCGGTTGTTGATACGGGTCTGGTCCCGCCGACTCCGCCCGCCGCGGTTCCTGGCACCCCGGTCGTCACCACCGGCGGCACGCCGCCCACCCCGCCGACGCGGACGCCGGGCAGCCCCATCGGCAATATCGACGCCTACCCGGCGACACCGCCGCGGGCGGTTCCCGGCACCCCCGGCGTCAACGCCGCGGCAAGCACCCCGGGGCTGCCGAGCCTGATCCCGGCTGCGCCGATCGCCAACGCGGCGGGATCGCTGCCGACGCCACCTGCCCAGGTTCTGCCCGCGGTGGCACAAGGTGTCGCAACGCTGCTGTCGCCGCCGCAGGTGACGATCCCGGGTATCCCCGGCTTCGGCATTCCGCTGCCGACGACGATCTCGACGCCGCGCGACCTGCTGTGCGTCGGCACCGGATGGTCGGCCACCAAGCCCGGTTCGGAGTCCGGTGCACCAGCCGGCGCCCCCGCCGGTGCGGTGCTCGGGGCCGATCTGCCGAAGGCCAACCGCTGGTTCGACGACTAGCTCGTGATTTCGCCTAGCGCGTCGACTTGGTCACCTGGGCGAAGCTGAACTGCCAGCGCTCCACAACACGAAAGCCGAACCGGCTGGGAACCTGATACGCCATGGCACGGCCCAGACGTGGTCCCGCCGCCAGCGGTGTGCCCTGCTCGTGGTCGGGACGCGTCGTGTCACGCTCGGTGACTGTCCAGATGGTCGGGCAACCGGGCATCTTGTCGGCCCATCGCCAGATTGCGATATGGCTGTCCCACAATCGGTTTCGCGCAATCGCAGGCGTCCCGCGGCCGTAGTCGCGGAGCTTCTCGAAGGCAGCGGGGCGCGCGGCGATCAGCGGCCGGATCGGCCCCGGTTTCCAGGCCGCCGAGTTGTCCATGATCAGGCAGTCACCCGGCTTCGCGTAGCGGGTGATGACGTCAGCCACCTGGCTGTAGTCCATCCCTTCCTTCGCATACGGGCCGCGCTGAGCAAGGTAATTGGGCGTCGCTGCGAGGGCGAAAAGCAGCAGCAGCCCCGCCACACCCGCGCGTGAGCGTCCGACGTTCACGACGCACAGTCCGATCAGCAGTGCGACCGCAGGCACCGTGAACGACAAGTACCGGGGGTAGTACACCGGATGGCGCACAACGGAGTACACCAGCAGCGCGGCGGTGGGGATCACGATCCAGGCGATCGCCACGATGACCAGCCGGGCGGGCTGCGTGCCGGCCAAGGTGGCCCGGGACCGGCACACCACTCCGGCGACGATGACCAGCGCCGACAGTATCGCGAACGTCAGCGAATGATCGAAGTACTGCTCCTGCAGGATCTTTCCGACCGTGTGGAGGCCCAGGGGGGAGATCCACCCGATCTGGAACACCTGCGTCTGGGTGAAGTAGAGGAACGGCACCGCTGGCACGACGGCGGCCAGCGCCGCCATGGCCCAACGCAATCGGATGCTGCGCGAGTCCGACGAGACGCCCACCAGGACGGCGTGGACGCCGACGATGAGCACCACGAAGACGTTCAACAGCGTGCCGAGAAGGACCAGTGCCGCGTAGCCGGCCCACCATCGCGGCCGGTTGCGCCGAATCGCGGTGACGCAGAGGGCGGTCAGCCATACCCCGGCGACCATGCACAACGCATACGAGCGGGCTTCGATACCGGCCCAGGTGACGCGGGGGAGAAGGGCGAACACCACGCCCGCGGTCACCGCCACCGGGCGCGTGGAGAGTTGGCGTCCCACAACGACCACACCGGCCGCAGCGACCCCGACGGCCAGCGAGCTCGACAGCCGCGACCAGAATTCGGTCGCCGGGAAGACCGCGAACCAGCCGTGCATCAGCAGGTAGTAGAGGCCGTGGACGGCGTCGATATTGCCCAGCATTCGCCACAATTCGGCGAAACTGCGCGTGGAGGCGGAGATGGTGGCGGCCTCGTCGAACCACAACGATGGCCGGGCTGCCCCCGCCGCGCTGACCGCAATGGCGAAGATCGCGACGGCCACAGCATCGAAGTGTCGGGGATCCCCTGACCGCTCGAGGACGCCAGTGCTTCGCTCTGGCCGGAAAGTAGTGCTCACGCCGGTTATCTCGTACCCATGTCCGTTGGTGTGCCAAACGGTAACGTGCACGGCGGCCGACCGCGCGGCATACGCCCGGCGACATCGATTTGGCGGCTGCATTTGCATATAGGGCATTGGTGTGGCGCAGCCGACAAAGGTCATTGTGTGCGGTCCCGATTCGCAATTCGGGTTGCTGTCGCGAAACTCACGGGACTAACGATGGCTGCGTTTGGGCCGGTAAAGTGACTCGTCGAAACGTTGTGCAAATGCCAGCTGGGGTGAATCGCACCCTGGCGTGGTGAAGAGGCGTTACTGTTCCCGATGGCGCTGTCATTGGAGACTGGAGGGTACGAATGGGCGGTTACAAGACCGTGGTCGTCGGAACGGACGGCTCGGATTCCTCGCTGCGTGCGGTCGATCGGGCGGGCCAGCTCGCCTCCGATCCCGGTTCGAAGGTCATCGTGGCGACCGCCTACTTCCCCGCCTCGGAGGACACCCGGGCAGCCGATCTGTTGAAGGACGAGGGCTACAAGATGGCGGGCAATGCCCCCATCTACGCGATCCTCCGCGAAGCACGTGACCGGGCCAAGGCCGCAGGCGCCGCCGATGTCGAGGAGCGGGCTGTCGTCGGCGCCCCGGTCGACGCCCTGGTGGAGCTGGCCGAAGAGACCAACGCCGACCTCCTCGTCGTCGGCAATGTCGGCCTGAGCACCATCGCCGGCCGTCTCCTGGGTTCGGTGCCCGCCAACGTGGCACGCCGCTCCAAGAGCGACGTGCTGATCGTGCACACCACGGGCTGAGTCCGCGTCGTCACCAGACCACGGCCGTGAGCACGCCCCAGGACACCGTTCGCACCCGGCTCTGGATCGACGGTGAGCTCAAAGCGGAGAACTTTCCGCTCGCGGACGTCTCGACGCATCTCGGCGAGGACCGCGCGCTGGTCTGGGTGGACCTGTGCAACCCCGATCACGACACGTTGTGCCGGCTGGCTGACGAACTCAATCTCGACGCGCACGCCGTCGAAGATGTCGTCGAGCGCAGTGAACGCACCAAAGCCACCCGCTACACGACCCACACCTTCTTGACGGTGTACGCCACGGCGCTCGGCCCCGAGTTGCCAGATGACCTCCAGTCCCGCTTGCTCACCGCACGGGTGTCCATCTTCGTGCTGCACGGCGGCGTCGTGACGGTGCGCCACGAAATCGACCCGCAGCGACCGGTTTTCGACGTCGAGGAGGCGGTCCGCCGCTGGGACGACAACACCGACCTGTTGCGGCTCGGCAGCCCGGCGCTGCTGCACGGCCTGCTCGACGTGATCGTCGACGGCCAGTTCGAGACCATTCAGGACCTCGACGACGCCATCGAGGCCCTCGAGGACGGTCTGTTCGACGACCGGGCGGTGACTCGAAAGTTCCAGCGCGACACCTACCGGCTGCGTAAGGAACTCGTGGAGTTGCGCCGCATCGTGCTGCCGATGCGCGAGGTCATCAACACGATCATGCGTCGCCGTGCCGAACGTGGCGACACCATCGAGCTCGACAGCTGGTACGCCGATCTCTACGACCACGTGATCCGTGCCGCCGAGTGGACCGAGTCGCTGCGCGACATGATCACCACCGTCTTCGAGACGAACCTCTCCCTGCAAGACGCCCGGCTGAACACGATCATGAAGAAGCTCACCGGTTGGGCCGCCATCATCGCGGTCCCGACGGCGGTCACCGGGTGGTACGGCCAGAATGTGCCGTACCCGGGCTTTCAGAGCGCGGCCGGTGTCATCGCCAGCGCGGCGATCATTCTGGTGACCTCGGGTCTGCTGTATCTGGCGTTCAGGCGGCGGGGCTGGATCTGAGGCCCCCAAACCTCGATTAGTGACACTCGCGCAAATTCCTGTGCGGCAAACAGCGTGTCGGTACGCTTTGGCCGAACAACGGCCGGCCGGGATCGGGGGGAATCGTGGTTTCTCGGAGCATGCGGTTTGCGGCGGCAGCCTTCGTCGTCGGGGTGTCGCTCACGGGTCCGCAAGTTGCGGTGGCGACTGCCGACGGACCCGACAGCGACTCGACAACGACGGCGGACTCGGCGAGTGCGGCTGCCGGGAATCGCACCGGGGCGACCGCGCGGTCAGGCAGGCCGGCAGCCGGCGTCACGCGCGCCGATCGCCGCGGCCGGGCGCCGGTTGGTTCCGCCGCGGCCCAGCGTGCCCGAGGTGCCGGTGCCGTGGTGCGGCCACCGGTATCAGCGTTGCGAACCGGTCAGTTGTCGCCGGACGTGAACATCACGGCAGCGCAGCCGGTTTCGGGTGCAGCAATCGATCCTGAGCTGACCGTAACGTCCGCCGCTGGTGCGGTCGGACAGTTCCCGGTCGCGGCGCGGGATCGGGTGGCGGCGCTGTCGGTCGGCAATAGTGGATGCGCGGCGTGCTGGGGGTTGGAGGCGCCGTCGATCACCCAGGCGGTCGGCACGGTCGTCAACCACCTGTTCAATTCGGCATTCACGTTGTTGTCCAGCTTCCCCGGTTCGCCGATCTCCGATCTGGTCGCCGGGGCGTTGGTGCTGATCCGGCGGGGCCTGTTCTTCGTCCCGGAGGGTGTCACCGCGAGCATGGTGGGTAACTCGCTGAACGTCACAGTGAATACCGGCAGCGTCGCGTACTTCCGCCAGAACGGTTCGGCGGTGCAGGTGTCGGGGGACCCTGGATTCGTCGGCGCCGAGAGCTTCTACGACACCACCCCGATTGATGTCCTGGTGAGCAACGGCGGTAATGCGGGATGCGCCGGTGTGGTGCTGACCGCGGGCACGGTCAACGGCAATCTGAAGACCTCGCAGATCGACGATCTTCGGTTCGGTGCCGGGGCGGCGTTCAGCAGCCAGGTCACAGCCACGGTCACCCGTGGTGTCCTGACGTTGCGTGATGCGGTGCGCGGTCTGGGCGGCGTGCAGTTCAACGGCCCCGTGATCCTGGCCGACGACGTCGAAGTCGATGCCGGCCTCGGCGACGCCACATTCAACGGGACAGTCGATGCAGCCCGGGCCGGCAAGCAGGGCCTGACGGTGACCGCTCTGGGCGCCACCAGCTTCGCTGCTGCCGTCGGTGGCCACAGCCCACTTGCGAGCCTGGTGACACAGGGCATCGCGCCGCTGAACGTTGCGCAGTCTGCCGACACCAAAACGATTCCGCTGCATTATCTTCCGGAGTTCAACACCTCGGGGCCGGCGGCGGTGAAGTATGGCATCGACGTGGCGATCGGTGACAACCCGTCGCAGCTCTACGAATTCGACACCGGTGGTATCGCATTCTTCGCGGGCTACAACCCGACATTCTGGAGCAACGTCCCGCTGACGTCGACGCCTATCTCGGAGACCTACTCGTCGAGCATCTACTACAACGGCGTCATCGCCGATACTCGCATCACCCTCGGTTCGGGCTCGCAGACGGTGTCCACCGGCCAGCCCATCCAGATCGCGGCCATTCTCAACGGTGGAAATGCCAACAACAGCACCGCATTCGATTTCACCAACCCCGCCGCTCCGCCCGTCGAGGACAGGTTCTTCGGTGACTTCGGCGCGTCGTTCACCACCTTGCCGGTCCCCGGGGACAGCACCGCGCTCGCCAACCCGTTGTTCCAGCTGCCCGGTAATCTGTCCAGCGGATTCCTGGTTCAATTGGGCCCCATCGGAATTCAGCCGCAGCTGACCGTCGGCATCACCGACGCCCTGCGCGCCCAGTTCCCCTATGCGGTGCCGGTGACACCACAGCCTGGCGGTGGCACCTATCCGGTCTCCGGGTACGACGTGCTGAGCTGGTTCGGCTTCGCGCCGAGCTACACCGCGACACTGGCCGGTGATCAACAGCAGATCGGCGTCACCCCGACGCTGCCGTCGCTGATCGACAGCGGCGCGCCATCCACCGGGATCCGGCTGAAAGGCCAGGGGGGCAACCCCTTTGACGACAGCGGGCAGTTGCAGCCCGGCGCGACCTTGACCGCGGTTTTCCCCACCACACAGGGCCGCTCGCCGTTGACGTGGTCGTTCCCCGCCGGTGACATCGGATCGGTCAACCTGGTCAACTACGAGCAAGGTCAGACCCTCAACAACATCCAGAACGTCAACACGGGCCTGAATCTCTACAACGCCTTCGACGTGATGTTCGACGTCGCCGAGGGTGTCATCTGGCTGCGGCCCACCGGCGGCCAGGCCACCGTGTCATTGTCGTCCGTCACGACCACGGGCGCCCAGACCTACCGCCAGAACGCCCAACTCACCGGCACCTACACCGCGAACAGCGGTGACTTCTCCGTCGCCGGTGTGACCACATTGTTGGGCAACACCGTTGTCAATGCGGGCAATGTCAGGTTCTCCGGCACGGTCGACTCCATCAGCGGAGCACAGACGTTGGCCGTGAACTCCAGCGGAAACACCACCTTCGCGCGGGAGGTCGGAAGCCAGCTGGCGCTGGGCAGCCTGACCACTGATGCCGGCGGAACCACCAGCACCGCGTCGGTGCAGACCACCGGCAACCAGATCTACGGCGACCCCGTGTCGCTCAACGGCCTGTACGCGGCCGGCGGCTCGTTCTCGGCACAGGGCGCGACCACGCTGACCGGCCCGACCAGCGTATCGGGCGGCGACATCACCTTCAACGGTCGGATCGACTCGACACCGGCTGCGGGCTACACGCTGACGCTGCAGCCAGGTGACGGCAAGACAGCATCGCTCAACGGCGATGTCGGAGTGAGCAATCCGCTCGGCGGACTCACGGTCAAGGTCGCCTCCGGCGGTTCGGCCACCGTGCTGGCTCCCAAATATGTTGCACTGTCCGGTGATCTGGGCTTCTCCGCCGATGTGGGACTCTATATCGGTGACGGTGTGACGGCGAAGTTCACCGGCGGTGGGGTGATCCGCCAGTTCCACGACAGCGGCGTCGTCCTCGGAGAGTCGACCGGATCCGTCATCGCCGGTCTCGCCATCAGCACCAACGGCCGCGACGGTATCCAGATCAACGGAGCCACCAACCCGCAGGTCACCAACAACGTGATTCTGGGCAACGGAAAAGCCGGGATCGATCTGGTGAATACCGACGGGGCGACCGTGTCGTCCAACACCATCCTGAACAATGTCGGTGCCGGGGTCATCGTCGACACGGGTACCGGCAACGCAATCCTGTCGAACTCGATAGCGGCCAACGGCGGCGCCAACGGTCTCGGCATCAGCCTCACCAATGGCGGTAACCGCAATCAGCCCACGCCGCAAGTCCATTCAGTGTCGCTCAACCCCACCCTGGCGACGATGACGGTGGATGCCACCATCACGTCGCGGCCCGACTACAGCGGCACCTTCACCGTCCAGGCGTTCTACTCCGCGGCTGGGAGCACTACCGCGGTGCAAGGCCAACAGCTGCTGTACCAGCAGGCTTCCGTCGCGGCCGGTGATGTGCAGTTGTCATTCCAAGTCCCGGCGGCCCTCTCCGGGGGTTACATCACCGTGACGGCGACGCCCGACACCGGTCCGCGTGACACCTCGGAGTTCTCCAACGGTGTGGCCGTTCCGGCGTGAGCCGAGCCCCGGCTACGGCTCGGGGGTGTGGTCGTCGGTCGCGGTGAACACCTCTTTGGTCCGCTCGACCGCGTGGGTGGCGATGTCGACGGAGTCCTGGACGATGGCGCTGACTCCCTCGGTGACGTTTCCGCGCAGCACGTGAGCGGCGTCCTCCACGATGTCGGAGGCCTTCTCGACGGCGTGGGTAGCGATGTCCCTGGCCGCGTCGAGTGCATTCTTCGGATCGAAGCCCATTGGACCCTCCTGATGTTCGGTGGTGTCGACACTAGACCCCTTGGGCCTGGAACACGCGCTGGTCAAGCCAAGTGGACGTTCACCAGCCGCGTTCGCGCCACTCGTCCAGGTGTGGCCGCTCGGCACCGAGCGTGGTGTCGTCGCCGTGACCCGGGTATACGACGGTGTCGTCACCGTAGGTACCGAACAGCCGGCTGGTGACGTCGCCGAGTAGCTCCTCGAAAGCGCCTGGCTCCCATGTCTTTCCGACACCGCCCGGGAACAGGCAGTCACCGGTGAACAGGTGCGTCTCGGTGCGTTGGGCGGTCGGGCGTAAGGCCAGCGCGACCGAACCGGGGGTGTGGCCGCGCAGGTGGACGACGTCGAAGGTGAGATCGCCGACAGCGATGGTGTCGCCGTTGGCCAGGAACCTGTCCGGCTTGACCGGCAGCGGCTCGGCGTCGAGCTGGTGCACGGCGGTGGGCGCGCCGGTGGCCTCGGCCACCGCCGCCAGCGCCTGCCAGTGGTCGAAGTGCTGATGGCTGGTCACGATCAGGGCCAGCTTCGGTGCGTGCTCGCCGACCAGCTCGACGAGCAGTTCCGGGTCGTTGGCCGCGTCGATGAGCAGGCTCTCGCCGGTCGCGGAACATGTCACCAGGTAGGCGTTGTTGTCCATGGGGCCCACCGATGTCTTGATGATCGTCGCGCCGGGCAGGGTGCGGCGTGACGAGGTCCGGGATTCGACGTGCCCGGTGTAGCTGTCGTCGACGACTGTCATGGTCGCCACGTTACTTGTCGGAGGGTCGACATAGCATGGGGTGATGTGTCGGGTGCCCGGAAAACCCGCAGGAAGGGGAGCTGGTGGCTGACCGGCTGATTGTCAAGGGCGCGCGCGAGCACAACCTTAAAAGCATTGACCTTGACCTGCCCCGCGACAGCCTCATCGTGTTCACCGGGCTGTCCGGGTCGGGCAAGTCCTCGTTGGCGTTCGACACCATTTTCGCCGAGGGCCAGCGCCGCTACGTCGAGTCGCTGAGTGCCTACGCACGCCAGTTCCTGGGCCAGATGGACAAGCCGGACGTCGACTTCATCGAAGGCCTGTCCCCGGCGGTGTCGATCGACCAGAAGTCCACCAACCGCAATCCGCGCTCGACGGTCGGCACCATCACCGAGGTGTACGACTACCTGCGGCTGCTCTACGCCAGGGCCGGCACTCCGCACTGCCCGGTGTGCGGTGAGCGGATCGCCCGGCAGACCCCCCAGCAGATCGTCGACCAGGTGCTGGCCATGCCGGAGGGCACCCGCTTTCAGGTGCTCGCCCCGGTGGTGCGCACCCGCAAGGGCGAATTCGTCGACCTGTTCGACAAGCTCAACACCCAGGGCTACAGCCGGGTCCGGGTCGACGGCGTGGTACATCCGCTCACCGACCCGCCGAAGCTGAAGAAGCAGGAAAAGCACGACATCGAGGTGGTCGTCGACCGGCTGACGGTCAAGGCCAGCGCCAAGCAGCGCCTCACCGACTCGGTCGAGACGGCACTGACTCTGGCCGACGGGATCGTGGTCCTGGAGTTCGTCGACCGTGAGGACGACCACCCGCACCGCGAACAGCGGTTCTCCGAGAAGCTCGCCTGCCCCAACGGGCACCCGCTGGCGGTCGACGACCTCGAACCACGCTCGTTCTCCTTCAACTCGCCCTATGGCGCCTGCCCGGAATGCAGCGGCCTTGGCATCCGCAAGGAGGTCGACCCGGAGCTGGTGGTGCCCGATCCGGAGCTGACGCTGGCTCAGGGTGCGGTGGCGCCGTGGTCGATGGGCCACAACGCCGAGTACTTCACCCGCATGCTGTCGGGCCTGGGGGAGGCGCTCGGGTTCGATACCGACACCCCGTGGCGCAAGCTTCCGCTCAAGGCGCGCAAGGCGATCCTCGAGGGCTGCGACGAGCAGGTGCACGTGCGCTACAAGAACCGCTACGGGCGAACCCGCTCCTACTATGCCGACTTCGAAGGTGTGATGGCGTTCCTGCAGCGCCGCATGGAGCAGACCGAGTCCGAGCAGATGAAGGAACGCTACGAGGGCTTCATGCGTGACGTGCCCTGCCCGGTCTGTGACGGCACCCGCCTCAAGCCGGAGATCCTGGCCGTGACGTTGGCCGCGGGGGAGTACGGGGCGAAGTCCATCGCCGAGGTCTGTGAGCTGTCGATCGCGGATTGCTCGGATTTCCTCAACGAACTCACGCTCGGCTCGCGTGAGCAGGCGATCGCCGGCCAGGTCCTCAAGGAGGTGCAGTCGCGGCTGGGCTTCCTGCTCGACGTGGGCCTGGAGTACCTGTCGCTGGCCCGTGCTGCCGGCACGCTGTCCGGCGGGGAGGCCCAGCGCATCCGGCTGGCCACCCAGATCGGTTCCGGCCTCGTCGGTGTGCTCTACGTGCTCGACGAGCCGTCGATCGGGTTGCATCAGCGGGACAACCGCAGACTCATCGAAACCCTCACGCGCCTGCGGGATCTCGGCAACACGCTGATCGTCGTCGAACACGACGAGGACACCATCGCCCATTCGGACTGGGTGGTCGACATCGGTCCGGCCGCAGGTGAGCACGGCGGCCGCGTCGTGCACAGCGGCTCGTACCAGGACCTCCTGAAGAACACCGAGTCCATCACCGGTGCGTACCTGTCCGGCAGGCAGAGCATCGACGTGCCGGCCATCCGCCGGCCCACCGACCGCCGCAAACAGCTGACCGTCGTCGGCGCACGCGAACACAACCTGCGCGAGATCGACGTCGCCTTCCCGCTCGGGGTGTTGACGGCGGTGACCGGGGTGTCGGGCTCGGGTAAGTCGACCCTCGTCAACGACATCCTGGCCGCGGTACTGGCCAACAAGCTCAACGGTGCCCGCCAGGTTCCCGGCCGGCACACCCGCGTCAACGGGCTCGAGCACGTCGACAAGCTGGTCCGGGTCGACCAGTCACCGATCGGGCGCACCCCGCGATCCAACCCGGCCACCTACACCGGGGTGTTCGACAAGATCCGGACATTGTTCGCCGCCACCACCGAGGCCAAGGTCCGCGGGTATCAGCCCGGCCGCTTCTCGTTCAACGTCAAAGGCGGTCGCTGCGAGGCCTGTTCGGGTGACGGCACCATCAAGATCGAGATGAACTTCCTGCCGGACGTCTACGTCCCGTGCGAGGTGTGCCAGGGCGCCCGGTACAACCGGGAGACACTCGAGGTGCACTACAAGGGCAAGACGATCTCCGAGGTGCTCGACATGTCGATCGAGGATGCCGCCGAGTTCTTCGAACCGATCACCAGCATTCACCGCTATCTGCGCACCCTCGTCGATGTCGGCCTGGGATATGTGCGCCTGGGCCAGCCTGCGCCCACGCTGTCCGGCGGCGAAGCACAGCGCGTCAAACTCGCCGCGGAGTTGCAGAAGCGGTCCACCGGGCGCACCGTCTACATCCTCGACGAGCCCACCACCGGTCTGCACTTCGAGGACATCCGCAAACTGCTCAAGGTCATCAACAGCCTTGTCGACAAAGGCAATTCGGTCATCGTCATCGAACACAACCTTGACGTCATCAAGACCTCGGACTGGCTCATCGACATGGGTCCCGAAGGCGGCGCCGGAGGCGGCACCGTCGTCGCCGAGGGCACACCCGAGGACGTCGCCGCGGTGCCGGAGAGCTATACCGGCAAGTTCCTCGCCGAGGTTCTGGCGGCACCAGCGCCGAAGCGGACCACCAAGCGACGTAAGGTCAGCGCGTAAGGGCTCAGCCGTCGGCGGGCTTGCGCATCGAGGCGCGGATCTCTTCGAGCTTGTCGTGTGCTGCCCGCTGCCGCGCCTCGTACTGCTCCTCGATGCTGCGGCCTTCCGGTGTCTCGGCGTCCAATTCCGCTGAACCCAGGGCGGTTCCATACCGGGTCTCGATCTTTTCGCGCACCGAGTCAAACGTCGGCACACCATCGGCGGTGTAGCCGGTGTCCACGGCAGGTGCAGGTGCGGGGGCCGCCGGCGGCGACGGTGGCGGCGCAGTCGCCGGCTCCGCCTCGGGTTTCGCGTGGCGTGGGATGTAGTCGTCGGCCATAGCAGTCACCGTACCCCCGGCAGGCGGCGTGCCCGCCGGGTTAGCGCACGGCGGCTTGGAGTGGCGGTGGACCGGCGGACGCGGCGATCGTCACCGGTTCCGGCGGGCCTGCGGGCGGCCCTGGCAGCGCCTGTGGTGCCACCCCGGGTGTGCCGATCTGGCCGGCCAGCCAGGGCAGTGAGGCGGTGAACACCCGCGCCGCAAACGGCCAGTCGTGCTTGCCCGGTTGGGCCACCACCGCACAGTTGATGCCGTGGGCGCTGCCCAGTGCGCACAGGGAATTGGCCGCCGACGTCTGGTCGCCCGGGTTGGGGTTGGCGTCGCGCCCGCCAAGGCCGGTCGCCCCGACGTTGATGGCCTGCGGCGCCGTCGGGGTGCTCGACGGATTGCCCGAGATCGCGAACCAGGCCGAGATGCCTTGGTAAGGGCCATGTTTAGTGATCACCGTGGCCGGATCAAACGACGCGTACGCTGCGGCATCACCACCGAACAGCCGGTCGATCGTCTGCGTCTTGTTACCGGAATTAGGGGCGAAGTCGCCGGCGATGTCGACCAGTGAGCTGAACATGTCGGGATGCATGGTGGCCAGGTCGACGGCGCAGGTGCCACCCATCGACCAGCCGACGATGCCCCAGTGGGCGCGGTCCCTGCTGACCCCGAAGTTCGATTCCATGTAGGGCACTACGTCTTTGGTGAGGTGGTCGCCGGCGTTGCCGCGCGGGCCGTTGACGCATTCGGTGTCATTGTTGAACGAGCCGCCGGAGTCGACGAAAACGAACACCGGTGCGTTGCCGTGATGCGCGGCGGCGAACTCGTCGATGGTCTTGATGGCATTGCCCGCCCGCATCCAGTCGGCCGGTGTGTTGAACTCGCCGCCGATCATCATCACGGTGGGCAGTGCGGGCGGCGGGTTGGTGGCGAAGTACGCCGGCGGCAGGTAGACCCACTCGCTGCGGTGTTTGAAGTGCGACGCGTCACCGGGAATGGTCACCGACACGACGGTGCCGGTGGCCGGAATGCTGTGGTGAGCCACCATCGCGGTCACGGTGGCGCGGTCGGTCTGATCGGGCAGCGGACCTGCGCTCAGTTGGTTCCAGGCGGTCTGCATGGTGGGGAAGTAACCCACCCACAGGTTGAGCATCAGCGCGGTGCATAACGCGCAGAGCGGGATCGCCAGCACCGACATGGTGCGCCGCCACCAGCGAGCACCGCGCCAGCCCACGACCGCCACCGTCACGGCCAGGCCGGTGACACCGATCCACACCCACAGCTGCCGGGGTGCCGGATCGCCGGCCAGTCCGTTGTCGGCGATATTCCAGTAGGTGTAGCCCGCGATCAGGGCGCCCACCGCGGCGGCGACGGGCAGCCACAGCAGGCGCCAGCGCCGGGATCGCCAGCCCATCGCCAGGACCAGCACGACGGCGGCGACGATCTGGGCGGTCAGTGGCACCCAGCCGTGCATCAACGAAATGCGTTGGTGGAACGGACTCGCCGGGTCCGCGAGGAACGTGTCGGCGACCATCGTCGTCGAAGGTGTCACCGCTCCATGGTGACCACGCGACCTTGGAGGTCGCTGTGAGTCAGCAGTGAGCCGGCGTCAATATCGGCTGCTCAGCGGGGCTTGGCCAGCGGGAACGGCAGCGTCTCGCGGATGCTTCGGCCGGTGATCAGCATGACTACACGATCGACACCCATGCCCATCCCGCCGGTCGGAGGCATGGCGTACTCCATGGCCTGCAGGAAGTCCTCGTCGAGTTCCATGGCCTCCGGGTCACCGTCGGCGGCCAGCAGTGACTGCTCCTGCAACCGGCGGCGCTGCTCCACCGGGTCGGTGAGTTCGCTGTAGGCGGTCCCCAGTTCGACACCCCAGGCCACCAGGTCCCAACGTTCGGCGACGCCGGGGATGCTGCGGTGCGGCCGGGTCAGCGGCGATACCGACGTCGGGAAGTCGGTGTAGAACGTGGGCGCTTCGGTACGGTCTTCGACCAGCCGCTCGTAGAGCTCCAGAACCACCGCACCCGCATCCCAATGCGTCAGGTACGGCACCTTGGCAGCGTCACACAGACGCCGCAGCACGGGTAGTTCGGTTTGGGCGTCGACCCGCTCGCCCAGGGCTTCGGATACGGCGTCGTGCACGGTCTTGACCCGCCAGGTTCCGGAGATGTCGACGGGCTCGAGCTTCTCGTCGGCGCCGGCAGTGCCTGCAGCGGGCCGCATCACCACTGCTGATCCGTTGGCGGCGATCGCCGCGTTCTGGATCAGCTCGCGGCAACCGTCGATCCACACCAGATAGTCGGCATGCGCCTGATAGGCCTCCAGGAGGGTGAACTCCGGGTTGTGGCTGAAGTCGACGCCTTCGTTGCGGAACGCGCGGCCCAGTTCGAACACCCGCTCCACACCGCCCACGCAGAGTCGCTTGAGATAAAGCTCAGGAGCGATGCGCAGATACAGGTCGAGATCGTAGGCGTTGATGTGGGTAGCGAATGGCCGGGCGTTGGCCCCGCCGTGGATCTGCTGCAGGATCGGCGTCTCGACTTCCAGAAAGCCCTTGGCGAACAGTGTTTCCCGGATGGCGTGCAGGACGTTGCTGCGGGCCCGGATCAGGTCGCGCGCTTCCGGGTTGATCGCCAGGTCGACGTATCGGGCGCGCACCCTGGCCTCGGGGTCCTGCAATCCTTTTCGCTTGTCGGGCAAGGGCCGCAAGCACTTTCCGATCAGCCGCCACTGCTTCACGATGAGCGAACGGGTGCCGTTCTTGCTGTAGCCCATGTGGCCGCCGGCCTCGACAAGGTCACCGAGGTCGACGGCGGCGAAGTCCTCGGCGGCACCGTCGAGCGTTGACTTGTCCAGCAGCAGCTGCACATCTCCCGACCAGTCCCGAAGCAGGGCGAACACCACGCCGCCGTAGTCGCGGGTGCGCAGGATCCGCCCGGCGATGGTCAGGGTGACGTCGTCAGCTTCCGCCACGGCCTGGGCCACCGTGTGGCTCGGGGGAGAGCCGACCGGGTAGGCGTCGATACCGTTGTTCTGCAACGTCTTCAGTTTGGCCATCCGTACGCGGACCTGATCGGGTAGTCGCGGCGCGGTGGACTCTGCGGTGCCCCCGATGAGCGGTTTGTCGACGTCGGGCGCGCTGCCGTCGGCATGTAACCGGCCGCTGGCGGCCAAGTCATGCGGGACCGCCGAGTAGTGGCCGGTGTGCTGTTTGGCACGCCGGGAGAACGGCAGCACCAGGAAGCCTTCGGCGATCACCGAGGCCACCCCGACCCGGGGAATCAACCGGGCGTCCTCGTAGCAGGCGTAGCGCGGCACCCAGTGCGGCAGGTACTTCATGTTCGACCGGTACAGGGTCTCCAGCTGCCACCACTTCGAGAAGAACACCAGCAGTGCCCGCCACAGCCGTGCCACCGGGCCGGCGCCCAGTTGGGCGCCCTGCTCGAATGCCGAGCGGAACATCGCAAAGTTCAGCGAAACCCGGCTCACGCCGAGGTCTTCGGCGTTCTGCATCAGTTCGCTGACCATCAGTTCGATGGTGCCGTTGGGGGATTGCGGTGAGCGGCGCATCAGGTCCAGTGACAGTCCGTTGTTGCCCCAGGGAACCAGCGAGAGCATCGCTACGACGTCACCACCGGATCCGTCCGAGCCGTCGCCGCTTACTGCCTCGACCAGCAGGCAGTCACCGTCGGCGGCATCACCGAGGCGGCCCAGCGCCATCGAGAAGCCGCGTTCAGTCTCGGTGTCGCGCCAGGTGTCTGCGCGTTTGATCACCGCGGCCATCTCCTCGGCGGAGAAGTCGCGATGCCGACGGAACCGGACGGTCAGCCCGGCCCGGCGGGCACGGGTGACGGCCTGGCGCACCGCACGCATGTCGGAGCCGGAAAGGTGGAACTTGTCCGGGTAGAGGATCGCCTCGTCGCCCAGCTGCAGGGCATTGAGCCCGGCCTCGCGAAAGGCCTGCGCCCCAGTAGAACTCGCGCCCATCACCCCTGGCGCCCACCCGTAGTCCTGGCACAGCCCGAGCCAGGCGGCGATGGCCTGTTGCCATGTGCGTGGGTCGCCGATCGGGTCGCCACTGGCCAGGCACACCCCGACCTCGACGCGGTAGGTGATCGCGGCCCGGCCGCTGGGGGCGAAGACCACCGACTTGTCCCTGCGGGTGGCGAAATAGCTCAGGGAGTCGTTCTTGCCGTAGACCTCCAACAGTCCCCGGATCGCCGATTCGTCCTCACCGGTCAGTGCGTTCTCGGCTCGCTGGGACTGGAACAACACGACGGCCGCCACCATGAGAGCCAGCGCGCCGAACAAGCCGAGCAGCGCGTTGACGAAGACGTGCGGGTGCCCGGTGAAGGCGTCGGCACCGGCGCCGGCGAACGCGCCGACGCGGTTGAGGGCGTACCAGAACCGGTCTTCGCGGGCCAGGCTTCCCGGGAAGAACTCGAGTAGACCCCATCCGACGAACGTGCCGATCGTCATGCCGGCGGCCAGGGTGGCCGCTGCCTTGAGCAACGCGCCGCGACGAACCCTGGCCCAGAATTCCCGGTAGGCCAGCAGCAGGAAACCGATCGACGCGACGTGGAAGACCACACCGATGACCTCGCCGACGTCGACGGCGGCCGACTCCTTGCCGGTGAGCAGGTCGACGGCGTTCCACACCGCTGCCGCGGCCATGTAGAACACGAGGATCCACCAGGCGATGCGTTTGCGGGCCGCCAGTGCGGCGGCGAGCAGTCCCAGCACGAACGCCCACGCGAAGCTGGTGTCGGGGAAGTTGAAGATGTAGTCGTTGATGAACTCGCGCGGCACCTTGATGATGTGGCGCAGCAGCGGCGAGAGGCTCGACAGCAGCGACAACGTGGCGATGACGCCGATGAGCCAGCCGGCTGCGGCGGGCACCCAGTGGAAGCGTGAGATTGGCCGACTCGTGGTGACGGTCATAGGCCGCGAGGATATTCCGTTGTCCTGCGAAATGCCTGCACCGCTACCACACCGGGCCGGTGTACTTCTCGCCCGGACCGCTGCCCGGTTCCTCGGGTGCGGCGCTGGCTTCCCGGAATGCGAGCTGCAACGTCTTCAGGCCGTCGCGCACCGGACCCGCATGCGGGCCCAGGTACTCCGCCGAGGCGGTGACCAGACCCGCAAGGGCGGTGATGAGCCGGCGCGCTTCGTCGAGGTCGCGATGGTCGCTGGCATCCGGGTCGGCGTCGGCCAGACCGAGTTTCTCGGCGGCGGCGCTCATCAGCATCACCGCGGCCCGGGTGATGACCTCGACGGCCGGGATATCGGCCAGATCGCGGATGCTAGGGGAATCCGTCATGCCTGTTAGACTGGCATGCACGACCGTCCCGGCGTACGCCAGGGACAGCAAGTGGAGTCCCACTCCCACCGCCGGCCGCGGACATGTCCGAAGGCCACGCGGTCCGGTCGCAGATACCGAAAGGGTATCTGTTCTGCGGTTTCGCAGACGGCTTCAGGCCGTGATCGGTCGGCATTGGGCCCTGCTATATGCAGGGCCTTCTCGCTGGTGGCGTGGTTTCTCCGCCGCTGATCTCGCTGTGTCACGTCGCGGGCGGTCAGCCCAGAAACGCTAACCAGGGAGGCCCCATCAGCACTGAGACACGCGTCAACGAGCGCATCCGCGTACCCGAAGTCCGCTTGATCGGACCGGGCGGCGAGCAGGTAGGCATCGTGCGCATCGAAGACGCCCTCCGCGTCGCCGCGGATGCCGATCTCGACCTTGTGGAAGTGGCCCCTGATGCCAGACCTCCGGTCTGCAAGATCATGGACTACGGCAAGTACAAGTACGAGACGGCACTCAAGGAGCGCGAGTCTCGCAAGAACCAGCAGCAGACCGTCGTCAAGGAGCAGAAGCTTCGCCCCAAGATCGACCCGCACGATTACGCGACCAAGCGGGGTCACGTCATCCGCTTCCTGGAAGCCGGGTCCAAGGTCAAGGTGACGATCATGTTCCGCGGTCGCGAACAGTCCCGGCCCGAACTCGGGTACCGGCTCCTGCAGCGGCTGGCCGCAGACGTAGCCGACCACGGCTTCGTCGAGACATCGGCCAAGCAGGACGGTCGCAACATGACGATGGTGCTGGCACCGCATCGCGGCGCGAAGACTCGTGCCAAGGCGGCGCAACAGACGATCGGAGCGCCGGCGGCAGAGCCCGCCCCAGAGCCCGACGCTCCCACCGAAAACTGACAACGACCAGAACTGAGGACACATGCCTAAGGCCAAGACTCACAGCGGGGCCAGCAAGCGCTTCCGCAAGACCGGCACCGGCAAGATCGTGCGGCAGAAGGCGAACCGTCGCCACCTGCTCGAGCACAAGCCGAGCAAGCGGACCCGCCGCCTCGACGGACGCACCGTCGTGGCGCCTAACGACACCAAGCGTGTCAACGCGATGCTGAACGGCTGAGCGCCGTAACCCCCTTTTGACCGAACGAGAATAGGAACACCCCCATGGCACGCGTGAAGCGCGCACTCAACGCCCAGAAGAAGCGGCGCACAGTACTGAAGGCGTCGAAGGGCTACCGCGGGCAGCGTTCGCGGCTCTACCGCAAGGCCAAAGAGCAGCAGCTGCATTCGTTGACCTACGCCTACCGGGACCGTCGTGCCCGCAAGGGCGAGTTCCGCAAGTTGTGGATCTCCCGGATCAACGCGGCCGCCCGCGCCAACGACATCACCTACAACCGGCTGATCCAGGGCCTCAAGGCCGCCGGTGTCGAGGTCGACCGCAAGAACCTCGCCGAGATCGCCGTCAGCGATCCGGCCGCGTTCACCGCTCTGGTTGAGGTCGCCAAGGCCGCCCTGCCGGAGGATGTCAACGCTCCTTCCGGCGAAGCCGCCTGACATACCCCTGTCAGAGGTACTGACTGAACGATCCGCCCGGGTGGCGGCTGCAGCAAAACTGCAGCGCCACACCGGGCGTCGTCGTGCTGGGCAGTTTCTGGCCGAAGGACCCAATCTGGTCGAGGCCGCGGCGCGCAGTGGCCTGGTGATCGAGGTGTTCGCCACCGAGGCCGCTGCGCAGCGCCACGCCGGACTGCTGACCGGCCTGCCGGCCCACCAGGTGACCGAACGCGCTGCCAAAGCGCTCTCCGAGACGGTGACCCCGTCGGGCCTGGTCGCCGTGTGCCGGACCCCGCACGCCGTACTGGATGACGTGCTGGCGTCGCAGCCGCGGCTTGTCGCGGTCGCCGTCGAACTGTCGGAGCCGGGCAATGCCGGCACGTTGATCCGGCTTGCCGACGCGATGGGTGCCGCGGCGGTGATCTTCGCCGGGCACAGTGTCGATCCCTACAACGGCAAATGCCTGCGCTCCTCGGCGGGCAGCATCTTCAACGTGCCGGTCCTGGTCGAGCCGGACACCCCCGAGGTCCTGGGCCGGCTGCGTGTCGCCGGGCTGCGGACCCTGGCGACGACGTTGGACGGCGAGGTCAGCCTCGACGATGCCGAAGCGGACTTAGGTGCGCCGACCGCCTGGCTGTTCGGTCCCGAATCCCAGGGACTGTCCGCGGAGATCGCTTCCCTGGCCGACGTCCGTGTCACCATCCCGATGACCGGCGGCGCCGAGAGCCTCAATGTTGCTGCCGCCGCGGCGATTTGCCTGTATCAGAGCGCCCGCGCGCAGCGTGCGCAGGGCTGAGGGCGCACAGTCCCACACTCGCACCGACCGGTACAGCGGTAGCCTGTGAGCGATGATCCGAGACCCGGCTGGGCGCCACGCTGGACCACCCGCCGCAGTATGGGAGAGCATTCACCCGATGACGCCCGCTACCGCTCAGACCGGTCTACCCGTGACCCGGGTCGAGGGCCGCGATAAGGTGACCGGCCGGGCCCGCTACACCGCGGACACGGCGGTCGAGAACCTCACGTACGCGGCCATCGTGCAGTCCCAGGTCGCCCACGGCACGGTCACCGAGGAATCGCTGCGCGAGAGCACCGCGCGCGCCTACGCGGCGCCAGGTGTGCTTCACGTTCTCACCCCACTGAATTGCCCTGTGCTGCACCGCCTGCCGGCGGACATGACATTCGATCTGCCGATGGAGCGCCGACCGCCGCTAGCCGACCTCACCGTCCAGCACGTCGGCCAGCACATAGCAGTGATCGTCGCCGACACCCCGGAGAACGCAACCCACGCCGCGTCGCTGTTCGACCTGCGCTACGACAGCCGGCCGGCGCAGCTGCATGTCGCGGACGTCGTGGCCGGTTCGGTGCCGCCCGACGAGACGAACGGCGAGATCCGTTACGGCAGCTATCTTCCCGATCACTTCGTCAAACTCGAGGAAGAGAAACTCCAGGACCGCCGCGGCCCAGTGGACGAGCCAGACCTTCCGGTGCGCCTGCAGGCGCGATACACGACGCCGCTCAACGCGCACTATCCGATCGAGCTGTCGGCCACCATCGCCGAGTGGGACGACGATCGGCTCACGATCCACGACGCGACCCGCTGGATCACCGGGGAGCGGGCCGCGCTGGCCGCCTACCTCGGGCTGCCCGAAGCGAACGTTCGGGTGATCTCGCCGCTGGTCGGCGGCGCGTTCGGGTCCAAGAGCTTCCTGTGGATGCATGTGGTCCTGTGCGCCGTCGCGGCCCGCGAGCTCGGCAGGCCCGTCAAGCTCGTGCTGACCCGCAACCACATGTTCTCCTCGACAGGGCACCGGCCGCGGACCTATCAGGACGTGACGCTGGTCGCCGATGACACCGGCGCGCTGGCCAGCATCGAACACCACACCCTGACCGAGACGTCGACCGTCGCGCACTTCTGCGAACCGGTCGGTCTCTCCAGCCGGTTCCTTTACCAGTCGCCCCGCATGGTCGTGTCGCATCGGGTCGCCCGGATCAACACGCCGACACCGTGTTTCATGCGTGGCCCGGGTGAAGCGCCGGGGCTGTTCGCGCTGGAGTCGGCCATCGACGAGCTGGCCGCCGACCTGGGGGTGGACCCGCTGGAGCTGCGCATCCGAAACCACGCCGACGTCGACCAGGCCAGCGGCAAGCCGTGGTCGGGTAAGCACCTGCTGGATTGCTACGAACTCGGGGCGCAGCGCTTCGGCTGGGACAAGCGGCCGCTGCCGCCGCGATCGTTGACCAGTGGTGGGGTGCAGCTCGGCTGGGGGATGGCCACCGCCACGTACCCGGGCAGGCGTATGCCTGCCTCGTGCAGCGTGATCACCGGGGCCGACGGTGCGGTGCGGTTCGCGTCGGCCACACATGAGATCGGCACCGGCGTCCGCACGACGATGAGCCAGGTGGCCGCCGACGCCAGCGGGCTGCTGCCGGGGCAGCTGACATTCGAATCCGGTGATTCGGCGTTCCCGGACGCGCCGTACAGCGGTGCCTCTCAGACCACCGCGACGGTGGGCTCGGCGGTGTACGCCGCGGGGTCGCAGTGGGCCGCCCGGCTGATCGAGCTGGTCCGCACCGACCCGGCATCCCTGTTCCACGGGCGGTCCCGTGACGACATCGCGGTCACCGGCGGCCGGATCGTCTCCGGAGGCATCCGCGCCGGCGTGGCGGAGGCGATCGCCGCAGGCGGGCAGCGCTACCTCGACGAGCTGAGCTTCACCGCGTCCGTCGACGCCGGCGAGCAACGCGATAGCGTGTCACAGTCGTTCGGCGCGCACTTCTGCGAAGTGGAGGTCGACGAGGCGATCGGCCGCGCCACGGTGACCCGCTGGGTTGCGGTGATGGACTGCGGGCGTGTGCTCAACCCCGCGCTGGCGCGCAATCAGGTGATGGGCGGCATCACCTTCGGTGTCGGCATGGCGTTACTCGAGCAGGTGCCCTACGACAGCCGCACCGCGCAACTGATCGGCGAGTACTACGTGCCCACCCACGCCGACCGGCCCGACTTCGACATCACGTTCGTCGACGAGCCGGACTACGCGCTGGACCCGATCGGTGTGCGCGGGATCGGCGAGATCGGCGCCTGCGGCGTGCCGGCGGCCGTCGCCAACGCGATCTACCATGCCACCGGCCGGCGGCTGCGGGACCTGCCGATCACCGTCGAGCAGCTGATGGGGGAGGACTGATGGACACCGGCGACAGTCGCGATATCACGTTGCACGTCAACGAGATTCCGTTTCAGGTGACCGTTGATGTGCGGGCCACCCTGTTGGACCTGCTGCGTGAGCGCCTCGGATTGACCGGCACCAAGAAGGGCTGCGACCACGGCTTGTGCGGGGCGTGCACCGTCGCCCTCGACGGGGAGCGGATCGTCAGCTGCCTGGCGCTGGCGGTCTCAGTCGACGGGGCCTCAGTGACGACGATCGAGGGCCTCGGTACCGGTGACGACCTGACGCCGGTCCAGCAGGCGTTCCTCGACCACGACGCCTTCCAGTGCGGGTACTGCACGCCGGGCCAGATCTCGTCGGCGCACGCGATGCTGCACGAGCACGCCCGCGGGGACCTTTCCGCGGCGTCCTTCGACGGCGACCGAAGCGCCGCTCTCGACGGGTGCCCGGCACTCACCGAGGACGAGATCCGGGAACGCATGGCAGGCAACATCTGTCGTTGCGGTGCGTACTCGAACATCGTCGATGCCATCGCCGCGGTGGCGGAGGGTTCGGCGTGAAGACATTTGCGTTCGGGCACGCCACGTCGGTGGACGACGCGATCCGTTCAGTTCAGGACAGCGGCGGCGTCTACCTGGCCGGCGGTACCAACCTGGTGGACCTGATGAAAAACGGTGTGCTGCAACCGCCGGCACTCGTCGACATCCGGCGGCTGGGGCTGACGTCGGTGACCACCACAGCGTCCGGTGGGGTGCTGATCGGCTCGGGCGTCACCAACAGCGCACTGGCCAACCACCCGCTGATCCGCAGCCGGTATCCGATGCTGTCGCAGGCCATCCTCAGCGGCGCGACCACCCAGCTGCGGAACATGGCTACCGTCGGGGGCAACCTGGTGCAGCGCACCCGCTGCCCGTACTTCATGCAGACCGAGTTCGGTCAGTGCAACAAACGCCTGCCCGGTTCGGGATGCGCGGCCCGCGACGGATTCAACCGGGAGCATGCGATCTTCGGCGCCAGCCAGAAGTGCGTGGCGACCAATCCGTCGGATATGGCCGTTGCCCTGGCGGCACTCGATGCGAGCGTCCACCTGCACGGGCCGTCGGGTACTCGAGAGGTTCGGTTGGCTGACTTCTTCGTCTTGCCCGGTGATACCCCGGATGTCGAAAACTGCTTGTTGTCAGCCGAATTGATCGTCGCCGTCGAGCTGCCGCCGTCGCAGTACGCACCGCACTCGTGGTATGTGAAGCTGCGCGACCGGCACAGCTACGCGTTCGCGCTGGTGTCGGCGGCTGTGGGCCTGGCGCTGGCCGACGGGGTGATCTCGTCGGCCTCTATCGCATTAGGCGGGGTGGCGGCCACGCCGTGGCGGGTGCCTGCCGCGGAGTCGGTGTTGGTCGGCGCGCGGCCCGACGAGGCGGTGTTGGAGGCGGCGGCGCGGCAGGCTCTGATGGGTGCAGAGCCATTGAGCCAGAACGGGTTCAAGGTTGCATTGGGGCGCAGCGCAGTGGTGCGTGCGCTGACCCGCGCACTGTCTGCCGACTAGGACGGCGGGGCTGCTCCCGGAGGTGCGGGAGTCGGGGACCACCATGATTTTTGCCCACCTCTGAGCGACAACTGAGATTGTGTCGGTGCAGTGTGGGACGTTGGCGGCATGAGTAACGCGATGGTTCTGCGGGGGACCGAACTCCGCTACGCGCTAACGATGTACGTCCAAGTCCACGGGCCGGCCACCATCCCGACCCTGCTCGACGTGCTCGACCATTGGGGCTTCGCTATCGAAGGGCGCCCAAGCAAAGTCGTCTCCGACGCGCTGCGCTGGGAGGTGCGTTACGGCCGCGTCCGGCGGCTCGGACGAGGCCGCTACGGTCCGGGACCGATTCCCCGCTCCACCGCGCACCGAATCGATCAGCGGGTGCTCGCGCTTCGTGCCGAGGCTCGGCGGTTGTCGCTCGGAGGCGGGCAAGAATCACCATGGTGGTGATCCCGCGCGGTGCGCGCGGGGGCTGGGGCAGTGCGGTGGTGTGGCGCTGGGGCAGTGCGGCGGCGCGGCAATGCGGCAGTAGGGCCGTTGTCGCTCGGAGGTGGGCAAAAATCGCACCACATCCGAACCGGCCCCGGCGCCACCGCTAACCGCTGAGTAACCCCTTCGCGACATGGGTGATCTGCACCTCGTTGCTGCCGGCATAGATCATCAGCGACTTCGCGTCGCGGGCCAGCTGCTCCACGCGGTATTCCGTCATGTAGCCGTTGCCGCCGAACAGCTGCACGGCGTCCATCGCCACGTCGGTGGCCGCCTGCGAGCAGTAGTACTTCATCGCCGAGGCCTCCGCCAACGAGATCGGGGTGCCGGTCTGCCCGCACTCGATCACCCGGAACAGCATGTTGCGGACGTTCATCCGGGCCACTTCCATGTTGGCCAGCTTCAGCTGGATCAGCTGGAACTGACCGATCTCCTTGCCCCACAGCGTCCGTGTCTTGGCGTAGTCCACGCACAACCGCAGGCATTCCTCGATCGCTCCGAGCGCCATCGCGACCACGCCGATCCGTTCGGCCGCGAAGTTGGACCGCGCGCTGGCGCGGCCGTCCCCGGAGGAGTTGTCCTCGGTCTCGCCCAGTAGCCGGTCACGCCCGAGCCGCACATTGTCGAAGAACAGCTCGCCGGTGCGAGAGCTGTGAATCCCCATCTTGCGGAACGGCTTTGCCTGAACAAAGCCTTCCATTCCACGGTCGAGCACGAACGTCAGCACCTTGCGGTCGCGCTTGTCCACGCTCGGGTCACCCTCGTCGAGCTTGGCGTACACCACCACGACGTCGGCATCCGGCCCGTTGGTGATGAAGGTTTTCTGCCCGTTGAGGATGTAGTCGTCGCCGTCGCGCACCACATAGGACTTCATGCCGCCGAAGGCATCCGAACCCGAATCCGGTTCGGTGATCGCCCACGCCCCGATCTTGTCGTAGGTGACCAGGTCCGGCAGCCACCGCTCCTGCTGGGCCAGCGTGCCGCGGCCCTGAATGGTCGGCACCGTCAGGCCTAGGCTCACACCCATCCCGGTGACCAGACCCATGCTCACCCGGCACAATTCGGCGAGCAGGACGAAACCCATACCGCCCGAGCCGCCCTCGCCGAACATGCCGCCGCCGCCACCGGACTTCGACGGCTCGCCGGCACGCAGCCGGTCCAGCCGCTTGTTCAGCGACTCGCGTGCCATCTCGTCGATACCGAAGGTGGCGAACAACTTTCGGACGATGGGGTAGGGCTCCATGTCGCCGCTCTCCAGCTCGTCGACGTGCGGGCGCACTTCTTTGTCGACGAACTCGCGGACGGCATCACGCACGGCAAGGTCGACGTCGGACCATTCGATCAAGGCAATCTCCGGTTCAGGCGGCTGCGGAACGTCCTCGGGCGGGCCGCAGTCCGGCGAGTGAGAACGTGGTGTGGACCAAGGACCCGGCGCGTGCGACGAGGCTCTTGTGTCTGGGGACATAGTGCATGGGCATACCGCGCCGATCTTTCGGGGGTGCCACGAAACCGGGCGCCTCCACGAGCGGGCCGTCTGCGGGAAGCCGCCCGGCGGCCCGCCGATAGGCCGACAGGGCCCGCGGATGTAGTCGGATCTCGTCGGGAACACCCCAGAATGCGACTTCGACCGCCTTGCCCAACAGGCGCAGTAGGACCTCGTCGCCGGGTGTCCAGCGCATACCCGCCTTCTCCCGCACCACCGGGTCGAACAGTCCTGCCGCGATCCAGCGCTGCCCGGCCACCATCGGCTTGACCAACTGGTCCCACACCGGTGTGGGCATCAGCACGAACTTCGGCTTGGGAATCCGGATATCAAAGATGTCCAGGGTGGCCCGGTTGATCTCCAGATCCTCGCGGCACACCCGGTCCCAGTACTCGCAGAACTCCTCCCAGGTGTCCGGGACGGGCCGCATGCTCATCCCGTACATCCGGTACCACTGCACGTGCTCGTCGAACAGCTGACGCTTCTCAGCCTCGGTGAGGCCACCGCAGAAGTACTCGGCGACCTTGAGGATGAGCATGAAGAAGGTGGCGTGCGCCCAGTAGAAGGTCTCGGGATCCAGTGCGTGGTAGCGCCGGCCCGCGGTGTCCACGCCCTTGATGGAGGCGTGGAATCCCTTGATCTGGTCACCGGTGTCCCGGGCGCGCGCGCCGTCGTAGACGACTCCCATGATCGGGTAGACCGACCGCGCGACCCGCTGCAGCGGTTCACGTAGCAGGATCGAATGCTCCTCGACGCCCGCGCCCAGCGGCGGGTACATGTTCTGCAGCGATCCGATCCACACCCCGAGCATCCCGGTACGCAGATCGCCGAAGTACTTCCACGTCAGTGAGTCCGGTCCGAGCGGGGTGGGCTCGGCCGCCTTCTGGGTCTTCGTTGACCTCATCGTCCGACGGTAGGTCTGACAACGTCGGTTGTCTACGGCGGCGACGAAGCTGTGACCAGTCGTTTGACGAAGTGAGACGTTGGCCCCGTCACACACGTTGGCCGGGCTGAAAGCCGTTCCCTACCCTTGAGCGTGTGGACGTCGAGCCGTTCGACGATCAACCAGTTCCCTCTGTTGACGTCGATCAACTTCCGCGGCCCGGACGAGGTCCCGCCGCGTGGTTGCACAACACCAACCACAACCCTGACGTCATCGCCCTGATCCGACGTGCTCGCCGGGCGCTGCCCGGGGATCCCGACTTCGGCGATCCGCTTTCGGCAGCGGGAGACGGCGGCGCCAGGGCCGCCGCGCGGGCGGCCGACCGGCTGCTGCGCTACCGGGATGCGGCCACCCGGGAGGTGAGTTTGGCCACACTTCAGGTCTGGCAGGCGCTGTCCGAGCGGGTCTCGGGGCGTCCGGCCAATGCCGAGGTGACGCTGGTGTTCACCGATCTCGTCGGCTTCTCCGATTGGTCGCTGCAGGCCGGTGACGACGCCACGCTTCGGCTGCTGCGCCGGGTGGCCCAGGTCGCCGAGCCACCGCTGCTCGACGCCGGCGGGCACATCGTCAAGCGCATGGGTGACGGCATGATGGCGGTCTTCCCGGAGCCGGCCACCGCGGTGCGGGCGACGATCGCGGCCCGCGAGGCGGTCAGGAATGTCGAGGTCGACGGCTATACACCGCGGATGCGCGCCGGGATCCACACCGGCCGGCCCCAGCGCATCGGGTCGGACTGGCTGGGCGTCGACGTCAACATCGCGGCCAGGGTGATGGAACGCGCCACGCGAGGCGGACTTATTGTCTCCGAAACGACCCTGGGGCTGATCGACCAGGACGACCTCGACGCACTCGGGGTGACCGTCAAGCGGGTACGGCGCCAGGTCTTCGGGTCACGTGCCCATGGGGTGCCCCCCGATCTGGCGATGTACCGGCTGCGCACCCGCAAAGACGTCCCGCCTGAGGAGGAAGCGGACGACCCCGACTCGCAGGCATAGTGGATGTCGATGTTCGTCGCAGTCTTCGCGCGCCTGGCCCGCGTCCGGGTGACCCTCGGTTACACCACCGCCCTGGTTGCGGTGGCGACGGCGCTGCTCCTCCTGGGCCCCCACGTCCGCGACCAGGTGATTCGGCACGCCAGTACCAATCTGCACAACCTGGGCGACGGACGCTTCGGAACCCTGATCGGCAGCGCGTTCGTCACCGACACCGGACCCATCTACGTGTGGCTGCCCGGCCTGGTTGCGCTGCTGGCGCTGGCCGAGCTGCTGTGGCGCAGTCGTCGGCTCCTGGTCGCGTTCGCCGTCGGCCACATCGGGGCCACCCTGCTGGTCGCCGCCGGCCTGGCTGCCGCGATCGGGGTCGGCACCCTGTCGATGTCGATGGTCGACGTCACCGACGTGGGGATGAGCTACGGCGCCATCGGTGTCCTCGGTGCGCTGACCGCGGCGATACCGCGGCGCTGGCGGGCGGCCTGGACCGGCTGGTGGCTGGCGGTGGCGGTCGGCTCGGCCGCAGTGTCCGGCGGTGATTTCACCAACGTCGGGCATGCGATCGCCCTGGTTCTCGGGATGGTGGTGGGCACCCGATTCGGGCATCCCGCGCACTGGACCACTGCGCGCTACGGGTTGCTCGCCGTCGCGGTCGCCTTCGGCTACATGATCCTGGCCTACACCCCGCTGTCGATCGTCACGTCCGCGGCGCTCGGCACCGTCGGCGGCTTGTTGGCCTACTGGGTCGACCGGCGCCGCCTAGCGAAACTCCTCGGCGCTGGCTTCGATCCAGTCCGACAGCCACGACTCGGGTGCGTCCTCGAGTAGCTCATCGGGCATCAGCCAGTCGTAGATCTCCGCATAGGTGCGGGTGCGTTGTCCTTCGATGCGGCGGTTGAGCATCGACGGCTCCAACTGATCGAACCCGTCGAGCCCCATCGAGGCGACGATCTGGGCCGCACTGGCCACGGTCGCACGCTGGAAGTTGGCCACCCGGTCGATCTTGTCCGGCACGTACAGTGCGCGCGCCAACCCCTGGTCCTGGGTGGCCACCCCGGTGGGGCAGCGGTTGGTGTTGCACTTCATCGCCTGGATGCAGCCCAGCGCGAACATCATGGCGCGCGCCGACAGCGTGAAGTCCGCGCCCTGACACAGCCGGCTCACGATGTCGACACCGCTGGCCACCTTGCCCGAGGCGCCGACCTTGATGTGCGGGCGCAGCCCGGTTCCCACCAAGGCGTTGTGCACCAGCATCAGCCCCTCGGTCAGCGGCATGCCGACGTGGTCCTCGAACTCCTGCGGTGCGGCACCGGTGCCGCCCTCGGCGCCGTCGACGATGATGAAGTCGGGGGTGATGCCGGTCTTCACCATCGCCTTGCAGATCGACAGGAATTCGGTGCGCGCACCGATGCACAGTTTGAACCCGACCGGCTTACCGCCGGACAGGCTGCGCAGGGTCGCGATGAAGTGCACCAACTCCACCGGCGTGTGGAACGCGGTGTGCGCGGGCGGCGAGACGACGGTCTGCCCGATCGGCACCCCGCGGGTCCCGGCGATCTCCGCGGTCACCTTGGCGCCGGGCAGCACGCCGCCCAGGCCGGGTTTGGCGCCTTGGGACAGCTTGATCGAGATGGCCTTGACCGACGGCAGCGCGGCCTTCTCGGCGAACAGCGCCGCATCGAAGTGCCCGTCGGCGTCGCGGCAGCCGAAGTAACCCGAGCCGATCTCCCAGATCAGGTCGCCGCCGTGCTTGAGGTGATACGGGCTGATCGCGCCCTCGCCGGTGTCATGGGCGAAGCCGCCGCGGGCCGCACCGCCGTTGAGCGCCTCGATGGCGTTGCCGGACAGCGCCCCGAAGCTCATCGCCGAGACGTTGAGCAGCGCGATGTCGTAGGGCTGGGTGCAGTCGGCGCCGCCGAGGCGCACCCGCGGGGTCAGGTCGGTGGCCAACCGGGCGCGCAACGAATGACGCAAGAACTCATAGCCCAGCCCGTAGACGTTGCGTTCGGTGCCGAACGGCTCGTCGCTCTTGATCCCCTTTGCCCGCTCGTAGACCATGTCGCGGGTCTCCCGGTCGAACGGGCTGGCCTCGGTGTTGGACTCGACGAAGTACTGGCGGATCTCCGGACGCAACAACTCGGCCAGGAATCGGGCATGGCCGAGGATGGGGAAGGCCCGCAGGATCGTGTGCTTGGTCTGCAGTACGTCCCAGGTGCCCAACGCGGCCAGCGCCGCGATGATCGCGGCCGGGATCCACCAGGCCCCGTGCACCACCACCGCCAGGACCCCGAGGGCGAGGGCCACTGCCCATACTCCGGCCACGATCAGCAGCCTCGTCATGGGACCTCCCCGACGGTGTATCGGCCCGGGACGCTGCCGGGGCCGGGCGAAATGCCTGCGAGGCGTCATTGTGGCATCACCTATGATCGGCACTTGCGTCACACCCGTGCCGCGCCCCGATCCCGCTAGCCAAGGAGTCTCGCCGCGTGGGTGAGCACGACGCCGACCTGCTGTCGCAGGACTCGCTGACCGGAGCCGTCGCCGCGGCCCGTCAGGCGTTCGGCCAGGCCGGTGACCTCGACGCGCTGGCCCGGGCCAAGACCGAGCACCTCGGCGATCGCGCGCCGCTGGCGCTGGCCCGCCAGGCGCTGGCCACGCTGCCCAAAGACGAGCGCGCCGACGCGGGCAAGCGGGTCAATGTCGCCCGCACCGAGGCCCAGACCAGCTACGACGAGCGCCTGGCGGTGTTGCGCGCCGAGCGTGACGCGGCGGCCCTGGTCGCCGAGGCCGTCGACGTCACCCTGCCGTCCACCCGTCAGCCGCTGGGGGCACGGCACCCGATCACCATCCTCGCCGAGCACATCGCCGACACGTTCGTGGCGATGGGCTGGGAGCTGGCCGAAGGGCCCGAGGTGGAGACCGAGCAGTTCAACTTCGACGCGCTGAACTTTCCGCCGGACCATCCGGCCCGCAGCGAGTCCGACACGTTCCACATCGCGCCGGAAGGCTCCCGGCAGCTGCTGCGTACGCACACCTCACCGGTTCAGGTCCGCACGCTGCTCGACCGTGAGCTGCCGGTATACATCGTCTCGATCGGGCGCACCTTCCGCACCGACGAACTGGACTCCACCCACACGCCGGTCTTCCATCAGGTCGAAGGCCTGGCCGTGGACCGCGGCCTGACGATGGCGCATCTGCGCGGAACCCTGGACGCCTTCGCGCGTTCGGAGTTCGGGCCGACCGCGCGCACCCGGATGCGGCCGCACTTCTTCCCGTTCACCGAGCCGTCGGCAGAGGTGGACATCTGGTTCCCGAACAAGAAGGGCGGCCCGGGCTGGGTCGAATGGGGTGGCTGCGGCATGGTCAATCCGAACGTGCTGCGCGCGGCCGGCATCGACCCCGAGGTGTACTCGGGGTTCGCGTTCGGGATGGGCCTGGAGCGAACTCTGCAGTTCCGCAACGGGATTCCCGATATGCGCGACATGGTCGAGGGTGACGTCCGGTTCTCGCTGCCGTTCGGAGCCGGGGTCTGATGCGACTTCCCTACAGTTGGCTTCGCGAGATCGTCCAGCGTGGCGCCCCGGGCTGGGACGTCGAACCGCACGACCTCGAGCAGGCGCTGATCCGTGTCGGCCATGAGGTCGAGGACATCATCACCCTCGGGCCGGTGAGCGGTCCGCTGACCGTCGGGCGGGTCACCGCCTTCGACGAGCTCACCGAGTTCAAGAAGCCCATCCGGGCCTGCAAGGTCGACGTGGGTGAAGCTGACGATCGCGATATCGTCTGCGGTGCAACCAACTTCGCGGTGGGTGACCTGGTCGCCGTCGCCCTGCCGGGTACCACGCTGCCCGGCGATTTCCAGATCGCCAGCCGCAAGACCTACGGCAGGCTTTCGGACGGCATGATCTGCTCGGCCGCCGAACTCGGCCTGGGCGCCGATCACTCCGGGATTCTGGTGCTCCCGCCGGGCACCGCCGAACCGGGCGCCGATGCCGCCGCCGTGCTGGGCCTCGACGATGTGGTGTTCGACCTGGCGGTGACCCCCGACCGTGGCTACTGCATGTCGATACGCGGGATCGCCAGGGAGATCGCCTGCGCCTACGACTTGGACTATGTCGATCCCGCCGATGTCGAACCACTGCCCGCCGAGGGGCCCGCGCTCGCGGTGACCATCGCGCCCGGCACGGGCGTCAGCCGGTTCGCGCTGCGCCCGGTCACCGGAATCGACCCGAAAGCGTTGTCGCCGTGGTGGTTACGCCGCCGGTTGATGCTGTCGGGCATCCGGCCGATCTCGCCCGCGGTCGACGTCACCAACTACGTCATGCTCGAACTCGGCCACCCGATGCACGCCCACGACAGCAGCCGGATCAACGGCGACTTCGCGGTGCGCTTCGCCAAGCCGGGGGAGACCGTCGTCACGCTCGACGACATCGAACGCACGCTGGACCCCGGTGACGTGCTCATCGTCGACGACGTCGCCACCGCGGCGATCGGCGGCGTGATGGGCGCGGGCACCACTGAGATCGACGGCGACTCGACCGACGTCCTGCTGGAGGCCGCGGTGTGGGATCCCGCCGCAGTGTCGCGCACCATTCGTCGTCTGCACCTGGTCAGCGAGGCGGGCCGCCGCTACGAACGCGCTGTCGATCCCGCCATCTCGGTGGCCGCAGTGGATCGGTGCGCGTCGCTGCTCGCCGAGATCGCCGGGGGCACAGTGCAACCGCGCCTCACCGACTGGCGGGGCGACCCGCCGCGCAAGGACTGGTCGCCCGAGCCGGTGCGAATGCGTTTCGACCTGCCCGACCGGATGGCCGGGGTGGACTACGAACCCGGGGCCTCGGTGAAGCGACTGACTCAGGTCGGCGCGCACGTCAGCGAGGACAGCGCCGACCCGGCGATCCTCGTGGTCACCCCGCCGAGCTGGCGGCCTGATCTGGTGCAGCCCGCCGACCTCGTCGAGGAGGTGCTGCGCCTGGAGGGTCTCGACAAGATCCCGTCGGTGCTGCCCACCGCGCCCGCGGGCCGCGGACTGACCGCCACGCAGAAGCGCCGCCGCGCGATTGGCAAGTCGCTGGCACTGTCGGGTTTCGTCGAGGTGTTGCCCACACCGTTCCTGCCCGCCGGCATCTTCGACCAGTGGGGTCTGACCGACGACGACCCTCGCCGGGACACCACCTTTGTGCTCAACCCGCTGGAGGCCGACCGGCCGCACCTGGCCACGACGCTGTTGCCCGCGCTTCTGGAAGCCCTGTCCCGCAATGTGTCCCGGGGCTTCGCCGATGTCGCGCTGTTCTCCATCGCCCAGGTTGTCCAGCCCACCGAGGACACTGGTGCCGTCGAGCTGATCCCGACCCACCGCAGGCCGACCAACGACGAGATCGACGCGCTGAACGCGTCGCTGCCGCACCAGCCGGTGCACGTCGGTGCGGTGCTGACCGGCCTGCGTGAACCGCGCGGGCCGTGGGGTCCTGGCCGTCCCGTCGAGGCTGCCGATGCGTTCGAGGCGGTCCGGATCATCGCGCGCGCCAGCGGTGTCGAGGTGTCGTTGCGCGCCGCCCAGCACCTGCCCTGGCACCCCGGCCGGTGCGCCGAGGTTCTCCTCGACGGCCGCATCGTCGGCTACGCCGGCCAGTTGCATCCCGCGGTGATCGAGCGCTCCGGACTGCCCAAGGGCACCTGTGCGGTCGAACTGAACCTCGACCTGGTGCCGATCCCCGAGACCCTGCCCGCACCGCGGGTGTCGCCGTTCCCCGCCGTCTTCCAGGACGTCAGCCTGGTCGTCGCCGGTGACGTCGCTGCGCAGGCGGTGATCGACGCGGTCCGCGAGGGTGCCGGCGAGCTGTTGGAGGACGTCGCGCTGTTCGACGTCTACACCGGCCCGCAGGTCGGGGAGGGCCGCAAGTCGCTGACCCTGGCGCTGCGCTTCCGTGCCACCGATCGCACCCTGACCGAGGACGAGGCCAGCGCCGCCCGCGACGCAGCGGTCGCCACCGCCGCCGAGCGCGTCGGCGCCCACCTGCGCACTTAAGCTCGGGGGTCCGTCCAAACCAACGTTTGCGCGGGCTTGTCCGAGTGCGGCGCGCCATTTCGTCGATCTCGACGCAGGCACCACGGAATGAATTTGCATCAGCGTGCATAACCATGCAGAATCGCGGAATGACTTCGGTGGCTGTTGCCGGTGCCAGCGGTTATGCCGGCGGCGAGATCCTGCGTCTGCTGCTCGGTCACCCCGCCTACGCCGACGGCAGGCTGACCATCGGTGCCCTCACCGCGGCCGCCAGCGCCGGTACGCACCTCACCGAGCACCACCCGCACCTGCTGCCACTGGCCGACCGGGTCATCGAACCCACCGACGCCGAGTTGCTGCGCGGGCACGACGTGGTGTTCCTGGGCCTGCCGCACGGCCACTCGGCGGAACTGGCCGAACAGCTCGGCGACAACACCGTGATCATCGACTGCGGCGCCGACTTCCGCCTCACCGATGCCACGGCATGGGAGCGGTTCTACGGCTCCGCCTACGCCGGCAGCTGGCCCTACGGGCTGCCCGAGTTGCCCGGCGCCCGAGATCTCCTGCGCAACGCGACCAGGATCGCGGTCCCGGGCTGCTATCCGACGGCGGCGCTGCTGGCGCTGCTGCCCGCGGTCGGAGCAGACCTCGTCGAGCCCGCCGTCACCGTGGTGGCCGTCAGCGGCACCTCGGGCGCGGGCCGGGCGGCCAAGGTCGACCTGCTGGCCTCGGAGGTCATCGGCTCGGCGCGGGCCTACAACATCGCCGGTGTGCACCGGCACACCCCCGAGATCGCCCAGGGTCTGCGCGCGGTGACCGACCGGCCCGTCACGGTGTCGTTCACCCCGGTGCTGATCCCCACCGCGCGAGGCATTCTAGCCACCTGCACCGCGCGCACCTCGGCGTCACAGTCCGAGATTCGTGCGGCCTATGAAAAGGCCTACGGAGCAGAGCCGTTCGTCCATCTGCTGCCCGAGGGCCAACTGCCGCGCACCGGTTCGGTGATCGGCAGCAACGCCGCCCAGCTGGCGGTGGCCGTCGACGGTGAGGCGGGTGTGCTGGTTGCCGTGTGCGCGATCGACAACCTGGTGAAGGGAACCGGTGGTGCGGCGGTGCAGTCGATGAATCTCGCACTGGGCTGGCCGGAAACGGAAGGACTGTCGATCGTGGGAGTGGCGCCGTGACCAGACTGCTGCGCACCCAGGGTGTCACCGCCCCGGCCGGCTTCCGGGCCACCGGGATCGCCGCGGGTATCAAGAAGTCCGGTGCTCTGGACCTCGCGCTGGTGCTCAACGAGGGACCCGACTACGCCGCCGCCGGGGTGTTCACCCGCAATCAGGTCAAGGCGGCCCCGGTGCTGTGGAGCCAGCAGGTGCTGACGACCGGAAAGCTGCGCGCGGTGCTGCTGAACTCCGGCGGTGCAAACGCCTGCACTGGCGCGCCGGGCTTCCAGGACACCCACGCCACAGCCGAGGCGCTGGCGGCCGCCCTGTCGGAATGGGGCACCGAGACCGGGCCGATCGAAGTCGCGGTGTGTTCCACCGGCTTGATCGGCGACCGGCTCCCGATGGACAAGGTGCTGGCCGGGGTCAGCGAGATCGTGCACGAACTCGCCGGTGGGCTTACCGGCGGTGAGGAAGCCGCCCGGGCCATCATGACCACCGATACCGTGCCGAAACAGGTTGCGCTGCATCACGCGCCGGACTCCGGGCAGAACTGGACAGTCGGGGGGATGGCCAAGGGGGCGGGCATGCTCGCCCCGTCGCTGGCCACCATGCTGGTGGTGCTCACCACCGACGCGGTGGCCGACGCCACCGCTCTGGACACCGCACTGCGCCGTGCCGCCGCAAAGACATTCGACCGCCTCGACGTCGACGGCAGCTGCTCGACCAACGACACCGTGCTGCTGCTGGCCTCCGGCGCCAGCGAGATCACCCCCAGTCAGGACGATCTCGACGAGGCGGTGCTGCGGGTGTGCGACGACCTGTGCGCCCAGCTGCAGGCCGACGCCGAGGGTGTCACCAAGCGGGTGGCCATCACCGTCACCGGCGCCCCGAACGAGGCCGACGCGGTCACCGCAGCCCGGGTGATCGGCCGCGACAGCCTGGTCAAGACCGCGCTGTTCGGCTCGGACCCGAACTGGGGCCGGGTGCTCGCCGCGGTCGGGATGGTGCCGTTCACCATCGAGCATGACCGGATCACGGTGTCCTTCAACGGGTTCCCGGTGTGCGTCGACGGGGCCGGCGCTCCGGGTGCCCGCGACGTCGACCTGTCCGGACCCGACATCGACGTCACCGTGGACCTCAAGCTCGGTGACGGACGGGCCACCATCCGCACCACCGACCTCTCGCACGCCTACGTCGAAGAGAACTCGGCCTACAGCTCATGACCGTCCCTACCCAGGCAAAGGCGGCGGTGCTGGCCGAAGCGTTGCCGTGGCTCAAGGCGCTGCACGGCAGGATCGTCGTGGTCAAGTACGGCGGAAACGCGATGACCGACGACCTGCTCAAGGCGGCGTTCGCCGCCGACATGGTGTTCCTGCGCAATGTCGGCATCCACCCCGTCGTCGTCCACGGCGGCGGTCCCCAGATCAGCGCCATGCTCAAAAAGCTCGGTATCGCAGGCGATTTCAAGGGTGGCTTCCGCGTCACCACACCCGAGGTGCTCGACGTCGCACGGATGGTGCTGTTCGGTCAGGTCGGCCGTGAGCTGGTGAACCTGATCAACTCCCACGGCCCCTACGCGGTCGGGCTCACCGGGGAAGACGCTCAGCTATTCACGGCCGTGCGCCGCAGCGTCAACGTCGACGGTGTCGCCACCGACATCGGCCTCGTTGGCGATGTCGACCGGGTCAACACGGCTGCGATCATGGATCTCATTGCTGCCGGCCGGATTCCGGTGGTCTCGACGATCGCACCCGACGTAGACGGAGTGGTCCACAATATCAACGCCGACACCGCGGCGGCAGCGCTGGCAGAAGCACTCGGGGCCGAGAAGCTGTTGATGCTCACCGATGTCGAGGGCCTCTACACCCGCTGGCCCGACCTCGATTCGCTGGTGAGCGAGATCGACACCGCCACCCTGACCCAGCTGCTGCCGAGCCTGGAGACCGGCATGGTCCCCAAGATCGAGGCGTGCCTGCGGGCCGTTGAGGGCGGGGTGCCCAGCGCGCACGTCATCGACGGCCGCGTCGAACACTGTGTACTGGTCGAGCTTTTCACCGACGAGGGGACCGGAACGAAGGTGACGCCATGAGCGAGGGACTGCTGCAGCGCTGGCAAGCCGTGATGATGGACAACTACGGCACCCCTGCGGTCGCGTTGGTCAGCGGCGATGGTGCCGTCGTCACCGACGAGAACGGCAAGACCTACCTCGACCTGCTGGCCGGGATCGCGGTCAACATTCTCGGCCACCGCCATCCGGCGGTCATCGATGCCGTCACGAACCAGCTGAACACGTTGGGCCACACCTCGAATCTGTACGCCACTGAACCCGGTGTCGCGCTGGCCGAGGCGCTCGTCGACCACCTCGGGGTCGATGTTCCGGCGCGGGTGTTCTTCTGCAACTCCGGCGCCGAAGCCAACGAGGTCGCCTTCAAGCTGACCCGGCTGACCGGACGGACCAAGCTCGTCGCCGCCGAGAACGCCTTCCACGGCCGCACCATGGGTGCGCTGGCACTGACCGGCCAGCCCGCCAAGCAGGCCCCGTTCGAGCCGCTGCCCGGTTTCGTCACGCACGTGCCGTACGGGGATGTCGAGGCGCTGGCCGCCGCCGTCGACGACGACACCGCGGCGGTGTTCCTCGAACCGATCATGGGGGAGGGCGGCGTCGTCGTCCCCCCGGCCGGCTACCTCGTCGCCGCCCGCGAGATCACCAGCCGCCACGGGGCCCTGCTGGTGCTCGACGAGGTCCAGACGGGGGTCGGGCGTACTGGAGCCTTTTATGCCCACCAGCACGACGGCATCACCCCCGACGTGGTCACGCTCGCCAAGGGGCTCGGCGGTGGCCTGCCGATCGGGGCCTGCCTGGGCATCGGTCCGGCGGCGGACCTGATGACACCGGGCTTGCACGGCAGCACGTTCGGCGGCAACCCGGTCTGCACTGCCGCGGCGTTGGCGGTGTTGCGGGTGCTGGCGGCCGAGGACCTCGTTGAGCGCGCCGACGTGCTGGGCAAGACGCTGTCGCACGGGATCGAAGCGCTGGGACACCCGCTGGTCGACCACGTCCGCGGACGGGGACTGCTGCGCGGTGTGGTGCTGACCGCGCCGCAGGGCAAGGCCGTCGAGACCGTGGCACGCGACGCCGGCTTCCTGGTCAACGCCGCCGCACCGGACGTGATCCGGTTGGCGCCCCCGCTGGTCATCACCGAAGCGCAGATCGACAGCTTCCTGGCCGCACTGCCCGACATCCTCGACAAGGCGGCACTATGAGCACCCTTCGGCATTTCCTGCGCGACGACGACCTGTCCCCGGCCGAACTGGCCGAGGTTCTCGAGCTCGCTGCGGCCCTGAAGAAAGAGCCGCTGAGCCGGCGCCCGCTGGAGGGTCCGCGCGGCGTTGCGGTGATCTTCGACAAGAACTCCACCCGCACCCGGTTCTCGTTCGAGATCGGCATCGCCCAGCTGGGCGGCCACGCGGTGGTGGTCGACGGGCGTGCCACGCAGCTCGGCCGCGAGGAGACCCTGGAAGACACCGGCCGCGTGCTCTCCCGGTATGTCGATGCGATCGTGTGGCGCACGTTCGCCCAGAACCGGCTCACCGCCATGGCCTCTGCGTCCACCGCGCCGGTGGTCAATGCGCTGTCCGACGAGTTCCATCCCTGCCAGGTGCTCGCCGACCTGCAGACCCTCGTCGAGCGCAAGGGATCGCTGGACGGTCTGCGGATGACCTACTTCGGTGACGGCGCCAACAACATGGCGCATTCGCTGATGCTCGGCGGGGTCAATGCGGGGATCAGCGTGACCATCGCTGCCCCAGCAGGTTTCGAGCCCGATCCACGGTTCGTGGCGGCCGCGCAGGAACGCGGCGCTCAGACCGGGGCCACCGTGACCCTGACGGCCGATCCCATCGCGGCGGCCAAGGGTGCCGATGTGCTCGTCACCGACACCTGGACGTCGATGGGGCAGGAGAACGACGGGCTGGACCGGGTGGGCCCGTTCCGGCCGTTCCAGGTCAATGCCGAGCTGCTGTCGCGGGCGGACTCCGAAGCTGTTGTCCTGCATTGCCTTCCCGCGCACCGCGGCTTCGAGATCACCGATGAGGTGATCGACGGCCCGCACAGCGCGGTCTGGGATGAGGCCGAGAACCGGCTGCACGCCCAGAAGGCGCTACTGGTGTGGCTGTTGGATAAGCGATGAGCCGCTTGCGCGAAGAGCAGAGACACCGATGACCACCGAAGTCAGCTCCACCAGGGCCGGACGCCAGGCCCGGATCGTCGCGATCCTGTCGTCGCAGTCGGTGCACAGCCAGAGCGAGCTCGCAGCACTGCTCGCCGACGAAGGTATCGACGTCACCCAGGCGACGTTGTCGCGTGACCTCGAGGAACTCGGTGCGGTCAAGCTCCGCGGGGCCGACGGCGGGGTGGGCGTCTACGTGGTCCCCGAGGACGGCAGTCCGGTGCGCGGGGTCTCCGGCGGCACCGAGCGCATGTCGCGACTGCTGACCGACCTGCTGGTGTCCACCGACGCCAGCGGTAATCTTGCCGTGCTGCGCACCCCGCCGGGCGCGGCGCATTACCTTGCCAGCGCGATTGACCGGGCAGCGTTGCCCGATGTCGTCGGCACCATCGCCGGCGACGACACCATCCTTGTGGTGGCCCGCGAGCCGATGACCGGTGCCGAACTGGCCACCATGTTCGAGAACATCCGCTAGATCCGAAGACAAAGGAGACACTTCATGTCCGAGCGCGTCATCTTGGCGTATTCCGGCGGTCTGGACACCTCGGTGGCCATCAGCTGGATCGGCAAGGAGACCGGCCGGGAGGTCGTGGCCGTGGCCATCGACCTCGGTCAGGGCGGCGAGGACATGGAAGTGGTCCGCCAGCGCGCCCTGGACTGCGGAGCGGTCGAGGCGGTCGTGGTCGATGCCCGCGACGAATTCGCCGAGCAGTACTGCCTGCCGGCCATCCAGTCCAATGCCCTCTACATGGACCGCTACCCGCTGGTGTCGGCGCTGAGCCGCCCGCTGATCGTCAAGCACCTGGTGGAGGCGGCCCGTGAGCACGGCGGCGCGATCGTCGCCCACGGCTGCACCGGCAAAGGCAACGATCAAGTCCGGTTCGAGGTCGGATTCGCCTCGCTGGCACCGCATCTGGAGGTTCTGGCCCCCGTCCGCGACTATGCGTGGACCCGGGAGAAGGCCATCGCGTTCGCCGAGGAGAACGCCATCCCGATCAACGTCTCCAAGCGTTCCCCGTTCTCCATCGACCAGAACGTGTGGGGCCGGGCGGTGGAAACCGGTTTCCTGGAGCACCTGTGGAACGCGCCCACCAAGGATGTCTACGACTACACCGAAGACCCGACGCTGAACTGGAACACCCCTGACGAGGTGATCGTCGGGTTCGAGCGCGGCGTTCCGGTGTCCATCGACGGCAACCCGGTGACGGTGCTGGAGGCCATCGTCGAGTTGAACCGGCGGGCGGGGGCCCAAGGCGTCGGTCGCCTCGATGTCGTGGAGGACCGCCTGGTCGGTATCAAGAGCCGGGAGATCTACGAGGCGCCGGGCGCGATGGTGCTCATCACCGCGCACACCGAACTCGAACACGTCACCCTCGAACGTGAGCTCGGCCGGTTCAAGCGCGGCACCGACCGCAAGTGGGGTGAGCTGGTCTATGACGGACTGTGGTTCTCGCCGCTGAAGCGCTCGCTGGAGGCGTTCGTCGCCGACACCCAGAAGCACGTCACCGGCGAGATCCGAATGGTGTTGCACGGTGGGCACATTGCCGTCAACGGCCGGCGCAGCCCCGAGTCGCTCTACGACTTCAACCTCGCCACCTACGACGAGGGTGACACCTTCGACCAGTCCTCGGCCAAGGGATTCGTCCACGTGCACGGCCTGTCGTCGAAGATCGCCGCCCGGAGGGACTTCCGGGCAGACGACACAGCCCGCCGTGACCTGGCAGGCAACCAGACGTGAGCACCAACGAGGGCTCGTTGTGGGGCGGGCGCTTCGCCGACGGGCCCGCGCCGGCGCTGGCGGCGCTGAGCAAGTCCACCCACTTCGACTGGGTGCTGGCGCCCTATGACGTCGCCGCGTCCAAGGCGCACGCCAAGGTGCTGCACCGCGCCGGGCTACTGACCGACGAGCAGCGCGACGGTCTGCTGGCCGGCCTGGACAGCCTGGGCACCGACGTCGCCGACGGCAGCTTCACCCCGCTGGTGACCGACGAGGATGTGCACGGCGCGCTGGAGCGCGGCCTGATCGAGCGGGTGGGCGCCGACCTCGGCGGCCGGCTGCGGGCCGGGCGGTCCCGCAACGACCAGGTGGCCACCCTGTTCCGGATGTGGTTGCGCGACGCGATGTCCCGGGTCGCCAGCGGTGCCCTGGAAGTCGTCTCGGCGCTGGCCACCCAAGCCGCCGCGCACCCGACGGCGGTCATGCCGGGCAAGACTCACCTGCAGGCCGCCCAGCCGGTGCTGCTCGCACACCACCTGCTCGCCCACGCCCACCCGCTGTTGCGAGATGTCGACCGCATCGTCGACTTCGACAAGCGCACCGCGGTGTCGCCGTACGGTTCGGGTGCCCTGGCCGGCTCATCGCTGGGACTTGACCCCGACGCGATCGCCGAAGAGCTGGGATTCGCCGCGGCGAGCGACAATTCGATCGACGCGACGGCGTCCCGGGACTTCGCGGCTGAGGCCGCCTTCGTGCTGGCGATGATCGGCGTCGACCTGTCCCGGTTGGCCGAGGACATTATTCTTTGGAGCACAACAGAATTCGGCTACGTCACCCTGCACGACTCCTGGTCGACCGGCAGTTCGATCATGCCGCAGAAGAAGAACCCCGACATCGCCGAACTGGCCCGCGGCAAGTCGGGCCGGCTCATCGGCAACCTGACCGGGCTGCTGGCCACCCTCAAGGCGCAGCCCCTGGCTTACAACCGCGACCTGCAGGAGGACAAGGAGCCGCTGTTCGACTCGGTGGCCCAACTCGAGTTGGTGCTGCCCGCGATGGCCGGCCTGGTCGCGACTTTGACGTTCGACGAGGACCGGATGGCGGCGCTGGCCCCCGCCGGGTACACCCTGGCCACCGACATCGCCGAATGGCTGGTGCGCCAAGGCGTGCCGTTCCGGGTGGCGCACGAGGCCGCGGGTGCGGCGGTGCGCACCGCAGAGAGCCGGGGAGTGGGCCTCGACGAGTTGAGCGATGAGGAACTGGCTCAGGTCAGCGACGCCCTGACACCACAGGTGCGGGACGTGCTCACCGTCGACGGGTCGGTGTCGTCACGCGATGCCCGCGGCGGGACCGCCCCGGTGCAGGTGGCCCACCAGCTCGGCGTCGTGCGGGAGACCGCGGAGAGACTGCGGCTGCGGCTGCGGTGACACACAGCGGGGGATACCACCTTTTCGCGCAGCGCCAGTTCCGCGAATTGTGGTTGGCGAACCTGCTTTCCGGCCTCGGGCTGGTCATGCTGTTGCTCGGCGCCGCCTGGGTGATGCTGTCGTTGACGACGAACCCTCTTCTGGTCAGCATGGTGCAAACGGCCGTCAGCCTGCCGTTTCTCGTGTTCGGGATCCCCGCCGGTATCGCCTCGGATCTCTACGGCCACCGGCGCCTGCTGCTCGGCGCGCACACCTGGATGCTGCTGGCCGTAGCCGGCCTCGCCGCGCTCACCTTCAGCGGACACCTCAACGCCGGATCGCTGTTGGTGGCGCTGTTCCTCATCGGCATCGGCATGGTCTTTCAGCAGGCGGCGTGGAAACCCTTTCTGCACGACCTCCTTCCGGCCGACCAGCTGGTCGCCGCGATCTCGTTCAACGCGTTGAGCAACAAACTCGCCCAGGTCGTCGGACCGCTGCTCGGCGGTCTTCTGGTCGGTTTCAGAGGTGCGCTGCTGGTGTTCGGCATCCGCGGGCTGTCCCATGTCGTGATGATGGCCGTCGTCAGGCGGGTGCCCAAACCCCTGGGCCGCACCGAGACCGGTTCGTTCCGGGAGGCACTGGCCTCCTTCGCCGGCGGGTGGCGTTCACTGCGGGCCTCCCGCGAGTTGTACGGCCCGCTGATCCGGCTGGCCGCGTTCATGCTGCCCTGCACCGGGATGGTGGCGTTGTTGCCGCTGGAAGCCAAGGAGAACATCCAGACCGAGGTCATCGGATACGGCGGGCTGCTTACGGCGCTCGCCACGGGAACGGTGTCGGCAGTGTCGTTGATGCCATGGATGCAGACGCGCGCGCGGATGAGCGTGTTGAGTTCGGCTGCGCTGGCGGGGTTTTCGCTCGCGGTCCTGGGAATCAGCCAGTGGGACAGCATGCCGCTCGACGCGTCGTTCCTCCTGGTCGCCGGATTCTGCTGGGGCATCCTCACGGTGGCTCATCAGTGGGCGGTGCAGACGGCGGCACCGGCCGACAGTCGTGGCCTGATGACGTCGTTCTACACGCTGACCCTGCAGGGTTCGCTGGCTGCGGGCAGTCTGCTGTTCGGGCTGATCGCAACCTGGATCGGGGTGAGCCCGACGATCCTGATCTGCGGCCTCGTCGCGGGGTGCGGGCTGCTGCTCGTGCGGCCGTTCCCGATGCCCGACGCCGTTGCGCAGACGGCCTAGTCGACCAGCTCGGAAAGCTCCAGCCAGCGGTTCTCCTTTTCGGCGACCTCGGCCTCCAGCTCGCGCAGCTCCTTGGTCAGCCGGCCGAGCCCGATGTGGTCGGCTTGGTCGTGTTCGGCCAGTTCGACGTGCTTGGCGTTCACCCGGTAGGACAGTTTGCTCAGCGCGCGGTCCAGCGCAGCGATTTCCTTTTCGACGTTGCGCAATTCCGCGCCCGACAGCGCGGCGGGCGGTGTCGGGGCCGCAGAGGCAGGTCCGGCAGCATCCGCAGCGTGCCGGCGTGCGGCGATCCGCAGATATTCGTCGACTCCGCCGGGCAGGTGCCGCAGGTGGCCGTCGACGATCGCGTACTGCTGGTCGGTGACGCGCTCGAGGAGGTAGCGGTCGTGGGACACCACGATCAGGGTGCCGGGCCAGGAGTCGAGCAGATCCTCGGTGGCCGAGAGCATGTCGATGTCGACGTCGTTGGTCGGCTCGTCGAGCACCAGCACATTGGGCTCCTCGAGCAGGATCAGCATCAGCTGCAGGCGGCGGCGCTGTCCGCCGGAGAGCTCATTGACCCGAGCAGACAGCTGTTCGCGGCGAAAACCCAAGCGCTCCAACAGTTGTGTGGGCGTCAGCTCGCGTCCGTCGACCACGTACCCCGCCTTGAGGCGGCCCACCACATCGCGGACCAGATCACCCTCGATATCGGCGAGCTGGCTGGACTTCTGGTCGAGCATGGCCAGCCGAACGGTCTTGCCGCGCTTGATCCGGCCGCCATCGGGCTCCAGCGTGCCGGCGATCAGGCCCAGCAGCGTCGACTTCCCGGCGCCGTTGGCGCCGACGATGCCGGTGCGCTCGCCCGGGCCGATGCGCCATTCGACGTCACGCAATACCGGCCGGCCGTCGAACGACACGGACGCATCGAGCAGGTCGATGACGTCCTTGCCCAGCCGCGCGGTCGCGAGCTTGGACAGTTCCACGGTGTTGCGCAGTGGCGGGACGTCGGCGATCAACTGGTTGGCCGCGTCGATCCGGAACTTCGGCTTGGAGGTGCGCGCCGGTGCGCCGCGGCGCAACCACGCCAACTCCTTGCGCATCAGGTTCTGCCGCTTGGCTTCCGTCGCCGCCGCCACCCGGTCACGTTCCACGCGCTGCAGAACATAGGCCGCATAGCCGCCGTCGAACGGCTCGACGATCCCGTCGTGAACCTCCCACGTCGTGTTCGCGACCTCGTCGAGGAACCAGCGGTCGTGGGTGACCAGCAGCAACCCGCCGGAACTGGGTGACCAGCGGTTCCTCAGGTGCTCGGCGAGCCAGGTGATGCCTTCGATATCGAGGTGGTTGGTCGGCTCGTCGAGAGCGATCACATCCCAGTCACCGATCAGCAGTTCGGCAAGTTGGACGCGGCGGCGCTGCCCGCCCGACAGCGATCCCACCGGCATCTGCCAGTCGATGTCGGACACCAAGCCGTCGACGACGTCGCGTACCCGGGCGTCGCCCGCCCACTCGTGTTCGGCCTGATCCCCGACGAGGACCGTACCGACAGCGGCGGCCGGGTCGAGGGTGTCGGCCTGGTCCAGCGCCGCCACCCGGATGCCGCCGCGGCGGGTGACACGGCCGGAGTCCGGGATGATGCGGCCCGTCAGCATGCCCATCAAGCTGGATTTTCCGTCGCCGTTACGTCCGACGATCCCGATCCGCGCGCCCTCGTTGACACCGACGGTCACCGACTCGAAAACCACCTGAGTCGGATACTCGAGGTGGAGGGCTTCGGCCCCCAGCAGGTGCGCCACTGCAAGGACATTAGCGGTGGCCCGCCCAGCGACACCAAAGCCGCAGGCGGCACGTCGGCTTTATGCCATGATGTGCTGGCTGTCGGGGCCTTACGCAGCTGTGATGTCGGACAGGGGAGTGGTTGTGGACTTGAACTTGTCGGCGGTCACCAGGCCGGTCGAGCGTCTGATGGCGACGGCACAGAACGGTTTCGAGGTATTGCGCTGGGGCGGTCTGGAGACCGGCGTGGTCCCCTCGCCATTCCAGACCGTCGAGAGCAAGTCGATGTACAAGCTGCGGCGTTACTTCCCGCCGGACAACCGGCCGGGTCAGCCGCCCGCCGGGCCGCCGGTGCTCATGGTGCACCCGATGATGATGTCGGCGAACATGTGGGACGTCACCCAGGAGGACGGCGCGGTCGGAATCCTGCACGGCGCAGGCATCGACCCGTGGGTGATCGACTTCGGGTCGCCCGACGAGGTCGAAGGTGGCATGGAACGCACCCTCACCGACCACATCGTCGCGCTCAACGAGGCCATCGACACCGTCAAGGAGACCACCGGCCAGAGCGTGCATCTGGCCGGCTACTCGCAGGGCGGGATGTTCTGCTACCAGACCGCCGCCTACCGCCGCAGCAAGGACATTGCCAGCATCGTGGCCTTCGGCTCGCCGGTGGACACCCTGGCTGCACTGCCCATGGGCATCCCGGCCAACATCGGCGCAGTCGCCGCCGACTTCATGGCCGATCACGTCTTCAACCGGATCGACATCCCAGGTTGGTTGGCGCGCACTGGTTTTCAGATGCTCGATCCGCTCAAGACCGCCAAGGCCCGCATCGACTTCGTGCGTCAACTGCATGACCGCGAAGCACTACTGCCCCGGGAGCAGCAGCGGCGTTTCCTCGACAGCGAAGGCTGGATCGCCTGGTCGGGTCCCGCAGTGTCCGAGCTGCTCAAGCAGTTCATCGCTCATAACCGGATGATGACCGGCGGGTTCGTCATCAACGAGCAGCTCGTGACGCTCAGCGACATCACCTGCCCGGTACTGGCATTCGTCGGAGAGGTCGACGACATCGGCCAGCCCGCCTCGGTCCGCGGCATCAAGCGCGCCGCGCCGAGCGCCGACGTCTACGAGGTGATGATCCGGGCCGGCCACTTCGGGCTGGTGGTGGGATCCAAGGCCGCGACGGCCACCTGGCCGACCGTGGCCGACTGGGTGCTGTGGCTCTCGGGCCGCGACGGCCGCCCGGCGGCGATCTCCCCGATGCCCGACAGCACCGCCGAGCCGGAGGATTCCGGGGTGGCGCTGAGCTCACGCATCATGCACGGCGTGGCCGAGGCGTCCGGTCTGGCGGCGTCGGTGGTGCGCGGTGTCGCCGACGCCGTCGTCACCACCAACAAGTCCATGCGCACCCTGGCCGTCGAGACCGCCCGCACCCTGCCGCGGCTGGTGCGCCTCGGTCAGATCAACGACCACACCCGAATCTCGTTGGGCCGCATCATCGATGAGCAGGCCGACGGTTCGCCCAACGGTGAGTTCCTGCTCTTCGACGGCCGGGTCCACACCTATCAGGCGGTCAATCGCCGCATCAACAACGTGGTCCGCGGCCTGATCAAGGTCGGGGTGCGCCAGGGTGTGCGGGTCGGGGTGCTGATGGACACCCGGCCCTCGGCGCTCGTGGCGATCGCCGCCCTGTCCCGGCTCGGCGCGGTCGCGGTGCTGATGCCCCCGGATGCCGATCTCGCCGAAGCGGTCCGTCTCGGCGGCGTCACCGAGGTCATCACCGACCCGGGCAACCTCGAAGCAGCCCGCAAGCTGCCGGTGCAGATCCTGGTCCTCGGCGGCGGCGACGCCCGTGATCTCAACCTGCCCGGCGACAGCGGCGTCATCGACATGGAGAAGATCGACCCCGACGCCGTCGCACTGCCCGGTTGGTATCGCCCCAATCCGGGTTTCGCCCGCGACCTCGCGTTCGTGGCGTTCAGCACCGTCGGCGGCGGTCTGATCCCCAAGCAGATCACCAACTACCGGTGGTCGCTGTCGGCCTTCGGTACCGCCTCGGCAGCGGCGCTGGGCGGCAGCGACACCGTCTACTGCCTGACCCCGCTGCACCACCAGTCCGGTCTGCTGGTGAGTCTGGGCGGCGCAGTCGTCGGTGGGGCCCGTATTGCACTGGCGCGCAGCCTCGAGCCGGAGCGGTTCTTCGCCGAGATTCGCCAGTACGGCGTCACGGTGGTGTCCTACACCTGGGCGATGCTGCGCGATGTCGTCGACGCCCCGTCGTTCAACCTCTCGCCGACCCATCCGGTGCGCCTGTTCATCGGTTCGGGTATGCCGACCGGCCTGTGGCAGCGCGTCGTCGACGGGTTCACCCCGGCCAATATCGTCGAGTTCTTCGCCACCACGGACGGCCAGGCAGTGCTGGCCAATGTCGCCGGCGCCAAAGTCGGCAGCAAGGGCCGCCCGCTGCCCGGTGGCGGCGTGGTGGAGCTGGCCGCCTACGACCCCGACGACGATCTGATCCTCGAGGACGACCGCGGCTTCGTGCGGGTCGCCGAACCCAATCAGGTGGGGCTGCTGCTGGCCAAGCCGTGGGGTCCGATCGACCCGACCGCATCGGTGAAACGCGGCGTGTTCGCACCCAGCGACACCTGGATCTCCACCGAATACGTGTTCCGGCGCGATGCCGACGGCGACTTCTGGCTGCTGGGCAGCCGCAACCTGCTGATCCGCACCCCGCGCGGGGTGGTGTTCCCCGAGCCTTGCACCGACGCACTCAGCCGCATCCTGGCTGTCGACCTGGCCGCCACCTATGGCGTCGAGACATCCGCCGGCACACTCGCCGTCACAGCCCTGACCCTGCGGCCGGGTGCGGGCGTCACCGCCGCCGACCTGACCGAGGCGGTCTCGGCGATGCCGGTCGGCCTGGCTCCCGACATCGTCCACGTGGTCGCCGACCTACCGCTCACCGCCACCTACCGGCCGACCGTGTCGGCGCTGCGTGCGGCCGGTGTACCGAAGGCGACGCGTAACAGCTGGTATCTGGACGCCGATACCCAGAAGTACAAGCGGCTCACGGCCGCGGTGCGGGCGCAGCTGGCGAGTCCCCAGAACTGAGCCCCTGCCCTGGCCGTGCCGCACTGTTAGGCTCGCCGATAGTCGGGGTGCCCACGCGTCGGAGGATTGCATGACTGTGCACAGCGTTACCAGCCGCTCGCATCGCGGCGCCAAGGGCGCAGCGATCGGAGTGCTGACCGCTGCCCTGATCGCCGGCCTCGGGTCCGCGACCGCGCTGGCCGATCCGTCGTCCACCGCACCAGCCACCCCCACAGCGCAGTCGGACTCGGGGGTTCCCCAGTTCAAGAGCGCCGACGAGCTGCTGCTGTTCATCGACCAGGAATACGACCAGGGTGCGGGCGGCGGCCAGCTGTCGAACCTGATCAAGTCCGTCATGAAATTGCGTTCCCAGGGTTTCAAGCCTTCCAAGACGAACGTCGCCGCAATCATGGATGCGCTGAACTACCGGCCCAATCAGAAGCCGTTGATCCAGGCGCTCAGCGACACCCTGGGCTACCAGCAGAAGATCAAGGCGCAAACCGAAATGCTCCAGCAGGCCCAAGCCGCGCAGAACAACAACGCGGTGATGGGTGCCGGCCAGATGCCGTCGGACGGCAGCCCCAGCATTCCGGGGCAGTAGGTGGGCGCCGTGCTCGACGAGAAGCTTCTGAGCATTCTGGTGTGCCCGGCCGATCGTGGCCCGCTGCTGGCGGTCGACGGACTTCTGTACAACCCGCGCCTGCACAAGGCCTACCGCATCGAGGACGGTATTCCGGTGCTGCTGGTTGATGAGGCCGTCGACGTCGCTCCCGAAGAACACGAACGCCTGATCACAGCGGCAAGTCCCCAGTGAGATAGCGCTGCAGGGCAGGCGCGATCGTCTGGGCGATCTGCTGCGGCGGCAACGATGCGAACGGTTCGATACCGACGATGTAGCGCGCGATGGCCACACCGAGCATCTGTGAGGCCACGAACTGTACGCGGATGCGCCCCGTTCCCGGTGGATTGTCAACGCGCGGAGCGATTTCCGCGGTGACAATATCTTCGATGAACGTGCGGATCAGGCTGACGTCGGCGCCGCTGAGGATGGATCGCATGGTGGCCACCAGTGCGTGGCCCATCTCCGAGTCCCACATGGCCAGCAGCATCGCCGGCAAGGCGTTGCCGAGGTCCTCCACCGGGGTCTCCCGCATCCGGGCGATCACCGTCATCGGGTCGAAGGGCATCCGGATGGCCGCGGCGAATAATTGCTGCTTGGTTCCGAAGTAATGGTGCACCAGCGCGGAGTCCACGCCCGCGGCGGCCGCAATCGCTCGGATCGAGGTTCTGTCGATACCGTTGCGCGCGAACAACTCTCGCGCCGCGACCAGGATGCGCTCGCGGGTATCGGAGGTATTGCCCGGCGGGCGTCCCGGACGCTTCACGGTGTGCGCCGCCGCAGTGTCGCCGCAGCCAGTGCCAGTGCCACCACCGCGAAGCCGAGGACGACGAGCATGTCGCGGACCGCCACGCTGGTCAGTTCGGCGTGGCTGCTGACCTGTTGCAGCGCTTCCAGCGCGTAACTGGCCGGCATCACGTTGCTGATCCACTCCAGCCAGGTCGGCATCAGCGCGCGCGGCACGATGATGCCCGCCAGCAGCAGTTGGGGGACGATGACGACCGGCATGAACTGGACCGCCTGGAACTCGGTGCGCGCGAACGCACTGGCCAACAACCCCAGGCCCACCCCGAGTACCGCGTTGATCACCGCGATCACGAAGACCCATAACGGGCTGCCCGCGGTCTGGAACCCGAGCAGCCAGAACGACACGACACACGCCAGGGTGGCCTGGGCGGCGGCGGCGACGGAGAACGCGGTGCCGTAGGCGGCCAGCAGGTCGAGCCGACGCAGCGGTGTGGTGAGAATCCGCTCCAGCGTCCCGGAGGCGCGCTCGCGCTGCATGGTGATCGAGGTGATGAGGAACATCACGAACAGCGGGAACAGCCCGAGCAGGATCAGGCACGCGTTGTGGAAGGGCGACACGGTGCCGGGCCTGGTCGGCACGTCGGAGAACATGAAGTACATCAGGGTTATGACCGCGCTCGGGACGACGAGGATCATCGCGATACTGCGGTGATCGGAGCGCAGCTGCCGCAGGATGCGGGTGGTCGTGGCCAGGTAGGCCCGCGGGCTTAGCCGGCCGGCGCTGCGGTGGTGTGCCGGATGACGGACAGGAACGCTTCCTCCAGTGACGCGCATCCGGTGTCCTCTCGTAGCTGGGTTGGGGTGGTGTGGGCCAGCAGTCGGCCCTCGCGCATGAGTAGCAGGTCGGCGCAATGGTCGGCCTCGTCCATCACGTGGCTGGATACCAGCAGGGTGGCACCGCGCCGGGCCAGGGCATGGAACTGCGCCCACAGGTCGGCCCGCAGGACCGGGTCCAGTCCGACTGTGGGTTCGTCGAGCACCAGCAGGTCGGGTTGGCAGACCAGGGCGCAGGCCAGTGATACCCGGGCGCGTTGACCGCCGGAGAGGTTTCCGCAGTACGCGCCGGCGTGGTCGCGCAACCCGACACTGTCGACGGCCTCGTCGGCTGCGGTCGTGTGCACCCCGTACAGGGCGGCGAAGTAGCGGACGTTGTCGATCACCCGCAGATCGTTGTAGATCGTCGGATCCTGGGTGACGTAGCCGACGCGCCGCCGCAGCGGGGGAGAGCCCGCCGGATGGCCGAGCACGGTCACTGTCCCGGAGGCGATGATCTGAGTTCCGACGATGCTGCGGATCAGGGTCGTCTTGCCGCACCCGGACGGACCGAGCAGCCCGGTCACCGTGCCGCGTGCGATGTCCACCGAGAAGTCGTGCAGGGCCACCCGCTTACCGCGGACCACCCGAAGGTGTCTGGTGTGAACTGCGCCGTCGGCAGGCGCCGCTAGTAATTCATCACCGGATGAAGTCATCACGCGATGAATAATGCGCCTGCTGCGTCGCCGCGTCAAGGAAACGGGCACAATGCGTGTCGTGACTGCCCAGCTGCTGGCCGGCGACCCGGTCAGCGCAGCCCGTCGGCTGCTCGGCGCGGTGATCAGCTGCCGGGGTGTCTCCGCGCTGGTCGTCGAAGTCGAGGCCTATGGCGGACCGCCCGATGGGCCGTGGCCGGACGCCGCCGCCCATTCCTATCGCGGCCCGACGGCAAGGAACTCGGTGATGTTCGGTCCGGCGGGCAGGCTCTATACCTATCGCAGTCATGGAATCCACGTGTGCGCCAACGTGTCGTGCGGCCCCGACGGCGTCGCAGCGGCGGTTCTGCTGCGGGCGGCCGCAATCGAATCCGGCCTGGCGGATGCCCAGGCTCGCCGGGGCCTGGCGGTGCGCCCGGCCGGGTTGGCGCGCGGGCCGGGCAACCTGTGCTCGGCCCTGGCGATCGGCATGGACGACAACGGACTCGACGTCTTCGACGACAAGTCTCCGCTAACACTGCACCTCGGTGAGCCCAGTCCGGACAGTTGCGGGCCGCGGGTTGGGGTGAGCCGAGCGGCCGATCGTCCCTGGCGGTTCTGGCTGACCGGACGCCCGGAGGTGTCGGCCTACCGGCGCAGTCCGCGCGCACCAATGCCGGGCGCGAGCGACTGAGCCGATCCGATACGGGAAGATCAACCCATGGGCACGACGATTCTCGACGAGTTGGGTTGGCGGGGACTGATCGCGCAGTCCACCGACATCGATGGGCTTGCGGCCGTTGCCGCGCAGCCGCCGATGACGGTGTACGCCGGGTTCGACCCCACCGCACCGAGCTTGCATGCCGGAAACCTGGTGCCGTTGCTCACATTGCAGCGCTTCCAGCGCGCCGGTCACCGGCCGATCGTGCTGGCCGGCGGAGCGACCGGGCTGATCGGTGATCCGCGCGACAACGGTGAGCGCACACTCAACACCGCTGACACGGTGGCCCAGTGGTCCGAGCGGATTCGCGGGCAGCTCGAGCGGTTCGTCGACTTCGACGACTCGCCGACCGGTGCCGTCGTGGAGAACAACCTGAGTTGGACGTCACAGCTGGGGGCCATCGAGTTTCTGCGTGACGTCGGCAAGCACTTCTCGGTCAACGTGATGCTCGACCGCGACACCATCCGCCGACGCCTCGACGGCGAGGGCATCTCCTACACCGAGTTCAGTTACATGCTGTTGCAGGCCAACGACTATGTGGAGTTGCACCAGCGCTACGGCTGCTCGCTGCAGCTCGGCGGCTCCGATCAGTGGGGCAACATCATCGCCGGCGTGCGCCTGGTCCGGCAGAAGCTTGGCGCGACCGTGCATGCGCTGACCGTGCCGTTGGTCACATCTGCCGACGGCACGAAGTTCGGCAAGTCCACCGGCGGCGGCAGCCTGTGGCTGGACCCCGAGATGACCAGTCCGTATGCCTGGTACCAGTACTTCGTGAACACCGCAGATGCCGACGTGATCCGGTACCTGCGCTGGTTCACCTTCCTGTCGGCCGAGGAGCTGGCCGAGCTGGAACTGGCCACCGCAGAGCGGCCGCATGAGCGTGCAGCGCAGCGTCGATTGGCTCAGGAGCTCACCACTTTGGTGCACGGCGAGGCCGCCACCGCGGCGGTTGAACACGCATCGCAGGCACTCTTCGGCCGCGGTGAACTGTCGCAGCTCGACGAGGCCACGCTGGCCGCAGCGCTGAACGAGACCTCGGTGGCGACCCTTGAGCCGGGGGCCCCGGACGGGATCGTCGACCTTCTGGTGGCCACGGGTCTGTCGGCCAGCAAGAAGGAGGCCAAGCGGACTATCGCCGAGGGGGGAGTGTCGGTCAACAACGTCAAGGTCGCCAGCGACGACTGGGTGGCGAATGCGTCCCACTTCCTGCACGGCAGCTGGCTGGTGCTGCGCCGCGGCAAACGCAATGTTGCTGGCGTGCAGCGTGTTCGGTGAGTTCCGAGCTGCCGAAACCCTGCTTCTAGCAGGCGATTTGACTCCCCGTTAGCACTCACGTAACTTAATCCACGTCGCCGCGACGCGGTCAGCCCGCAGAGCGCGACGGCATCTTCGAGGAATACTCCCGGATTCCGGGATGTTCCACTGTCCGCTCTACAGGCTCGCGGCGAAAGTCGCGGGGTTGCTTGCGCGGTCTGCGAGGTTGTCGA